>JAPNUP010000051.1 GCA_026627345.1 Bacillota bacterium | reverse complement strand
AGTGGCCAACTGGGGCGGACTGTAAATCCGTTGCGAAAGCTTCGTAGGTTCGAATCCTACCCCCTCCACCATAAGTTGGGGAGTCGCCAAGTGGTAAGGCAACGGACTTTGACTCCGTCATTCGAAGGTTCGATCCCTTCCTCCCCAGCCATACATGCTCCCATAGCTCAGTCGGTAGAGCGCATCCATGGTAAGGATGAGGTCACCAGTTCGAATCTGGTTGGGAGCTCCAGTTTCTTGCATCATATTTATTGTTTTGTCGCGGGGTGGAGCAGTTGGCAGCTCGTCGGGCTCATAACCCGAAGGTCGCAGGTTCGAGTCCTGCCCCCGCAACCAATATTGTTTACGGCACGTTTGGGAGTTGACTGCATAGGATGAGAGTGCAGTTTTTTTATTAAGTGGACTATTTCAGGTTTATGGCTCGGTAGCTCAGTCGGTAGAGCAGAGGACTGAAAATCCTCGTGTCGGCGGTTCGATTCCGTCCCGAGCCACCAGTTGTGGCGCCATAGCCAAGTGGTAAGGCCAAGGTCTGCAAAACCTTCATTCCCCGGTTCGAATCCGGGTGGCGCCTCCAAATACATAGTGTGATAAAGGACCACAGGGAACCCCTGAGGTCCTTCGTCTATCAGAGGGAGGTTACTCATGTTGGAAAATGCTGTTCGGTTGCGTCGCACACCGCTGTCGATTTTGGATCTGGTGCCGGTTCTCGAGGGTGGCACTGCCAGTGATGGGTTGCGAAGAAGTTTGGACTTAGTTCAACATGCGCAGAGGTGGGGCTACCGACGGTACTGGGTTGCGGAGCACCATGGTATGCCCGGCATTGCCAGCTCTGCCACCGCGGTTGTGATCGGGCACTTGGCGGCTGGTACTTCTACGATTCGCGTTGGATCGGGTGGTATCATGTTGCCTAATCATGCACCAATGGTGATTGCGGAGCAGTTTGGAACCTTGGAATCCCTGTTTCCCGGACGGATTGACTTGGGTCTCGGAAGAGCGCCTGGTACGGATCGGGCCACGATGCGAGCGTTGCGTAGGGGCCCACTGCTTGCGGGAGACGAATTTCCGGACCTTCTGTCGGAGCTTCAAGGGTATTTTCGGCCTGACGGTGCCGATGCGGATGAAGAGCGCGTACGTGCCTATCCGGCTGCTGGATTATCCGTGCCTATTTGGTTACTCGGGTCCAGCGATTTTAGTGCGCGACTGGCTGGGGAGCAAGGGTTGCCATTTGCGTTCGCCAGCCACTTTTCCCCTCAATACACGTTGCCAGCACTAGCTATTTACCGGGAAACGTTTGTGCCATCTGAGGCTCTCGAAAAGCCGTATGCGATGCTCGGCGTGAATGTCGTGATCGCTGACACGGACGAGGAGGCCCAGCGTTTGGCAACGTCGCTTTTACAGCAGTTTCTGGGGATTGTTCGCGGTCGGCCGATGCGGTTGCAACCGCCTGTAGCGGTGAAAGACATGGAGATGCGCATGACACCTCAGGAATCGGCACTCTGGAGACAACGTCAAGGCACGACATTTGTCGGCACGAAGGAGTCGGTAGCGGAGGCGCTCGAACAATTTGTGGCGGCTACAGGGCCGGATGAATTGATCGTGAACAGTGCGATCTATGACCACTCTGCTCGTCTTCATTCTTATGAACAATTGGCCGCTCTCGGAAACATGCAAGCGGCAAGATGACCTCTTACACCCTGCCGCGTGTCTGTTCTTTACCAAGGCGTGGCGGGGCGCAGCGGATAAACGCCGTACATGCCCCCGTAAGGTACGAACATACCGCCAGGGACCGCGGGTACGGGTACTGGTACTGGCAGAAACTGAAGTGACACATCGAGATCGTCACCGTTTAGCCGATCGTCGCTCCAAGCTGTCTGTGTCATACCGGCAGAGCCTTCGTATCCTTCAATGCGCTCGAAGTGCGATAGAATAATCCCTCGTTCCAGGACGTGCGTAATGAGCCCTTTATGCATGCCGTAAACAGAGTGACAGTGCACCCAGTGTTTGTGGTACTTTTTGACCATTTCCATGGTAACAGCCATTGTCAATATCCTCCTATCTTCGCTGCGTTTTCTTGGACGAAGCGTGATGATCGCCGTGGCTTACGACTATACGATACGGCGATTGTCACGGATCCACCTGTGCGGGGGCCTAGTGATACCGGATTTTTGTCCGCCTGCGATCCTCGCAGTTCGGCGACATAGTATAGGTAAAGTACGATTATACTTACTGGGAGGACAGCGGACGAGGTGAGGCCATGTCACGGACAGTCGTTCAGTGGGGAGTTGGCGTTCTCGTAGTGCTTAGCATCTTACTCCTGGGTGTTTTCGCTGGGGAGTGGGCTGTTCGATACCGCGAGACGATGCCGGCACAAAAAGCCGACGCGATCGCAATGCGCGATGAGGTCACAGAAGGCGGACTCGCGTTAGCCGTACCGCTACGGCTGATCACTTCGCGCAAACAGTGGTTCGGTCCATGGCTTGAGACCGAATACTCGTTTCTCGGCATGGACAATGAGGATAATGGTCTGGCCACGCGTGTATACAAATTGCACATTACGGTAAACGCCGTGAATGGAACCATTGTGTCAGCCACAGGCTTTCCGAATAGTGAGCATGTGAGGCGCTAAACAAGTGCGTATTTGTACAGGTGTCGGATGATAGGTGGTATTCGTCCGTACCCCAGTTGACAAGGTGTGCGTAGTATACAATCATCAACGTCTTTTAAGCGGGGGTGAATGTCTTGGCGCCACTTGCCGGAAAGTTCTTGTGGATATGGGAAGTAGATCAGACACAAGGGGGCGACGTCACAGCGATCGCAAACCTAGGGAAAAGACTAGGGTTAACCGGTTTTATCGTCAAATCACATGACGGCACCGACGTCTGGCCACAATTTGCGCGCGTCTGCAAGCCTTTGCAAGCAATGGGTTTTGCTGTGGTAGCCTGGGGCTATGTCTATGGGACGGACCCGGTGGCCGAGGCGAAAGCGGCACAGGTAGGGATTGCTGAAGGTGCGGATGCGTACGTGATCGATGCCGAGACTGGGTATGAGGGTCAGCCAGATGCCGCTCACACACTGTGCACTACGCTACGCGCTCATAATCCGACGCTCACGATCGGCTTTTCACCGTTTGCACTCCCTGAGGATCATCCCACTTTTCCATATGCGGCGTTTGCATCCTTATGCGATGTGTGTCTGCCGCAGGTGTACTGGGGCGAATTTGGTCTCTCGGCGACTGACGCGGTCCATCAATCTTTTAGCCAATTAGCCACCTATAAGCTGCCAATCGCCCCGGTCGGTCAAGCATACGGCCCGGTGTCTGCTGGCCAAATCGAACAATTTGCCACTGCGGCCAAAGCACTAGGCGCGACTGGCATCAGTTTCTGGGATGCCCAATCCGCCGATAGCCGCCAACAACAGGCTATCCGCAACATCACCACGTTTGGGCCACCACCTGGACCACCCACTGCACCACCTGCACCGACACCGACTCATTCCTCACAGATGACTCCTCCCGTGCCCTCCAGAACTGCACCATCGCCGGCACATCCGACAACTGGTGTACCCAGTAGGGCGACGGGTCCGCATTCAGGTCCACTGAGAGGGGAGATCAAGATGCCAGCCGACGTTCATAAAAATGACTGGTTTCACGGGGCCGTCCAAGACCTACTTACGATCGATGTCATTACAGCTTATCAAGACGGCTTGTTCAAGCCTGATGAACCGATCACCCGCGCACAGGCGGCAGATTGGCTGAATCGTTTACGCATCTACCTTGAAACCCATAACGCGCCGGCGTCGCCACAGCACTGATAGCTAGCCTAGTACCTGTACAATTCGCAGCGCAGCCTCGCGTAGCACCGATGCGTCTTGTACGAGTGAGAAGCGTACGAAGCCTTCTCCTTGTGCACCGAATCCTACCCCAGGAACGCAAGCTACTGAAGCGGCAGTGAGCAGGTGTCTGGCAAATGCCCGCGAATCTTGTTTCGATGGGATAGGTGCCCAGACGAACATAGTCGCTTGCGGGGTGGGGATCGCCCACCCGGCGCTTTGCAGTGGCCCTAAAAACGCGTCTCGGCGAGCCTGATACAACTCTCGAGTCGCTGCGATGTGTCCGCGGTCATCCTGCAAAGCGACCGCGCCTGCCACCTGCACGGGCGTAAAGACCCCGTAGTCGATATTTGACTTGACCACGGCAAGCGCCTTGAGTATGTCGGCGTTTCCTGCCGCAAAAGCCAACCGAGCACCGGCATAGTGAAAAGTTTTAGACAGCGAGTGAATCTCGATACCTACGTCCTTCGCACCGGCTTTGGATAAAAAAGATGGGCAAGGCTCTGCCCCAAACGAGAGTTCACTGTAAGCTGCGTCGTGCATGACCCAAAGGTCGTACGTCTTGGCAAAAGCGATCACTTCGTCAAAAAAGGAGTCAGGCGCAAGTGCCGTGGTCGGGTTGTTCGGATAGTTTAGTAGCAAGAGTTTGGCGCGCTTCAGAATGTCTTCCGGCACGGCCTGCAGATCGGGTAAAAAGCCGTTTTCAGCTCGTAGCGGGAGTGGATAAGGCGTGCCGCCGGCGAGGTGCACAGAGGCCTCGTAGATCGGATAGCCAGGATCGGGAACCAGTACGATATCGCCTGGATCGATGAGTGCTAGCGTGAGGTGGGACAAGCCGTCTTGCGCCCCCATCAGCGTCAGTACCTCCGTTTCTGGATCGAGCGTTACCTGATAGCGTCTATCCAGAAAATTCACCGCTGCTTGTCGGAATCCAAGTGTGCCTTGCGAGCGTGGATATCCGAACGCAGCTGGATCTTCTAGTGCATCTTGCAGTGCCTGTCTGATAAAAGCGGCAGGCGGTTGATCAGGTGAGCCGATGCCTAGATCAGTGACGGTACGCCCTTGTGCTTGCAGGGCAGATTTTTGCGTTTCCATTTCAAAAAAGACAGCTGTGCCTATATGATCGAGTCGTTTAGCGCGAGTTCGCAATGGGTACACCTCCCGATGATGGCCTTACTATAGCATAAGAAGTCCCACTAGTAGGGCCTAGGCTTGCACTACAACGGGAAAAGGTCTACTTTTGACAATGGTATGCGGTGCGGCGTGAGTGTAAAGGCGTAATGGGGTGATACACAGTGGATCCACAGGTCATCGTCGTGGGCGGCGGACCTGCAGGTTTGATGGCTGCAGTGGGTGCGGCACGCGCAGGGGCGCGCGTTCGGCTGCTAGAGAAAGGCGATCGGTTAGGACGTAAATTACTGATTTCAGGCGGTGGCCGTTGCAATGTCACGAATGCCCGAGGCGTAGATCACATTCTCGAAAATGTGCCGGGCAACGCGCGATTTTTGCAAAGTGTTCTACGTACATGGTCAAATGAAGATATTATGGCTTTTTTTACGGACCTTGGTGTCAAGCTCAAAGAGGAAGATCGCGGTCGCATGTTTCCTGTGACCGATCGTTCTGATACTGTACTGAACGCGCTGATTGACCACTTGCACGAACTGTCCGTGGAGATCAGGTTCGGTGCTGCAGTCGAAGGGCTTATACGCGGCGAACAAGGCCAAATAGTAGGTGTGGAGCTCGTCGGCGGTGGCCGTATGACTGGGGGTTCTGTCGTCGTTGCAGTGGGTGGATGCTCAGTGCCAAAGACAGGATCGACTGGCGATGGATACCGTTTGGCAAAAAGTGTGGGGCATAGGATCGTCGATTTATATCCGACTTCCGTTCCCTTGACCGCGGCTGATGATTGGGTAGTGCGCGATCGGGCACTTCAAGGCGTCTCTTTATACGGCGTCAAGCTGGCGCTGTACGGGCAAAGGACGAAGGCGCTATGCCAAGAGGAAGGGGATATCGTCTTTACTCACTTTGGCCTATCCGGTCCGGCGGCTCTTCGCGTCAGCCAGTATGCCGTCAAGGCGCTACGGGACTCTGATGCCAAGGAATTGCGTTTGACGATCAATACGCTGCCCGGGCTCACACGTGAAGATCTGCGCGCTAGGCTCAGGCAGATGGCCGCGGATCATCCGCGACGCTCACTGAAAAACACATTGCGGGAACTGGTGCCTGAGCGCCTGGCCGATCTACTCTCCAGCTTTTTGCAAGATGTGGGGGAGACGGAAGCTTGTCATGTGAAAGTCGCACACTGGGAGCGCATCAGCGAACTTTTACAGGCGCTGCCTATGCGCATCAATGGAACCCTCGGCCTAGAACGGGCCACGGTGACTGGCGGTGGTGTAGACGTGCGAGAAATCAACCCGCAAACGATGGGATCGAAAATGGCGGAAGGTTTGTACTTTGCAGGCGAGGTGCTTGATGTGCACGCGCACACTGGTGGCTATAACATCACCGTCGCCTTTTCGACTGGCTATGTGGCGGGCCGGTCCGCTGGGCTGCACTCCGTACGAGAGGAGGCGATGTGATGGATACCATTTTCATGAAAAGGATGCCTTTTTATGCTCGCCACGGCGTGTTTGTCGAGGAACGCCATCTCGGACAGCGCTTCGTCGTGTCGCTTGACATGACACTCGATTTACAGCCAGCTGGCCAAACGGACGATTTGGAGCTGACAGTGAACTACGGGGACGTGTATACTAAGGTGCAAGAGGTGATGCAAGGGTCACCTTGTCGTTTGCTTGAAACGGTGGCGCAACGAATTGCCGATGTTTTGTTGCAAACCTATCCTGCCCTGCACTCCGTGCTTGTGCAGGTAGAGAAGCCGGGAGCTCCGATCGCCGGTATATTTGACACGGTCGGTGTGACCATAACGCGCATGCGCGCTACATAATACATGCGACCCGAGGGGTGTAGCGTCTTGATTGATCGCGATTACCACGGTTCGCTTATCTGACTGGAGGGTACTTTTATGCAACGTCTAATGTGGATTGTGATGGGCGTCTTGGCCATCGTATTGTTCGTTTACACTTTCTTCTTGTCCCCTACGTGGACGAATATTTCTGTGCTGCAAGCCCTGGTGAGCAGGTAAGTGACCGTGTATAGCAAACGCGTGTCCGAGTCGCGCACTCATATGACTGATCTCGTTTTGCCACCAGACACCAATACACATGGAACGATTTTTGGTGGGCGCGTCATGGCATACGTGGACAAGATTGCGAGTATTGTCGCGATGCGTCACTGCCGCTTGCCGGTGGTGACCGCTTCTAGTGACAGCCTGGATTTCCTTGCGCCCATTCACGCCGGAGAAGCGATTCAACTGGAAGCATTTGTAACGTGGACCCACAAAACGTCCATGGAGATTTTTTGTCGCATCGAATCGGAAGATCTGTTGACAGGGGAGCATCGGCTCACGGGCACCTCTTATCTGACTTTTGTGGCGCTCGGCACAGACGGAAAACCGGCTCTCGTTCCGGCCATCATTCCAGAAACGCCAGAGGAGAAATGGCATTTTGATACAGCACCAGGACGCAGGGAAATGCGTTTACAACGTCGAAATGAGCGGGCAACGGCGCAAGCGCACCGCACTAACTGACGAACTGAGGGATAAGTCCCATGATCACCATTAGCGAACGCTATGAAGCGCAAGATTTGGATCCACTTTGCGAAGGTTGGCACATAGGGGTGGGACGCGATAAACGCCTGGACCGGTCTGTGATCCTCGCTCGTTATACAGGCGGCGGACGAGATACACCCGAGATGTCTCGATGGTTAACCAGGCGTGCGGCGCTTTCGCATACACGCGTGGCACAAATGCTCGATTTATACCAAGGGCCGGATACGTTTGTCTGCGTATTTGAAGGGGGAGCAGACAGTCGGTTTGGCTTGCCGAATCTGCCCAGAGTGAAGTTACTTCAAAGCTGTCGCTATGTAGTGGACGGCGTGCAGGCGCTCGCTGAAGCAGGGGTGAATGTGCCTTTTGTAGGCGGGCAGGTGCTTTGGGATGGGGGGCAACCCAAGGTGCTTGGATTGCCGCTTTCCGCTGTGGAGGCGGGGGCAGATGAAGTTAAACCTGATTTGGTCCAAGCACTCGGGAAATACTTTGGATCGCTGCTGGAGTGGCATCTCTTGTCTTTGCCTGATCAGGCACGTGAAGAATTGCCTGCTGTGTGGAGTGCCGTGATGAGGCGCTTACTCGGCGAAGCAGGTCAAGCGATCACTGATTTGAGCGAACTCGGGGTCATCTTGCAGACGCTCGAAGAATTGCCAGATGTGTCAACGACTGTGTCGGCCACCACACAACCCGGTATAGCCGCGGAACCAAGACAGAAGCTCGCGCCAAGAAGGGTGATCATCGACGACGCATTATTGTCACAAGAGGATGACGATGAGAGCTACGAATACGCAGATGAAGATAGTGAGGATTTTGACGAGTTTGAAGATGATCCGGGGGTTACCTATCGACTTCGCCGACGCCTATTACCTTTTGCGATCGGGGTAGTGGCAGTGGCGGTCATCTTACTTCTAGGCGGGATTACATTCAGTCATTTAGGACTTTTTACTCATCAGCAGGTAGCCGCACCTTCCCCGACGGCGCAGCCACACCCCGCTGCACAGTCGACTACTAGGTCACATCCAACGGGTGCGACCGCCGAGCCCACGGCGAAAGCCAAGGGAGCGCAGGGGCAGCCAACCACTGACCCTGTAACTTCGAGTGATCAGCAGGTAGCCACGCCTGTGATCAGTGGCCAATCGACGGTAGATGCCATTGACACGCTTTTAAAGTCGGGAATCCCTGATTCGGCGATTAATGTGGTTGGCGTTTCGAGTGGGGGTTCCGCGGGCGAGGTGCTGCGCACGTCACTAGCGCCCGGTCAGACGTGGACCCCCGGGGAGACGGTCTCGGTGTTCGTCTCTGTTCCTCAAGGGGAAACGCTCATACCGGATTTAGTTGGCATGTCGGTGGCCGAGGCGTCACAGGTCTTGCTAGGAGATCATCTGCATTATTCCTATCAGTTGACCGCGCATGCGCAGACGCCTGCTGGGGACGTCTTTGCCCAGTCACCTGGAGCTTATGCTGTGACATCCGCGCAGACAGTGGATTTTCAAGTGGCAGCAAAGTATTAGACGCACGGTCACAGGGTAGGCACCAGCACCATGATCCAGGAAAACAACAAGCGGCTGAGGCCGTTGTGTAGAGTGCTGGGGGATCAATCACTAGAACGGGGGCAGATGATTATGGGAGAAACGGCAGTGCTGGCGGAGTTGTGGCGTGGAGGATTTAAGGAGTCAGCTCACTACGGACATGTTGCGGCGGTAGATGAAAAAGGCGAGCTCGTCGCCTTTGCGGGTGACCCTAACGCATTTGTGTATCCGCGGTCCGCGCTCAAGCCGATTCAGGCGCTTTGTTTAGTGGAAAGCGGGGCGGCTTCAGCATTTGGATTCACACAGCGAGAACTCGCACTGTGCGCGGCCTCACATCAAGCGGAGGACTTTCACGTTGAGACAGTGAAGACGATGTTAGGCAAGGCGGGCCTTGATGTATCCTACCTGCAGTGCGGGGCGCACGCTCCGTACTCACTCGAAGCAGCAGCCGCCCTGGCGCGTGCCGGTCGGGAACCGGAAGCGGTCCATAGCAATTGCTCTGGGAAACACACGGGCATGTTGACGGCCGCCAAGCATATGGGTGCAGACCTGCACACGTATTTAGAACCGGACCACCCGGTTCAGCGTTACATCTTGCAAGCACTGTGTGACATTATTGAGCTTCCTGAGTCGCAAGTGCCCGTCGCGGTAGACGGCTGCGGCGCGCCCGTATTCGGTATTCCGCTTGCCAAGTTGGCGCTGATCTTTGCTTATTTGGCGGCACCCGACAAAGCACCGGAGGCTCATCGTGTCGGTCTGCGTACAGTGCGCGATGCGATGATGGCATATCCGGAGATGGTGGCGGGTACTGGGCGCTTTTGTACGCGATTGATGCAAGAAGGAAACGGGCAGATCGTTAGTAAGGCAGGGGCAGAAGGCGTGTACGGAGTGGGCCTGCTCGCTTCGCCCCTCGGTGTCAAAGGCGTTGCAGTCAAGGTGCAAGACGGCGCAGGTCGTGCCGCAGAACCTGCGGTCATGAAGACGCTCGTCGCGCTCGGAGCACTTGATCAAAGTCAAAGAGTGGCGCTATCGCACTTTTCGCAGCCTGAGGTGCGCAATGTCGCAGGCAAACTCGTTGGCGATATTCGCTCTACCTTCGACTTGACGTTTGTGAAATAACTTTAGCTGGAGGTGACAGGGATGCGAGAGGTTTTTCTCGTAGGCGGAGCACGGACGCCGTTTGGTTCATTTGGTGGTGTTTTTAAAGACGTTCCCGCACACGATCTAGCGGTTGCAGCGGTGCGTGCTTCCTTGGTCCACTCAGGGGCAGGGGTGGATGCATCGGCCATCGACCAAGTAGTCCTCGGGCAAGTGGTACAGTCCGCGCCCGACGCTGCCTACTTCGCCCGCCACGTGGCTCTCGCGGCAGGCGTGCCTGTAACCGCGCCAGCGCTCACTGTCAATCGCCTATGCGGCAGCGGTCTACAAGCGGTAGTGTCAGCCGCCGAAGGGATTATGCTCGGCTACAGCGACTTGGCCATAGCCGGTGGCGCAGAAAATATGAGTCGGATTCCTTATGCGATGCACGGAGCGCGTTTTGGTGCGGGGCTTGGCAAACCCGAGTTGACCGATATGCTCACCGCCACTTTGTATGACGATTACGCAGGATGTCAGATGGGAGAAACGGCGGAGATACTGGCAGACGAGTACGGGATTTCGCGCGCTAGGCAGGACGAATTTGCCCTGCGGTCACAGCAGTTGGCAGTCGCCAACAATGAAGCGCGTGCCGAGGAGATCACACCGGTAACCGTGTCGACTCGTCGCGGTAGCGTCGTCGTTTCAAATGATGAACACATCCGTCAAGACACCACCTTGGAACGGCTAGGCGCTCTTCGACCGGTTTTTCGTGATCAAGGTACGGTCACGGCTGGAAACGCGAGTGGCATCAATGATGGGGCTGCGGCGGTCGTTCTCGCATCAGCAGAGGCTGTCGCCAAGTATGATCTAAAGCCACTGGCTCGGCTGGTCGGATACGGATTTGCAGGTGTCGATCCTCGGCGCATGGGAATTGGGCCGGTACAGGCGATGCAAACGGCAGTGGCACGCGCAGGCTGGACACTGGATGAGGTCGACTTATTTGAAGTAAACGAGGCGTTTGCGGCTCAGACGCTAGCGGTTATGCAGGCGCTCTCACTACCCTTAGACCGTGTGAACCCTCAAGGCGGTGCGATCGCGCTCGGCCATCCGGTTGGCGCGAGCGGCGCGCGGCTGTTGCTGACCGCGGCGTTGCAATTGCGTCGCGCAGGTAGGCGAAAAGCGCTGGTCTCTTTATGTATTGGTGGGGGCCAAGGAATCGCGGCGGCGATCGAGAACCTAGCAACTTTCTGACTTTTTTCAGTAAACTTGCATTGACAGGGCTGTCCCCCTCTTCGCATAATAGAGGCTGGAGGGGAATGCCGACATGAATCGACACCGTTCGATTGTAATCGTCCTGCTGGTCGCCGGACTGTCTATGCCAGTGAATGCTTACGCGGCAACATGGCCTTCGGTACAAAGCATGGCCCGCAACAAGACGCAAACGGGAGCCACAGCTCTGAGGTCTCCCGTTTCAAGCTTCGAGGATACCCCTTATGCCGTAGAAGTCCTCACTCACGGACAAGTGACTACACGTACCTTTGCGACTCTGGCTGCTGCTTCGACATATGCCGCGTCAACGCCAAGTGCTGAAGTCCTGTCTACGAGCACCGGGGCGGTCATCACAGGTAGTATGCAAGAACCGTACCAGGTACATATTTTAACACCGGCAGACAGTGCGCCGTCGCCACTCGATGGCACGACTTACGCTACCTTATCGGCAGCCGAGGCGGCCGTTTCGGCCACTGCTAACGCCTATATCATCGATCAGCTATCTGGTGCTGTCGTGTGGAGTGATATGCAAAATTACGTCGTCACAAGCCCTGAGGCTACGACGTCTTATGAGACGCTGCAAGCAGCGCAAACGGCGGCGTCCGCGATCCAGGGCGCTTCAGTCGCAGCGGGTGCCACCGCTCAAGTAGTTTGGCAACCCGCCTACAATGTGTTGGTCGGGGGTGTGTTTGAGAAGGCTTTTCAAACGCTGGCCCATGCTACGGCGTATGCCAATCAGACGATGAAAAGTGCCGTTCTGGACATTGCTACCAATCAAGTGGTCTATTCCAACACGCCACGCTACGACGTTTACCAAAACGGGGTTTTGGTTAAGCAATTTCCAGACGAGCCAGATGCTCTCGCTTATAGTAAGAATTTATCGAATGTTTCGGTAGTCTCGATTGCCACCAAGGCAACGGTCTACACCAATGTCCCGGCCTATCTCGTTGAGGTAGGTACGAAAGTACTACGCTCTTTCGTGTCTTTGTCCGCTGCCACGGCGTACGCTAAAACGGTGACCAACGCTGTCGTCGTACAGGTCAGCAACAGTCAGATTGTCTGGACGCCAGCAGGAGCGTATGGTGTGTATCGTTACCTGCAGCTTTTACGTTCGTTTACCACGCTAAATCAAGCGCTCGCATACGCCAAGACACTAGATCACGTGCAAGTGATCAATTCGGTCTCTCATCAAATTGCGTACTCTAATTATCCGACAACCGTACAGTCGCCGATTGGGGATACGTTGACTGACGTCAATGGCATAGCAGTGGATCACTGGGGAGCAGCGAATATTGCGCTCGCACCTGCACCGATTTTTATGCAACCTAATGAAACATATGTGTCAAACGATTTCGAACACTGGTATGAAGTGTTGCCGAGCGGAGATGTCTACGTCGGCGAATGGGAAAACCCTTATCAAACACTGAACCTCGAATCACAATCCAATTTGACTGCAGCGCAGATCAATTCGTTTATCGCCACACATGCGGTCAGCGACAGTGTGCTGCAAAACACCGGTCAGTATTTCATCGAAGCGCAAAATGCCTATGGCGTGAATGCGCAGTACTTAGTGGCGCATGCGATTATTGAGTCCGGGTGGGGCACGTCTTACTTTGCCGAGGATCGAAATAATCTGTTTGGCTATGAGGCTTATACAAGTGACCCCAATGCGGCAGCTTCATTTCGCTCGATCGAGTACGATATCAACTTTCAGGCTTGGTTCGTTCGCGATGATTACTTGAATCCGAGTGGCTCATTCTTTAACGGCCCGAATCTAGACGGTATGAACGTTGACTATGCGACCGACCCCTATTGGGCGAATAGTATCGCGCGGATCATGTCCGAGATTGAGACGTATGCACCCAGTATGTCTACGCAGCCTTCGTTGCCGGAGTCGCAGACGCGACCTGTATTTGCGTATCCGACAGGAGCGATTGGTATGACCACAGCCTTGACTGCTGTCTACTCATATCCGCCTGACAGCTCCCAAGGAACGCCCCAAGTGCTGACGCAGGTGCCAGCGAACACGGATTTATCCGTCTATGGGGACTGCCCTGGATGGGACAAGGTCACCACTTCTTCAGGGGTGACGGGATTCGTGGATTGGAATGACATCAGTTTGCAAAATATGGGGGAAGTCGTCGGTATCTCGTTCGGTGATTCGCTTAGTGTCCGCTCTACTGCGAGTGCATCGTCAAGTGCTAATGTCATCGATACCTTGCCAAACAATGTCTATCTGGTCTTACAGAGTGGCGCTCCTAGCGGATGGGACAAAGTCACAGACGAAAATGGTAAGACCGGTTACGTGCCTAGCCCAAACGTCACGGTGATTCATTGACTGTGTGGTATAATGGCAGGACTTTGTACAAGGACATATTACGCTACGGTGGGTGAGGTTTATGGGAGATAGTGCGCAGGCTGGTCGGTTGCGCTGGCCTATCTATTTGCTTGCAGGATTTCCGGTCGTCGATTATTTTTTGCGCATTTACCCGTGGGGCATTGTCGGGAAAACGTGGTACGAACTGATTCTGATAGCGACGGCTTTATTCGCGATGCGTTCTTATATGCTAAACGGTCGCAAGGAGATGTATCCGACCCAAAAAATGGTGCTTTTTATGGCGGTTCTTGGATTCGTGTACATCTTGATGGATATTGGTTACGTGGAAGTGGCATTAGCCGGGTACAAGATTGACTTTATATTCATGCTGTTTGCGGTTTTGTTGCCGTACGTTGTGGCCAAGGAAGACATCGTCCCGATCTTGAAACTGATGGTGATGACAGGCTTTTTACTTGGCATCCATGGCGTTTATGAGTACATCACCAAAGCTCCGGTTCCTTCTACGTGGAACGTGATCGGGGAAAATGTACGATCGCGCGTTTACTCATTGTTTGGCAGTCCTAACATTTTGGGGGCCTATGTCGCCTTTCTCCTTCCGACTACGATCGGGATGGGCCTTTACCAAAAGGCCAAAGGCGAGCGCCTGTTTTACTTTGTTGCGGCTGGATTTATGACGCTGACGCTGCTGTTTACCTTCACACGAGGGGCCTGGATTGCGGGCTTTGTCGGAGTCTTTGTACTTGCGCTATTATGGGATAAGCGTTTGGCGGTCGCGGCGGCGGTCTTCGCGGTGCTGGCGGCGCTTTTCGTCCATCCCGTACAGACCCGCATCGACGAGTTTTTCTCGCCGGTATACTGGCATCAGACCTTGCAAAACGGTCGTATCGCAGAGTGGCTTCGCGCGTACGATCAAATGGTCAACAATCCGCTGTTCGGTGCAGGCATTGGACGTTACGGTGGGGCTGTGGCATCGAAGTTCTTCGGCATCATTTATGTGGACGGTTATTACGCTCACATGCTGGCGGAACTCGGCTTGGTTGGTTTTACCGCATTTATGTATCTGCTATTCGTCTATCTACGCGATGTTTGGCGTGTCTGGAAACGCACGACGGATCCGCAGATGAAGATTCTAATTGCGGGTGTTTTCGGTTCATTGATTGCCGTGGTCACACACAATCTGGTGGAAAACGTATTTGAAGAACCTGCGATGAACATGCTGTTCTGGCTTTCCGGAACACTCATACTCATCTATGGGGCAAAGGACGGTGAGGACCATGCGTGATGGACGAGCCTGGCGTGTCTTCACCACACCCATGTGGATTCTGTATGCGTTGTGGGCGATGCTCTTCTATCAGTTGGTTTTCACGGCGTGGACGATTGAGTATTCCGTGTTTGGCGTCATCGGTGTGGTTGTGGCGTCCCTGCTGTTTATCTATGCGTTTCCGCGCGCAGATCGTCGAACTTTGATTCGGTTCACTATATTTAGTCTAGCGGTAAGCCTCGGCATACCGACGTTTGCGTCCCAACCTATGGGATGGCGTATTGTCGACTATATCGTGTTCGTCGCGTTCGCTTTATTTCTCGGGCGTTGGCTGATCAAGATGCGGTTGTCGAGACTCTTGCTGGTGGTTCTCTTTATCACAGCGGCAGAAGTATGGGTCCCGCTCGATGATATGAGCATGCTATCGAAGTTTCAGATCGAGTACACAGGACATCTCGGCAGTCAAGATCCACAGATTCCAAGCATTCCTGTGGCTACAGTAGCCAATCCAACTAATGCCTCCCTGCAAGAGATTATTACCCTCCAGGCGCACCGCCCAATTGAAGGCGAGGCGCAAAAGTTGATCGACCTAATGGCCGGTCCTGTCAATTACACGGCTGTGCAAAGCGCGATCGACAAACTGCAACACACTTATGATGTGGTGGGTGTAACGCCTGGACGACTTTTCTTTCACGTCACGTATCCGGGTCGGAGTCTGTTGCGCCAGTTGCCATTTTCTGACCTCGAGATGGTGGATTTTCCGTTTACCACAGCAAATATCTTGACGCTGTTTGACCGGACGAGAATGTACCTGTCGCTGTCTGAAAACCCAGGGGATCTGTTGTCGACAGTGATGAATCCAGGACGCATGGCCGACTCGATTGCGAGCTTGAGTGTGCAAACGGCGCGTGCCGAAAAGGCGAACTGGGATGCTGTCACAGGACGTCCGACCGTAGCGCCAGGTCCGCTGAAACTGGCAAATGGGTACTTGACAGGCACTTATGATGGTGAAACGGTGCGCGTGAAAAATGCAGGCGATGTGCTGCTGGGCATCTATCGCTTGTTGCCGACGTCGATGATGAAGTCACCGCAAGCAGTGATCGAGGGCAACAATAGGCTACAGGTCGTCTCCTTGCCGCCTGATCGACCGCGTGTCGTGGCCACTCTGCACGGGACTTATCTGAATCCGCTGACGACAGACATCGTGTTTGCGGATATCACCGGTTCTGGCACGGATCAGCTGTTGCTAAACACCGTACCGGCTCAAATTGTGGGTCTCACACCGCAACTGACTTGGCAGACGATGTGGGTGAGTGCGCGCAGTTCATTTCGCTTTGAGACCGCATTTTCGCAACCTGGCGGCGATTTGCTGATTGCCAATAGTCCGGGATACGACAACAACACACCGACTCGGTATTTAGGCGGCTACAAGTACAGTAATGGGCAACTGCTTTCTGTATTTCGCTCGTATCACGGAGACTTGGTTAGCCTGCACACTGTACACGTAACTTCTGCAAAAACACCAGAACTTTTGACGTCCGTGTACTCGAATCAGGAGATTATGCTGTTGAAGCCGACAGTGATTCCGTGGCAATCGCTGGTGGAAGGGTTGTATGTGCTCATGCTCATGATTGGCCTCGCACGACGTTCACGTAAAGGGGGTCGTCTACTGTGAGGAAACGCTGGCTCTACTTTATGCCTGTGCTTTTGTCAAGCGTCTTGTTGACCGGTTGCAATTTAGAGTCTGATCCCGGCAAGTTGACACAGGTTGTGGTACAACGGACGGTAGCCCCCCAAGGGCTTCAGACGATTGAAACAGCACTCGAAGGCATGAAGGAGCTTCAAAACTACCAACTCAAGGCCAATTTGCAAGTGACCACAGGACGATTTGTCCAGACGGTTGATTTTTATGGAACGGTGATTCTACCTGACAGCGTGCTGATGGATGAAACGATTGGCAACGCTGATTATGAGTTGTACCAAAGCGGTCATTTTGCTTACTATGATGACGGGAATATTTGGAAAAAAATGACGCCATTATCCGATTTGCGTCCTTGGGACTCGCTGTTGAATCTGCTCAAAGAGTCACCACCGCGCGTCGTGTACGAGTTACCCAAGCAAACGGTCGTGTCTTGGGACTGCTATGTCTTTCAGTTTGCGACCAAAGCAAAACAAGGATCGGCCGTAGAAGAAGCAGGTCTTGGCGCGATCGGGCAACAGACGATTCCGCACACCGCCTTGTACACGGTGTGGATCGACACGAAAGACGGCCAGTTCAGGCAAGTCGAAGTACAATCCACTGCAGGTGTACCGAGTATTGGCACGGAGTCGTTTGAAGGGACGACGCTGTTTTTCTCCGAGAACAAGAACCAGCCTCTGAAAGTTCCTTCGTCTTTGCTACAACAGGTGGAAGAGCCTTGATCGCCAGATTGCAAAAAAGGTGTGCATAGATTCAATCCCCTCATAACACAATAGGGTCATGAGGGGGTGAATTCAAATGGCTAGTAAGAACACACCTGTCGTACCACAGTCCCTACGGGCACTGGATCAACTGAAGTATGAGGTCGCATCTGAGCTTGGCATTGCAACCCCGCAAGACGGTTACTGGGGGACGATGATGACCCGCGATACAGGTGCCATCGGAGGTCATATGACTCGTAAACTTGTGGCGCTTGGCGAGCAAATGTTGTCTGGCAACAGCGGTCAAAGCGGACGCTTCTAGTTCGCCTATTCGGGTTGTAGCATTTTCTTTGTGGGGTGGCGGGGACTATTGCTTAGTTCCCGCCCTTTTGCATGTTTGGCAATCCTGATAGGCTGTGTTATACTGTCCTCTGTTATCAGGGCGGTCCTCTGCTGTCGACAGTAACGAACGCCTGGTGGGAGGAGGTTATTGTTATGAATCCATTAGTACGGGCTGTGGCGACGGAACAACTACGTTCCGATCTGCCTACATTTCGGCCAGGAGATACGTTGCGCGTTCACGTGAAAGTGCGTGAGGGATCGCGTGAGCGGATCCAGATGTTTGAAGGCGTGGTCATTAAACGCCGAGGGAGCGCCATCAGCGAAACTTTTACGGTTCGCAAGGTATCCAATGGCGTTGGTGTTGAGCGGGCATTTCCGCTTCATTCACCAAAGCTTGAAAAGATTGAGGTACTGCGCCGCGGTAAGGTGCGTCGTGCGAAGCTATACTACCTTCGCAATCTGCGCGGCAAGGCTGCCCGGATCAAAGAGCGTCTTCGCTGAGAAACGCAGTTCAGTGCTGGTCAGATACAGGCGGGACTTGGGTTGCCAAGTCCCGCCTGTATTGGTAGTACGCCCCGTATTTTCAGGCATAGGGATACGAGGTGAAGGTGAGGTGGCACAGATGAGTATTCAGTGGTTTCCAGGGCACATGGCGAAAGCGCGCCGCGAGGTGACCGATAGTCTGCGGTTAGTGGATACGGTGATCGAGATTGTTGACGCACGCTTGCCTGAATCGTCACGTAATCCAATGATGTTAGAGATCACGAAGCATAAGCCTACCGTTTTGGTATTGGCTAAGGCCGATCTGGCTGATCCGAAAGTGACAGCCAATTATCTGAAACACTTTAAGAATGAGCATGTTTTACCAGTGGCAGTCGATAACCTGCGCGGTGAAGGGTTGAACTTACTCACGAAAGCGGCGCACGAGGTGACCCGAGAGCAGTTTGCGAAAATGCAGAAAAAAGGTATTCGGCGCAAAGCGATTCGGGCGATTGTCGTCGGTATACCGAATGTGGGAAAGTCGTCTTTGATCAATCGTGTGACTGGCCGATCTGTGGCCAAGACAGGCGACAAACCAGGGGTGACCAAGCAACAACAATGGATTAAAGTGGAAGGATCCTTCGAGTTGCTCGATACACCAGGGATCTTGTGGCCCAAGTTCGATGACCCGGATGTCGCACGGCGTTTGGCTTGGTCCGGGGCGATCAAATCGGAGTTGTTGCCGACAGAAGAGCTTGCCCTCGCGTTTGTCGATTGGCTAAAAGTCACGTACCCGCAGTCACTGACTGCACGCTTTGACTGCTCAACAGATGGTGCGGATGCCGTGGCCATACTGGAAGATATCGCACGCAGACGAGGCGCACTGAGGCCTGGCGGTATCCCGGATCGCGAGATGGCGGCCGATATTCTCTTGCGGGATTTTCAAAAAGGCCTCATGGGTCGCATCACGCTGGATCGCCCCCCGACAGCTGATTAGGTTTTACACACCAAGCAGGGAAAATCACATTGGCGTCGAACAGATATAGTGCGTTTCATACACGCGATTCGATACAGTTTACGGGGGATGGCCATGGCTCTATCTGCACGGGACTTACGAGCAGCCCGTTATCGAGCCGCTTTTGAGTTCGATCAGGCTGTACGCGAAGAGTCGAGGAAAACGATTGGCGGAGTAGATGAGGCTGGTCGTGGACCTTTGGCTGGACCAGTGGTAGCGGCTGCGGTCGTATTGCCTAACGATCTGCGCGATGCGCAGTACTATGACTCGAAACAGCTCGGTTCGCGTGCGAGAGAAGCTGCGTATGATAGTATTTGCGAGAATGCCATCGCGTATGGCGTAGGCATTGTTGACCCGCTCTACATAGATCGGTACAATATTTTACAGGCTACCTACGAGGCGATGAGACAGGCGATCTCCGGATTAGAAGTGTCACCGGAGATGTTTTTGGTCGATGGTGCAGTGATCCCCTCCCTTTCCGTGCAGCAACGCAAAGTGATCAAGGGCGATGCGTTGAGTCAGTCGATTGCCGCAGCATCTATTTTGGCGAAAGTGACGCGGGATCGGTTGATGGTACAAGCTGCCGAGCTTTTTCCCGAGTACGGATTTGAACGTCACATGGGCTATGGAACGCCGGAGCATCTGGCAGCCCTTCAAGTGCATGGGCCCTGTGCGTTGCATCGGTTCTCTTTTGCCCCTGTGCGCGCAGTTGGGAATCGACCACAGATGAGTACGTTGCCTGATCCTCGGCAAAGACTTGGCTTTGACGCAGAGCAGTGGGTGGTCTCGTACTTGGTGCAACGTGGGTGGGTGTTGCGCGAGCGACGGTTTCGCGTCGCCCAAGGCGAAATTGACGCGATTATGGAAGACGGGGATACACTTGTGTTTTTGGAGGTGCGTGCGCGAAGTGCACATGCGCAGGCTGCTGGCGATCGGTCCTCCGAGACGGCAGTGGATGCTTTGCTCGTCGCCGCTGAATCTGTGGATGGGCGCAAGCGAGCACGGTTGAGGAAGCTCGCAGAGATCTATCTCAAGCGCGAACATATTCAACAAGATGTGGCTGTACGGTTTGACGTGGTGGCAGTGGCATGGGATAGACAAGGACAGATGCCTTTGATGGAGCATTACAGAGCAGCGTTCTAGAAGAGGGGTTATGGAAGATGACGGCTTTAGCGTGGATCATGCTGGTGGTTGGGTTAGTCGTTGGCGTTGTGGGTGGTGTTTTTCTAGGTGTGTGGCTTGTTCGCAGAAGTATGGCGAAGATGGACATGGGAGATTCAGATATCAGTGAGATGGCCAAACGTATGGGGATGAACCTCAACCCTCGGCAAATGCAAGTGATCAAGCAACAGATGCGAAAAGCGGGTCAAAATCCGCCGCCGCTTCTGGGTAAAAAGAAGAAGGAGCCAGAGACCAAGCGTCTGGCCATCCCTCCAAAGGATAAGAAAAAGTCCTGACGCGTCTAAAAGGAAGCTGTATCACTACTCGCAGGTCCGCGGTCCACACTTCTTCATCTCATGCGCGCGCATAGCGGCCATAATGGCCGGAATGCGCGCCTTTGTATACTCGTATCCGCGCTCTGCGACCTGACTCAGACGCGGAAAGTCGAGTGCACCGATCGGTCCGACCGGCAGCGCGAGAAACACGTCTGCTTCGCGCGCCGCAAGCGCCGCATGTCGTGCAAGGCCGATGTTGACGACTTGTTGCAACAAAGCGCGCACACGCAGCGGGAGTGGCGTTTTCCGTTGCAAAAACGGGGTGATCGTGTCAGCTGCAATCACGAAGTCAGCACCCATAGCGCGCGTGGGTTCTACCGGACAATTATCCACGAGGCCGCCATCAGCCAGCATGCGCGTGCCCAGAATCACGGGTTGGAAGATAAACGGGATGCTAATGCTGGCTCGTATGGCAAGCGCGAGTGTCACATCTTGCACGACGTCCCACAGGGGCGTGCCATCGGTAAGAACGGCTGGGACCACTGGCGCTGGACAATCGTGTGAGCAAAAGATGACTTCTTTTCCGGTTTGCAAGTCAGTGGCAACAATGGCTACCGGAATGCGCACGTCGGTTAATGCGATATCCTGTACCGCCGTACGCAAAAATGTGTGTAGCTTTTCTCCGCGAATGAGTCCGCCACGCCGGTCACGAGTGAGCCAACGCGTCAGAAGTGAACGATCGATGTCAATCTCGCGACGGGTCAACGTAGGTAACATCTCCAGCATCTGATCAGTCGTGATGCCGGCTGCAAATAGACCGGCTACCATTGCACCGCTGCTGGTTCCTGCAATCATGTCAATCGCGATGCCCGCTTCGTCTAGCGCTCGGAGTACGCCCACATGTGCACCTCCGGAAGCACCTCCGCCTGCCAGGCACAAGCCAATTTTCATTCGCCAGACCGCCTTTATGTACAGTTCACATCTTGCCTTTTCATCGGTTCTTCTCTCGTCAGTATAGCCCATCAGGTACCCTCATTGGTAGAACCTGTATTGCATCGCCTCTGCGACGTGCTCTGTAGAGACGTTCGCCTCCTGTGAGAGATCAGCGATCGTACGTGCTACGCGCGCCACTTTAAACAGGCTTCGTGCGGACAGTGAGGCTTTATCAGCGCAGGACAATAGCAACGTGCGCGCGGCCTGATCGATGCTAAGGGAACTGAGCACCTGTGCTGGCGTGCGCGCTGACCCGTCCGTATCATGGTTGTGTAAGGTGCGTTCTGCGCGAAACTGCCGCGCTGCCACCACTCGCTTACGAATCACGCTGGAACTCTCTTTTTGGGCAACAGGTGCTGTGAGGATGCTTTTCATATCTAAAGCGTCTACCCAAACGGTCATGTCGATACGATCTAGAATTGGACCCGATAACTTCGCCCGATAGCGCTCGATCTGTCGGTGCTCACAGGTACACTCCCGCCCGCTTTGCGAGTTGAGATATCCACACGGACAGGGATTCATAGCGGCAACCATTTGGAAGTCGGCAGGAAAGGTGTAATGATAGGCCGAACGGCTCAAGGTGATGGAACGCGTCTCAAGTGGCTGGCGCAGGGCTTCGAGGGACGCGCGTGAAAACTCAGGAAACTCGTCGAGAAACAGTACCCCGTGGTGCGCGAGACTGACTTCGCCAGGAGTCGGGATCTGACCGCCGCCGAGAAGGCCTTGAAGTGAACCGGAGTAGTGAGGGGTTCGAAATGGTGGTGATTCGGTGGGGCAGATCGACTCTAGTCCAGCGACGCTGTAGATCTGCCGGACCGCTAAAGCTTGCTCTGGCGTCAGGCGCGGTAGCAAGGTCGGCAGGCGCTCTGCAAGCATACTTTTGCCCGCACCAGGATGCCCTGTAAGTAAAATGTGATGGTGCCCGGCAGCAGCGACTTCGATGGCTCGCTTGACCGCGTCTTGTCCGGCCACCTCATTCATATCCACCTGTTCAGACGGTTCTTCGCCTTCCAGTTTCTCTACACGTGGTGGCGGCGTGTATATGGCCTCTTTGCGGGCCGATCTGATCGCCCACGTTAAGGAAGGCGCCATAAGAATCTCGCAATCCAGATGGACGGGTAGACGTAAGTCGCTACCCACTGGGACAATTAGATACTTGGCCCCTAGTTCGGTGGCGCTGATCATGGCAGTCCATAGCCCGCGATAAGACCGTATGCCTCCATCAAGGGCAAGCTCGCCGAGAAACGAGATCTCAGGGGAAAGAGGTGGAATCTGTTCGGAGGCTACAAGAATCGCCATCGCGATCGGAAGATCGAGACCGGTGCCATCTTTGCGCCAGTCAGAAGGGGTCAGATTAACCACGATACGCCGTCTCGGCCACGTAAATCCGCTGTTGGTAACAGCGGAGCGCACCCGTTCCTTGGCCTCTCGTACCGAGGAAGCCGGCAGTCCGACAATTTCAAAACTCGGTAGGCCTTGTCCAAGATCTGCTTCTACGCCGACACGATAGCCTTGTAGGCCGCGCAAGGCCACGCCTTGCACAACTGTAAACACAGTCTTCACTCCCGTCGTAGCCGATAACGTTAAAAAGAGACCGCGGATCACCGCGATCTCTTTCGTATAGACGAGGAGCTTCGTGTGCGACACCGCCCTTCCAGTATAGGGAGAGGAACGACAGTCGACAATGCCCGGATTGGAGATGTGCTAAAGGAGAAATGGAACTTTTCTACCACCCTCAGTGTTGACTTTGCGGCAAACGCTGTCTGGAGCGCACCTTGTGAAGTGCGAGCAAGACTTCCTTAATTTCACTTTTCCACTGCTGATCGTCCAGTGAAGAAGCAAAATTCCATAAATCCAGCATGTGATCGAGTTGTTCTGCGTCCACGTAGAAATCTGTGTAGTCTGTAACCGGCTCAGGGTAGGCGTAAAGGATACCTTGAATGCGCTCTTTATCGACTACATCGTAGAGACTGGCAGACTTCACTCCATCGGTCTCACAGTAGTGGGTGAACATCGTCACATCAAGGAGCACGTCTGGCGCAACCACCGTTTGTCCGCAGGTATGGCAAAAGAGGAAGGGAACATCCGTGATTAGCGCACCTGCCTCGGTGTGTAGCGGGGCGAGTCTCCCGATCATTGAAGTGCCGCAACAGAAGTCCATGCGCTGTTCCCTCCTTTTGATTGTATTATAACAGGATAGAGGTGAAACACAATCGTTATACAAAGAAAAGTCAAAAAAATTCGAATTCTTGAGTGTTCCATTTTTGGGTACAATAATCCTGCTGCACGGGGGTAAAAAGTTGAAAACACGTGCCTAGTAGTCTATCTTTAAAACGCAGTGTATGGCAGAATCGCAGCTCCGATCTCCTATGGCGGGCTGTTGTACAGGGAGGAAACAGCGTGAACATTCACGAGTATCAAGCAAAGGCTGTTCTGCGAACCTATGGGGTCGCAGTTCCAGAGGGTGCAGTGGCATTCGACCCTGAAGAAGCGGTTCGGGTCGCCGAGCGTTTTGGTGGCAAGGCTGTCGTCAAGGCACAGATCCATGCAGGTGGTCGTGGGAAGGCTGGTGGCGTGAAGCTGGCCAAATCGCTTGATGAAGTTCGGGAGTATGCGCGTGAACTGATTGGGAAAACGCTGATCACTCATCAAACGGGTCCAGAAGGCAAAGTGGTCAAAAGGCTGTTAATTGAAACCCTGTCAGATATTCAAAAGGAGTACTACCTAGGAGTAGTCGTTGACAGGCAGACCGGTTCTGTGGTCATCATGGCTTCCGAAGAAGGAGGCATGGAGATTGAAGAAGTGGCGGCGCACTCGCCAGAGAAGATCTTTCGCGAGGTTGTCGACCCGGCGGTGGGACTGCGTCCGTTTCAAGCGCGCCGGTTAGCGTATGCGATTCGCATTCCTGCTGCCCTGATCAACAAAGCGGCCGGGTTTATGATGGCGCTTTACAAAGCGTTTGTGGATATGGACTGCTCGATCGCGGAGATCAATCCGCTGGTGGTCACGAATGACGGCCAAGTGATGGCACTTGATGCCAAACTGAACTTTGATAGCAACGCACTGTATCGCCACAAAGACATCGTCGAACTGCGAGACATCGATGAAGAAGAGCCGATCGAGATCGAAGCGTCCAAGTTTGATCTGACGTATATCAAACTAAATGGCAATATCGGTTGTATGGTGAATGGCGCAGGACTGGCTATGGCGACGATGGACACGATCAAACACTTTGGCGGGGAACCTGCCAACTTCCTCGATGTAGGCGGTGGAGCGACGGAGGAGAAGGTCACCGCTGCCTTCAAAATCATTCTTTCTGATCCGGCAGTCAAAGGGATTCTAGTGAACATTTTTGGCGGCATCATGAAATGTGACGTCATCGCCAACGGCGTCGTCGCGGCGGCGCGTCAAGTGGGACTTGATCGTCCGCTTGTCGTTCGCCTAGAAGGCACGAATGTAGATCTCGGAAAGCAGATTTTGGGCCAATCGGGACTCGCCATCGTGGCAGCAGACTCATTAGCACAGGCAGCGCAAAAGATGGTTGAATTAGTGAAGTGAAGCAAAAGTGACCGTCATTAGGTCGCTTAAGGAGGCTATTGGCGTGAGTATTTTAGTGAATAAAGACACGCGTGTCATTACCCAAGGAATTAGCGGTAAAACAGGATTGTTTCACACGCAGCAGGCGATCGAGTACGGAACCAAAATGGTCGGCGGCGTAACGCCTGGTAAAGGTGGGACGACGATTGAAGGCGTGCCGGTATTTGACACAGTGGAAGCCGCTGTGCGAGCCACTGGTGCCAATGCGTCTGTCATTTACGTGCCACCTGCATTTGCTGCAGACGCCATTATGGAGGCGGCGGACGCAGGTGTAGAACTGATCATTTGTATTACTGAAGGTATTCCTGTTTTGGATATGGTGCAAGTGAAACGCTACTTGGAAGGCAGGAAATCGCGCCTCATCGGACCGAACTGCCCAGGCGTCATCACGCCCGGTGAATGCAAGATCGGCATTATGCCCGGGTATATTCACAAGCGTGGACACGTGGGTGTCGTGAGCCGTAGCGGCACACTTACTTACGAAGCCGTGCATCAACTCTCAACGCTCGGCGTTGGACAGTCGACTGCAGTGGGCATCGGTGGCGATCCGGTCAATGGCACCAACTTCGTCGACGTGTTGCGGATGTTCAACGAAGATCCGGATACGGAAGCGATGATCATGATCGGTGAGATTGGCGGCACCGCAGAAGAAGAGGCGGCCGCTTACATTAAGGAACAGGTCAAGAAGCCTGTTGCCGGGTTTATTGCGGGCATGAGTGCTCCGCCTGGAAAACGTATGGGTCATGCGGGGGCGATTATCTCTGGAGGCAAAGGGACAGCGACAGAAAAAGTCGCAGCGCTCGAAGCGGCCGGTGTGCACATGGCAGGTACGCCGTCAGAGATGGGTTCTACGCTGGTCGACATGCTCAAAGAGCGCGGTCTGTTTGATAAGTGTCGCGCATAAAAGCGGTGCAATAGAGAAGTGGCCACCCTTTGCTTCGTTATTTGAAGCAAAGGGTGGCGTTTTTTTTGAGGCATGGAGAATTTCATTTGGTATAGGAGTGGTACGGTGGTTGCAAACCTGTCACTGTAGAAAAAGTAAGTTTCAGTGAAGGGGCGCGAAGGCATGGACGAGCGGGAAGCGTATCTGCTGCTTTGGTTGACTGTACGCTCAGTTAAAGGCATTGGTTTGGTTCAAGCCCGGAGTTTGATTGGTGACTGGAAGACGACTGCACCAGGAGCAACCCTGTCAGCTGGTGATTGGCGCGAGCGCAACGCGCCACCGTCTTTGTGCCAAGCGCTCGTGGCGGCGTTTCGTTCGGAGGAGCCGAGCGCCCTTGTCGCGCGCATTCGCGCGTCTGGCGTGTCTTTGGTTTCTGATCGCGATGAGCATTATCCGATGCTCCTCAAGGAGATTGCAGCAGCGCCCCCGTTTCTCTTTTACTACGGGACCTTGCCTGAAAAACAGCTTAACGTCGGGATCGTGGGCACGCGCACATGTTCTGCCTACGGTCGCAAAGCTGCGTTTGAGATTGCCTCCACCCTCGCGGATACGGGAGTCGGGGTGGTCTCAGGCTTGGCTTATGGGGTGGATAAGGCAGCCCATGAAGGAGCGCTGATGGGGGCCGGAGTGACAGTGGCTGTGCTTGGCTCCGGCGTGGATGCTGTGTACCCGCGGGAACATCGGCGTCTCGCAGACCAGATAGTCGCGGCCCGCGGCTGTGTGATGAGCGAATTTTTGCCATGGACAGGACCGCAGTCCTATCAATTTCCACAACGTAACCGCATCATCAGCGGATTATCGCAAGCGATCGTCATTATTGAAGCCGGAGAGCGCAGCGGGGCTCTCATCACGGCCGCGTATGCCCTGGAGCAAAATAGGGACGTGTTGGCCGTGCCAGGATCGATCTTTAGCGATCGTTCGCGTGGAACGAATGCTTTGATCGTAGAAGGTGCACGTCCGGTGCTTTCTGCCGGTGATGTGCTAGACGCGATAGGGTATACCGGTCGCAGTGGCGCGCACTTTGTGCAGGGAGAGATGACCGAGTGGGCCGGACTGCCTGCCATTCAGCAATGTGTGCTAGCTGAATTATCAGCATCAGAGCGCACACTTGGCGAACTTCAGGAGGCCGCAGTGTCTGGGGGATTCTCACGTCGTGAGCTGTTTGAAGCGATCACTGCGCTTGAACTTGCCTCCTTAATCGTGCATAGTGAAGGCACCTACGCGCAGGCAACACCCAAATTGTAACAAGCGTTTGCATGTTCTTGAATGTGAGTGATAAGATGTGATGAACTTCACTAGGCGAGGGGGTGCACGATGGCTGATTACCTTGTCATCGTCGAGTCGCCTGCAAAGGCCAAGACTATCGGTAAGTATTTGGGTAGCAAGTATATTGTGAAAGCTTCTATGGGACACGTCAGGGATCTGCCTAAGAGTCAACTGGGAGTAGATGTCTCCAATGGGTTCGAACCAAAGTACATCACCATCCGCGGCAAAGGGGATGTACTGAAAAACCTGCGTGAGTCCAGCCGCAAGGTGAAAGCTGTCTATCTCGCAGCTGACCCGGATCGCGAAGGCGAAGCGATCGCTTGGCATCTAGCGCATATCCTTGATCTCGACCCGCAGCGCCCATGTCGTGTTGTGTTCAACGAGATCACTAAGCAGGCGGTCAAGGATGCATTCAAGTCGCCGCGCGCAGTGGATATGGATCTGGTGAATGCTCAGCAAGCACGCCGCATTCTCGATCGGTTGGTAGGCTATCAGATCAGTCCGTTATTGTGGAAGAAAGTCAAGCGCGGACTGTCGGCCGGACGCGTGCAGTCGCTCGCGGTCCGCCTAGTCGTAGATCGGGAACGGGAGATCAAAGCGTTCGTGCCAGAGGAGTACTGGACGGTCAGTGCGCTGTGTACATCAGGGAACGAGTCTTTCAAGGCATCGTTTTACGGCTACGATCAGAAAAAGACAGAGTTGAAGACACAAGCAGACGTTGATGAGTTGCTACTTCGCGTAGGTAAACAGTCTTTTATCGTGCGTCAAGTGAAGGCGAGTGAACGTAAGCGCAATCCGTCGCCGCCTTTTATCACCAGCAGTCTGCAGCAAGAAGCGGCCCGCAAGCTCGGATTTCGAGCGCAAAAAACGATGGCCGTGGCACAACAGCTGTATGAGGGAATCGAGATTCCGAAAGAAGGCGCGGTTGGCCTCATTACGTACATGAGAACAGACTCGACCAGACTGTCCGAGACTGCCATTGCCGATGCGCGCACTTTCATAGAACAGACGTACGGCGCCGAGTATCTACCTGAGGCTCCGCGCGAGTTCAATGTGAAAAAAGGGGCCCAAGACGCCCATGAGGCGATTCGTCCCACGTCTACGGCGTACCGCCCAGAAGACATGAAAGAGATTCTCTCGCGCGATCAGCTTCGGTTGTACAAACTGATCTACGAGCGTTTTATCGCGTGTCAAATGGCGTCTGCTGTACTCGATACGTTGACAGTCGATATCGCCGCTGGCGATGTGTGGTTCCGGGCCTCTGGTTCCAAGGTTAAGTTTCCGGGCTTTATGAAGCTATATATCGAAGGTAGCGACGATCAGGCGGAAGAAGAAGGTTTTCTGCCGGCTTTGACCGTAGATGAGGAGCTGACGCCACGACCGCAGCTTCAGCCCGAGCAGCATTTTACACAACCACCTCCGCGCTTTTCCGAGGCACGTCTCGTGAAGTCCATGGAAGAACTGGGTATCGGACGTCCGAGCACTTACGCGCCTACGATCGACACGATTCAAAAACGTGGCTATGTCTTGCTTGAAGAAAAACGTTTCGTGCCGACGGAACTCGGAGAGATTGTCGTCGATTTGATGAAAGAGTTCTTCCCAACCATTGTCGACGCAGATTTTACAGCACATCTTGAGCAGCAATTGGATGATGTTGAAGAAGGCGAAGCCAACTTTGTGACCATGCTGGATGCTTTTCATAAAGACTTCGCCGATTATTTGGCGGTCGCGGAAAAACAGATGGAAAACGTTAAGATTGAAGAAGAACTGGCTGACGAGGTGTGCGAAAAGTGTGGCCGTCAGATGGTATACAAGCACGGTCGTTTCGGCAAGTTCATGGCTTGTCCGGGCTTTCCCGAATGCCGCAACGCCAAACCGATTGTCAAAGAGGTCGGTGTCGCTTGTCCACGTTGTGCCAAACCGCTCGTAGAACGACGCGGCAAAAGGCGTAAAGTGTTTTATGGCTGTTCTGGATATCCAGAGTGCGACTACGTACTGTGGGATGAACCGACGGGTGCTTTATGTCCTGACTGTGGAGAGCCATTGGTGAAAAAGCGTGCAGGCAAGTCAGGCAAGGAAACGATTCAATGCTCAAATAGTGAGTGTTCGCACGCGGTATCCGAGGTCAAGGACGAGACGGAACCGAGTGCGTGAGATAAAGAAAGGATGGCGGTCCGGTGGAGCCTAACCGTGTGACAGTGATAGGCGCGGGGCTTGCAGGCTCAGAGGCGGCTTGGCAGATTGCCAGGCAAGGTGTTCATGTGACCCTCCATGAGATGCGAGGCGTCCGGCCCACGCCTGCACACCGAGGATCCGACTTCGCTGAGCTCGTGTGCTCTAATAGTTTGCGCGCAGCCGGCCTAACCAACGCTGTAGGACTCTTGAAGGAAGAAATGCGAAGGCTAGATTCTCTCATCATGCGCGCAGCTGACGCGACAGCCGTGCCTGCAGGCGGCGCGTTGGCGGTCGATCGTGAGGCGTTTTCTTCCATGATCACTCAGGCATTGTCGTCTCATCCTTTGATCACAGTCGTTCGCGATGAGGTGCAAGCGATACCTGACGAAGGCGAAATCACGATTGTAGCGACCGGGCCGCTAACCTCTGAGGCACTCAGTGCTTCTATTAAAGCGTACACAGGGGACGAGTCACTTTACTTCTATGATGCGGCCGCCCCGATTGTAGACCGAGCGACCGTAGACGAAACACGCGTCTATCTGGCCTCTCGCTATGATAAAGGCGAGGCCGCATACTTGAATTGTCCAATGTCAGAAGAAGAATTCGACCGCTTTTACGACGAGTTGATCGCAGCGCAAACAGCACCGCTTGAAGCATTTGAGCGGGAAGTCTACTTTGAAGGTTGTATGCCGGTTGAAGTCATGGCCAAACGTGGGCGACAGACGCTACTTTTTGGTCCTATGAAACCGGTGGGCCTGTCAGATCCGCGCACAGGTCAGCAGCCCTTCGCCGTAGTCCAGCTCAGACAGGATAACGCCGCAGCGACCCTTTTTAATCTTGTGGGATTTCAAACCCATTTGAAATGGGGAGAACAAAAGCGCGTGTTTCAACTCATTCCAGGATTGGAGAATGCGGAGTTTGTGCGCTACGGCGTGATGCATCGAAACACTTATATCAATTCGCCTCGCGTCTTGTGCGAAACGTATCAAACGAAAGCACGCAACGATCTCTTTTTTGCTGGACAAATCACAGGGGTGGAAGGCTACGTGGAGTCTGCCGCGGCGGGTCTTTTAGCTGGGTTTAACGCTGGACGACTAGCGCTCGGTAAGGAGACCGTCGAGGCCCCGCGCACCACTGCAATCGGCAGTCTAGCGTACTACATCACGCATGCTGATCCGGAGCACTTTCAGCCTATGAACGTGACTTTTGGCCTTTTTCCTCCGGTAGAAGAACGTATTCGTTCGAAACGCGAAAAGAATGAAAAGATTGTGGCGAGATCTTTGGAAACAATTCAGAATTTTATAGTGAAAAGTGCACATTGAGTTGCCAGCTAGTGAAGCCCCGTGTTACCATGCATAAGTGATCGTGCATGGCTCGGGTTTTTGTTTGTGCACTGGAAGGTGACGGGAATGACTGAGCAGCCAGTTGGCAGTTCAAGCTGGGATGGTGTCTTGTCGGGGTTTATCCTTTATCTTCAGATAGAGAGAAACGCCTCGAAACGCACCATATCCGCATACGCATCTGATTTGGCAGCATTCGTTTCACGTGTCCAATTAGAACCGGACGCAGTGACGTCCCCGGTGATCCGACAATACTTGGGGCAATTGGTCGACGGGGCTTACAGTAGGCGGACGGTTGCACGCAAGATGAGCGCATTGCGATCGCTATACCGCTATTTGGCGCAGGACGGAGGGGTTGAATCCCCTGCGCGCGCCATTCGTTCTCCGAAACTGGAGAAACGGTTGCCGGATTTTCTCTATATCGACGAAATGCTTGCCCTCTTGGCGTTACCCGATCGTACGACTCCTGTGGGCTTGCGCGATCGAGCACTCTTGGAACTTCTTTACGCCTCAGGGCTACGCGTATCGGAATGTGCGGCACTCGATGTCGCGGACGTTGTTCGCAGCGGTGGTGTGCTGCGTGTGCTGGGTAAAGGACGGCGCGAGCGGATCGTCCTTTATGGGAGCAAAGCTCAAGAAGCGATTGAAGAGTACTTGCTCCATAGCCGAACGAAGTGGGCGCAAGCCGGTACCACAGCGCTATTCGTGAATCAACGCGGTAGTCGACTGAGCGATCGGTCAATGCGCCGTATTGTTGAACAATATGCGGCCCGAATCGGCACGACCAAGCACGTAAGCCCGCACACTTTTCGCCATTCTTTTGCCACTCATCTGCTCGAGGGTGGGGCGGACTTGCGGACGGTTCAGGAATTATTGGGGCATCAGTCGTTGTCCACGACGCAGATCTATACGCATACAGCGCGGGAACACTTGATGCGCGTATACGAAGCCAGCCATCCGCGGGCTTGACAGGCGCACAGGGGAGGTTTTGAGTTGGGGGATTTTCACGCCACCACGATATTTGCGATCAAGACGGAGCAAGGTGGAGCTATGGCAGGAGATGGGCAGGTTACGTTTGGCAACTCGATGATTATGAAAGCAGGCGCCAAGAAAGTCCGACGACTATACCACGGAGAGGTCGTCGTCGGTTTTGCCGGGAGTGTGGCCGATGCGCTGACGCTTCTTGAGAAATTTGAACAAAAGCTCGAGGAATTCCATGGGCATGTCCCACGCGCCGCAGTAGAACTTGCCAAGTTATGGCGAACGGATCGAATGCTCAGCAAGCTAGAAGCGATGATGATTGCGTTGTCCAAAGAGAGCTTGCTTTTAATTTCAGGCACGGGCGAAGTGATCGAACCGGATGATGGGATCTGCGCGATCGGCTCGGGTGGTTCGTATGCGCTGGCAGCAGGGCGCGCGTTGGCGCGCTATAGTACATTGCCGGCAAAGGATGTTGCGCGCCAAGCGCTGACGATCGCAAGTGAAATTTGCGTCTTTACCAACGATCACATTGTCTTGGAAGAGGTCTGAAACTACTGCCTGGCGGGAGGAATGGCTCGATGCAAGACTTGACACCGCGCATGATCGTCTCGGAACTGGATAAATTTGTGGTGGGCCAAAAGGAAGCGAAGAAAGCGGTGGCTGTCGCTTTGCGCAATCGCTACCGGCGTGAGCGTGTCGATCCTGTGCTGCGCGACGAAGTGACGCCAAAGAATATCCTCATGATCGGCCCGACAGGTGTGGGCAAGACGGAGATCGCGCGTAGGCTCGCGAAACTGACAGGCGCTCCTTTTGTGAAAGTGGAAGCGACCAAGTTTACCGAAGTCGGATATGTCGGTCGGGATGTCGACTCGATGATTCGGGACTTGGTGGAGACAGGTATTCGCATGGTGAAATCTGAGCGGACGGAGTCTGTGCAAGGAGGCGCACAGGAGGCCGTCAACGCCCGTTTGCTTGAGGCTTTGGTGCCTGATGCGGCGCGCGAACGGACTTTCAAGAACCCGCTCGAAGCGCTGTTTCAATCCCAAGAGGATAGGCGCCCAGACGTATCCGATAATGTGAGGCAAGAGCGTGAACGCGTCCGTCGTGAACTCTTGGCAGGCGAGTTGGAAGATCGTGTGATCGACATCCTGGTGGAGGAGTCTGGTATGCCTTCATTTGACGTCGTGCCAGGGCTCGGTGCCGAAGGGATCGGCAACTTACAAGAGATGCTTGGTAACTTTATGCCGAAAAAGAAAAAACACCGTAAACTGACTGTTCGCGATGCGCGCAAGGTGCTTTTGCAAGAAGAGGCGCAAAAACTGATCGACATGGATGACGTCACTGCGGAAGCCGTTCGCAGGGCTGAAGAGTCGGGGATCATCTTCATTGATGAAATGGACAAAATTGCGTCGCGTGAAGGCCGCGGTGGCGTGGATGTATCTCGCGAAGGCGTCCAACGCGATATCCTGCCGATCGTTGAAGGTTCCACCGTCATGACGAAGCACGGGCCCGTAAAAACGGACCATATCCTGTTTATAGCGGCCGGCGCGTTTCACATGTCGAAGCCGTCAGACTTAATTCCGGAGTTGCAAGGGCGGTTTCCGATTCGCGTTGAATTGACAAGCCTGCGGGCGGAAGATTTTGAGCGCATTTTGACGGAGCCTGAACACGCTTTAATCACGCAGTATGCTGCGTTGCTAATGACTGAAGGGATTCGCCTGTCGTTTACACCAGCGGCTGTCAGACGCATGGCAGAAATTGCGACTGAAGTCAATGCGAGCACGGAAGATATTGGCGCGCGCAGGTTACACACGCTGCTCGAGCGCGTCCTCGAGGACCTTCTATTTGAGGCGCCTGATATCGGCTCACAAGAGATTGCGATTACGCCGGAGTATGTCGAAGAGAAATTGATCAAGATTGTACGCGATCGGGATTTGAGCCACTTTATATTGTAGAGGAGTTCTTTCGTTATGGATTTACTGGCAAAAACGCGCCGAGTCAATCGGCTGTTACAGCGTGCCGGGCAGTATGTAGATTTTGTGGAGATGGCCGAAGTCATGCGCGACGTGATCGATGCCAGCATTTTTGTCGTGTCGCGAACAGGCAAAGTGCTCGGTTTTGCAAATCAAGGAGATGTCATCGGCCTAGACGCTAGTGATCAGCAGTTTGTATTTCCGCGCCAGTACAACAATGACTTGCTCCGTCACGATGTCACGTGCGCCAACGACAAGTCGCTTTCGCCTATGGCTCATTTCGAAGCAGCGCAAGAGGATCTGCCTGTGACGACTGTGGTTCCTGTGATCGGCGGCGGTGAACGCCTCGGCACCTTGGTCGTGTCGCGCACCGCAGATACATTCACAGATGAGGACATCTTGCTGGCCGAGTACGGTGCAACTGTCGTTGGCATGGAGATCCTGCGGTCGCGCGCACACGAGATCGAGGAGGAAACACGCGCCCGCGCGGTCGTACAAATGGCCGTCGATTCCCTTTCGTACAGTGAACTCGAAGCGATCGAGCATATCTTTGAGGAACTTGAAGGTCGGGAAGGGCTGCTCGTTGCCAGCAAAGTGGCTGATCGCGTTGGGATCACGAGATCGGTCATCGTCAACGCGCTGAGGAAGCTTGAGAGTGCAGGGGTCATTGAATCGCGGTCGCTTGGCATGAAAGGGACCTATATTAAAATTCTGAACGATAAACTCCTCGATCAACTCGATAAGGTACGACATCGGTCATAATCGCAAAATTTTTGCAACGTCATTCAAAAGAATGGCGTTTTTTTTGTGCGGAAAGAAGGTGAAAGGTTGTCTTTGTCGAATAGAAATAGACGAAGAATGTATAAACGTGTCGAAAAAAGGCGAGGTGAACGCGTGTCTACGCTGGATTCTATTTATATGAACTCCGTATCGTCCGCGATCGCGGCTGGACAGTTGCAGCAGCAAGTGTACGCGAACAACATTGCGAACGCGAACACGCCAGGTTACAAGGAGCAAGGGGTGCAGTTCACGTCGCTACTGCAAAACGCCCTGGCGGCGCAAGGCGCCCTGCCACAGGGTCAAGATGCGTCGGCTCTGCCCATGGCTGCTAATAGTACGAGTGACTTGTCGGGTGCATCGTCTGCTTCTACATATGTGTCTCCGGTTGTCACCACAGATGAGAGCACGTCGACGTCAGGGAATGGCAATAACGTGAATTTGAATGCGCAAATGAGCGCGTTGGCGGAAAACCAGATTAGCTACAGCGCCCTGATCCAAGATTTGAATGATCAATTCTCGATGATGCAAACCGCGATAACGGGGTGATGACAGTTGGGGCTTTTTGATGGCTTGAACATCAGTGCATCGGGTCTGACAGCGAATAGTTTGTGGATGAACGTGACGGCGAACAACATTGCCAACGCGAACACGACGAGAACACCGGGAGGCGGCCCGTATCGGCGTGAAGAAGTCGTATTCGCTCCGGCGACCGGTTCTTTCAATCAGGCGCTCGCGAATGCGTCGGGCGGTACCTCTACGGTCGGCAACGGCGTGGTCGTGCAGTCGATCGTCCAGGATCCGTCACCTTTTAATCTGGTCTATGATCCGAGTAGCCCAGATGCCGTGAATGGTTACGTACAAACGCCGAATGTCAACGTGAGCACGGAAATGATGGATATGGTAACCGCGTCCAACGCGTATCAAGCGAACGTAACGGCCTTTAACGCCGCCAAGGCGATGGATGTCGCAGCGATCGGTCTAGGGAAGGGTGTATAAGCTTGATCATCACGCCGCTTAGTTTGAATCACCTACCTTCTTTACCTTCTTCAGCGGCCGCATCTTCCGCTGCTCCAGCTTCATCGGGTGGGTTTGCGAACCTGTTGTCCGAGGCTATGCAAAGCGTAAACGGCACAGTGCAAAACGCTGAACAACAAGGGATCGCTTTGGCCGCCGGTACGGCCCCAAGTGTTGCTTCTGTCATGGAGGCCGCCACCCAAGCGCAACTCGCTGTCGATATGACGGTTCAAGTTCGAGACCGCGTCGTACAAGCTTACAACCAGATTATGTCCATGCAGGTATAGCGACGGAAGTGCAGGGTGATGGAGACGGATGAATTTTGATTTTGCTGCTTGGTTAACGAAAGCCAAGTCCTATTACGAGGGGCTCGAAGGTCGACAGCGGCGTAATCTCTGGATGATATCCATTATAGCTGTGGTTATGTTGATCATCTTATTATCGGTCTTCTTAAACCCTAATTACGAGACAGTATTTTCTAATCTTGACGCAACGTCTGCAGGCCAGATCACGCAGAAGTTGGAACAGATGAAAGTGCCTTATCAGCTGCAAGGAGACAACATTGCCGTGCCTGCTTCACAGGCCGATCAAGTGCGTGTCGATATGGCGATGGATGGTCTTCCTTCTACTGGCAATATCGACTATTCGCAAATATTTCAAGGCAATACGTTTGGCTTGTCTGATCAGGAACTGAATCTACAGGTGCTCAATGTCTTGCAGAATCGCTTGGCGCAGTCGATTGAATCGATCAACGGCATTGAGAGTGCGCAGGTCAACATCGTGATGCCTCAGCAGCAGACCTTTATCGATCCGACGCAGGATCTCGGTGCCAAGGCCTCAGTGCTTGTCACCGTAGGGCCGGGTGCAACGCTTGCCCCGGAACAAGTAGGGGGTATCACCGAGCTCGTTGCGCATGCTGTACAGGGACTCAGCGCTAGCGCCGTGACGGTCGTCGATCAGTATGGCAACGATCTGTCGACCGCTACGGGTTCAAGTGGCGGTCAATCGACGGGTGCGTCTGGACCTGCAGCGCAGGAATTGGCTTTACAAACGCAGATTCAACAGACTTTGCAAAACCAGTTGCAGTCAAGCTTGGTCAACATGGTGGGGCCAGGCAATGTATCTGTGCTGGTACACGCTAATGTCAGCTTTAATCAGGTGGCTACGCAAAGCCATATCGTACAAGCAGGACCTCCGCTCTCGTCGCAGGCCAATTCGACATCTTCGACAGGCGGAAATGCAGGCGCCGGCACATCGTCAGGCGGTGTGGCTGGGCAAGCGACGCAGAATCCGAATTTGGTCACATACGGCTCGTCAGGTGGCAGTGGTCAAGCGACGAGCTCCAACCGTTCAAGCACAACGAACTACGACAACAGCTACCGCAACACAACGGTCACCGGGCAGCCGATGCAAGTGCAAGGTTACACGGTAAGCGTACTTGTCAACTCGCGCGCGGTCACGCTGACGAAAGCGTTGAAACAGTCTTTGCAAAGCTATGTTTTGACGGCGATTGGACAACGCGGCTCGACGACGCAGTCACCGATCGTTACGGTGCTCGGCACACCCTTTGTGACGACGACTGGCGTGAACGCTAACGGATCCACATCGTTTCCGGGAGGTCCCATTGGTCTAGCTGTCGTGGCGGCGCTCCTGCTGGGCGCCGGGGGCGCGGTGGTGCTGGTAAGACGGTCACGACGCCGCCGGCAGTTGACGAGTGAAGCGATTGACTCCCTGTCGAAGGCCTCCTCGTTGGCGAATTCCTTCGAGGAGTCGCCGGAAGCCGCGGTCACACGTCAACTGAAAGACCTGGCGTTACGTCGACCTGAGGCTTTCGCAGCGTTACTTCGCTCATGGCTGACGGAAGAGTAGGAGGCGGGCACTGTGAAAAAGGTCGATGAACTGTCACTGCGCCAGAAAGCTGCGATCCTTCTCATCGCGCTTGGCCCCGAAGTAGCGGCAGGTATATATAAACATTTGGAAGAAACGGAGATTGAAAGCTTGACATTGGACATTGCTTCCGTTCGGCGAGTGGACAGCGGGCAGCGGATGGCCATTTTGTCGGAGTTTCAAGAGCTGGCGATTGCCGAACAGTATATTTCTCAAGGCGGGATCGATTATGCCCGAGATGTCTTGCAAAAGGCACTCGGCACAGACCGTGCTTCGTCTGTGATTGATCGCTTGACTTCCTCGCTTCAAGTGCGCCCGTTTGAGTTCGCTCGTCGCGCAGGTGCGAATCAAATAGTGAACTTTATTCAAAACGAACACCCGCAAACGATTGCCCTCGTCTTGGCTCACTTGGAGGCGGATCAAGCCTCTGCCGTGTTATCGAGTCTTGCGCCAAACCTTCGTGCCGAGGTGGCCAAGCGGATTGCTGTGATGGATGGCACGTCACCTGAAGTCGTCAGTTCGGTCGAACGCGTGCTGGAAAACAAGATGCAATCGACGGCTTCTCTCGACTCCCTTCATGTCGGTGGCGTGGATGCCATCGTTAAGATCCTCAATGGCGCAGACCGGACGACTGAGCGCGGAATCCTAGAGAGTCTTGAGCTCAGTGATCCTGAGTTGGCGGAAGAAATCAAGAAGCGGATGTTCGTATTTGAAGATATCGTACTTCTCGACAACCGTGCCCAACAGCGCGTGATCCGCGAGATAGACCAAGCCGATTTGATGCTGGCGCTACGGACCGCGAGCGAAGAGGTACAAGACGCGGTGTACCGCAATATGTCCGCACGTATGGTGGAGACGTTCAAGCAAGATATGGAATTTGCCGGGCCTGTTCGTTTGCGTGATGTAGAGGAAGCACAACAGCGTATTGTTGGGCAGATCAGGCGACTTGAAGAGATGGGTGAAATCGTGATTTCTCGTGGCGGGGGGGACGACATTCTTGTCTAAAATCTATCGCGACATGTCCGGCGTCCTGCAGACGCGTGTAGTGTCACCGCCCGTCATGGAGATGATGACCGCGCCTCAAGCCATACCCCTAGACCCTCTGGCGCAGGCAGATGGTGAATTGGAGCAAACAAGAGCGCTCATCGAGGCCGAGCAGGCACGACTCACGGCTCTGACGCAGGAGGCACAAGACCTGATGACGGCGGCTAGCGCGCGCGCAGAGCAGTTGATCCAAGATGCGCTAGATGAGACTTTACGACAGCGTGAGCATGCGCTTGTACAGGGACACAAACAAGGGTACGCGCAAGGGTTGGAAGAGGGGCGCTCTAAGTACGAAAGTTTGATTGTGCAGGCGCAAGCCGTACTTGGTGATGCGGAGCGCGAACGCAGGACCCGCATTCTTGAAACAGAATCGTTCGTGGCAGATCTCGGACTCGTTGTCGCCCGACGTCTTGTCCTGCGAGAGGTAGAACGCGACGATGTATTCCTGCTGTCGCTCACGCGTGAAGTGCTGACCGAGGTGGACAAAGCGCATCGCGTCGAGTTGCGGGTGGCTCCAGGCGACTTTTCGCACATGCTGTCGCAGCGAAGCGCAATCGAGAAAATGTTTTATCAACGTGTGGAGTGTCTCATTGTACCGGATCATGCGTTGCGCACCGGAGATTTAGTTGTAGTGACGGAGATGGGGACTGTGGATGCACGCCTCGATGTCCGGCTCGAAGGTGTCAAAAAGGCGTTGCAGGCGGTCGCGAAGGAGTGGGAACAGCGTGAATCACTCGCCGGAGAAACTGCAAGCTTATCATAACCGTCTTGCTCGGACGCGCTTACATAAAGTCAATGGCCGCGTCGAAAAAGTGATTGGCCTGACCGTTGAGTCGCGTGGGCCGGTCACAAAAATAGGGGATGTCTGCCTGTTGCACGGAGATGGCGAAAGTGCTTTGTGCGAGGTTGTGGGCTTTCGTCAAGATCTCGTTGTTCTGATGCCGCTTGGCGATATTGGTGGTTTGGCACCAGGCAGTATTGTTGAGGCTACAGGAGAGTCCTTGCAAGTGACGGTCGGGGAGGGGTTGCTAGGGCGCGTGTTGGACGGCTTGGGGCAGCCGATCGACGGGCTTGGACCACTCTCTGCTGATTTACGTGTGCCCATTTCGCGAGACCCGCCGCCCCCGCTTTCGCGACCGCTCATTCGTTCTGTCATGGCTACGGGGGTCCGCGTGATTGATGGTCTGCTCACCCTCGGTCGCGGGCAGCGGGTAGGTCTCTTCGCCGGAAGCGGTGTCGGCAAAAGTACCCTGTTGGGCATGATTGCTCGGAATTCGGACGCCGATGTCAATGTCATTGCCCTGATTGGCGAACGGGGACGGGAAGTGCGGGAGTTTATCGAAAAAGATCTGGGGTCCGCCATCGCGCGGTCTGTCGTGGTCGTGGCGACCTCTGACCAACCACCGCTCACTCGTATTAAGGGAGCCTTTGTCGCAACTGCCATCGCGGAGTATTTTCGCGAGGCAGGTAAAGATGTGACGCTGATGATGGACTCCGTGACGCGGTTTGCCATGGCCCTTCGCGAACAGGGTCTTGCGATTGGGGAACCGCCGACAGCACGCGGATATACCCCTTCGGTGTTTGCTGCTTTGCCCAAACTGCTGGAACGTGCCGGCACGGCGGCACATGGTTCGATCACTGGCATTTACACGGTGCTGGTAGACGGTGATGATATGCAGGATCCTATCGCGGACGCCGTGCGTGGCATTCTCGATGGACACATCGTCTTGTCACGGGACCTCGCCAATCGCGGACACTTTCCGTCCGTCGATCCACTGCAAAGTGTGAGCCGTCTCATGCATGACATTGTCTCCGAGCAGCAACGTAAAGCCGCCTCCCGGGTGCGCGCATGGATGGCTGCGAAACGCGATGCCGAGGACTTGATTCGGATCGGTGCGTATCAGCGCGGAAGCGACTATTTGGTGGACGAGGCGTTGGAAGCACAGCAGCCGCTCGCCGACTGGTTGTGCCAGAACGTGGATGAGACCTCGTCTTTCCTCGCTACAAGCGAGGCCCTTATGTCACTCACGAAAGTCGGTGAACCAGAATGACCCAGGCTCAGATGAAACGTACGGAGCGGTTGCATAAGCTTCACGATCAAATTCTTCGCCAATTTGAAAACGAGCAAAGCGCGGTAGCGGGCAAATTAGCGCAAGAAATCGAGTGTCTAAACGGACTACAAGCACTGGAAAATGAAGTCGACACAGGCAGTTGTGGAAGCGGGCAGCTCGGCTGGCAGGCAGTTCTTTGGTCTCATTATCGGCAACGCGTGGAAGTACAACTGACGCAGCAAGAGCAAGTCGTCGCGAAATGGCAAGAACTGCTGCAGGAGGCGCAAAAACGTACGCTTGCTGCATTTCAAGATGCGAAGCGTTGGGAGCGCATGGAGGAGAATGCGCGAGTCGCACAGGCATTGTCTTTTGCGAAAGTGAGTCAGCGAGCTTTGGATGAGTTGGCCGTTACTCGGTACGCTGGCGCCAGCGAATTTCGTTCTAAGGACGTGATGGAGAGGTGAAAGAGCGATCTGCTGCTCGTCCGCTGTCGTGGATCTTTTACACGCTCGTGCTACCAATCATTTTTACCATGATTATCATCGCACTTATTGTTCAATTTATATTAGGCATCAACATCGCAGGAGCGGTATCCAATTGGGCACTCAGCAATCCTGCTGTAAGGCATACCATGGGACTGGGGCCGGTACCGGTTCCTGTGCCACGGCAAGTGGCCACGCTGGACGCTGTCATTCAACGTGATGTGCAGATGCTCGCAACTTTGAGACGGCAAAACGCCAACCTGCAATCCGACATCACTTCGCTGCAAACGCGTGTTGCACAAGCCACCCAGAAACTGCAAGAGGCGCAGCGGCAGATCAAGGGACTGAAAACCTCGAATCATAGCGCACAAAATGCGGCTACTGTGTACATGGACATGGCACCAAATCAAGCTGCCCTGATCATCGAGCGGCTGCCATTTGAACAACAGGTGATGACCTTAAAAGCCATGGACGCAAGTGATCAAGCCTCTATTCTGTCTGAGTTTTCAACCGCGCAAGCGGCAAAGCTGCTTCAGGCAGGCGCCTGAAGAGGCGATGCGCGAGGAAAAGGAGGTGAGGCGGCGAGCGCACAGCGCACTCGCCAGTAAGGACGGTAACATGGTGCTCTCGCACCACCGTCCACAGGAGAAATATTTGAGAAAGGAGGAGAGTGAATTGAACATGCTACCTATTCGTGCACTCCCGGTGACTCCGAAAGGTGCGGCACAGGATACCCATGGGCCTGCGACAGCAAGTCGCAAGGACTCGCATTTCGAGCAGCATCTGGGTGTCGTGCTCGGTAAGATCACCGGAGTACAGACACCGACGCGGCCCGCTAGAGCAGGTTCGAGAACCGACGTCAAAAGCGCGCAAGCCGTGACTCCTCACGACGACAAGAAAAAAGCCTCAGCGACAAGCGCACTGTGGTTGGGCGCGAGTATAGCAACACCTGTGCCCCAAGATATCGCTGCGAGGATCAATGAAGTAGCGCCACTTGCCGTCCGCAAAGCCCTTGGGATGAGTCAAACCGCGGTTGAACACTCTGCCGAAGCGGTGAAAGTGCCGGGACCAATGGCGAAGTCGCACCTCACTGTACCGCCTGCTCGGCCACCATCGACAGCCGTGGCAAACCAGCTGATCGTGGCAGCCCAAACGCTTGCCGCCAGAGGGAAGAAAGTCGATACAGCCGCGACTCAGAGCAAACCTCGGCCCGAGCTTGTTATGGGACCCGCACTGAGCGTAAGCCGCGGTGTACGAAGATCACCTTTGCCGGCCGCTCTAGCGAAAGGGCACGCACAAAAGCAGCCAGTAGATCTGTCCACTTTGCGCAGTGCACCGCTCAGAGCGCGTGCGCTCACCGTATCCCAGGCAGAACTGCGTCCGAGTGCTTCTAGTGAAGTGGGACCGATCACAGGGCAGAACGGCTCGTCTGATGTTTTCGCGCGCTTGATTGAAGCTAAGAGCGCGGCGACACCTTTGAAGCAGACTCCGCTGATAGTAAAGGCGGCTCATACCGAGACCCGAGTGCAGGCGACGACTGGTCGAAGTGACGCTTCTTCGGTGCTGCGAGCAGTCAGCGTTAGCGTGCCTAAAGAAGCCAAAGGCGTACCTGCGCAGACGGGACAACGGCTAAGTAGGGTGCTAACTGCCTCCGGGCAAGTGGACCGTCCCAACACAGCGCACGCTTTTGCTGTTAGCAGGCGTGTAAGCAGGCTCAGAGGTTCTGGCAAAACAAATGCCATCGGCGTCGGTAACCATACTGGCGTTACGACCGGAGCTATCGATCAGGTGGCCGCTACAATCGTCCAGCCTGTCGCGCGAGGGATGGAGCGCAAAATCTCTTCGCACCGTGCAGAGCCGGCGCCCGTACCAGGTCAAACTTCTGCGCCTGGTCGTGAACCCAACAGTAGTCAGGCGCAAACGGCTGCGTGGGTGTCAACAGTAGCGACTACAGGCGGCGGCGCGACTTCCTTGAAAACAGCAGCAGAGTCCAACCAGCAGCTGACCGTTCCCATGGATCAATTCATGCCTACTGTAGCGCAGTGGACAGCGCTGCGGGCTAAGTACGCAAAGTCAAACGGACCGTCGGTGGTCAGCATCACCCTCGTTCCAGAGCATCTCGGGACTGTCCATGTGACGCTCTCTGCTGGTACATCTGGTCATTTACATGTCAGTTTGCTATCGACCTTGCCGCAAACCAGTTCGGCCATTCAAGCTGATCTGTCACAACTTCGAGATCGGCTGACCAAAAACGGATATGCGGATGTGCAAATCGATGTCTTTACGCAAGGACAGGGCCAAGGGCAGGAGCAAGGGGTGTCCGAGCAACGCGCTTATATACCGCCTCTACAAACATTGTCACAGTCTGACGTAGCGAGTACAGCTGAGCGTTCTCCATCGCAAGTGCTGTGGATGGAGCAGCGCGAGACCGGCACGTTTTACGCACAAGCCTAGTGTAAGGGGGGAACATGATGAACGTGTCAGGGATGACAGGGGCGCCCGCGAACGCGATACCCAGTACTACAACCGCCGCGGCGAGCACAAGTTCGACCACATCGTTTGTGCCTGGTGGTTCGCTCGGGGAGAATGCTTTTTTACAACTTTTGGCAACTCAGTTGCAATATCAAGATCCGCTGCAACCGCAAGACAATACACAGTTTGTCGCGCAACTCGCACAGTTTTCATCACTCGAGCAGATGACGAATGTCTCTACACAAGAAGGTCAAGTGGTCAGCGGCATCAATAGCTTGGCTTCGCAAGAGCAACTGACTTCCGCATTTTCCTTGCTGGGCAATTCGGTGACCTTACAAGATGCCAGTGGCACGCAAGCCTCGGGGACGGTTTCAGCCGTGCAGTCAACTGCAAATGGCGTGATGATCACAGTCAATGGAACGGAGTACCCAGTAGCTGATGTACAGTCGGTCAGCAAGTGATGAGCGGAGGGAATGACGGTGATTCCATACTCGGAGGTTTTACGGTCGGCACTTCCAAGCTCGCGTACTGTCGAACACCAGCCGCTCGATAACCCTGCGACGAGGTCATCTGCAAAAGCGATTGGAAGCTCCTCCTTTTCGCAGATTCTGCAAAAAAAGATGGCCCCAGCGGACGTCGTGTTCTCTGGACATGCGAGTGAGCGCCTGCGTCTACGCGGTATCGCACAATCGCCGCATCTGGTGCAATCGCTCAAGACGGCAGTCGATCAGCTGGCGCAAAAAGGTGCGCGCGACTCGTTGGTCGTCGTTGACGATGTCGGGTTTGTTGTCAATGTGCCGAACCGCACGGTTGTCACGGCACTGTCCATGGCGACTGATCACAGTCAAGTGTTTACGAATATTGACAGTGCCATTTGGGTCAAGGCGACCTCCAAACAGTAGAGGTCAGATAACCGGCTGGACCGCAAAGCGGAAGCCGTGCAGGTGCGCGGACTGATAGAAGCGCACCGACAATAGGGAGGAGAAATCAACTTATGTTGCGTTCCATGTACTCGGCGATCTCCGGTATGAATGCTTTCCAGACAGAATTGGACGTAGTCGGCAACAACATCGCCAATGTCGATACGACTGGGTATAAAGCCAGCCGCACAGAATTCAGCGACATTTTGAGTCAAACGATTGCGGGCGCCTCGCAGCCGTCGAATGCCGGACTTGGCGGCACCAACCCGCAACAGGTCGGCCTTGGCGTGAATGTGGCGTCGATCTATACACCGTTTACCCAAGGCGCCGATCAGGAAACCGGCGTCAACACGGATGTGGCCCTCGACGGAGATGGCTATTTCATGGTCAGTCCTTCCGCGACGACAAACACACCGACTGCGGCGGACACCGCGCCTACGGTGACCACAGTCGGCGCGAATCCGGTGTACTTCACGCGCGCCGGTGACTTTAGTGTAGACGCAAGCGGTGATATTGTTACGCCAGATGGCTCGAAGCTACTCGGCTATTTGCAAGGGTCAGGGTCAGCACCAACGAACGTCCAGGATCTCGGCGCAGTCAACGTAGGGGTTGTTCCTTCCACAGGCGGTCAGCCGGTTCCAGGGAATTTTACGTTTAACGCCAACGGCACTATTACCGTCACTGATCCGACGACCAATCAAACGGTGGAGACGTGGGTGGTGCCACTCGCAAAGTTCTTCAACCCGAGCGGTCTGTCGAAGATTGGTAACAATCAGTTTCAGCAGACGCCAGACTCAGGGCAGTTCGGCGCCTCCGCAGCGGCAGCGAATGCAGGCGCTTCTATGGGTCAGGCGGGTAGCAACGGGTTCGCGACCTTTCGCGTCGGCGCCTTGGAAGCTTCGAACGTCAACCTGACGGACGAATTCACGAATATGATCGTCGCACAACAGGCGTTTGATGCCAACTCCAAGGTGATCAACACAGATAACAATATTCTGTCTACCGTTCTAACGCTCGAACAGCAAGCCTAGATCTGATCGATAGGCGCGGCAAGCGTACCCGGTGCGGCAAACAACGCAGTCTATTGTTTACTGCACCACGCGCGCGCCGGTGACTGCGAGAGGGAGGATACAGGTGATTGCTCTTACGCGAATGAGTGGGATCGCATTTGTCGTAAACGCACCGTTGATCGAATTGGTCGAATCCACACCGGATACCGTTATTACGCTCGTTTCCGGTCGCAAATACGTGGTTCGCGAGACGGCGTCCGAGATTGCGACGCTTGTGACGGATTACTATCGCTCCATCGGCTTGCTTGCTACGGCAGGTGCCTGTGGCCACAATGCACATGGGGGAAAGGGCGGCGAGAGTGACGTTTAAGCGATCTTTGATCATCATTTTGGTGATAGCCTTATTGCTGATTGGCTCGGCTTCCTATTATGAGTTCGTCTTCGTGCCGGGCTTGCATGCGCCGCCATCTGCCGCGACGCTGGAGTCTTGGCAGTATCCGGTGGATAAAATCACGACCAACTTGCAACAACAAGGCGTGATTCAGGCACAGTTCACCTTGCAAGCCGGAAGCACCGCCGTGGTGACCGAACTTGGGCAGCGAAATGCGCAGGTCGATGATGCGGTGATCGGTGTGCTGCATGGCCTTTCCTCTGCTCAAATCATGGCGCCAGGCGGCAGAGAGCTTCTAAAGGCCAAGGTGAAACAGGCCATTAATGCCTTCTTGACGACAGGCAAGATCCGAACCGTGTACATCGACAGCATGATTGTGCAGTGAATTGACTTATCGTACACGTGATCAGGAGGTGAGACATTTTACATGGCCGAGGTTCTTTCGCAAAACGAAATCGACGCGTTGCTAAACGCGCTGAACTCCGGTGAACTATCGGCAGAGGAAGCGCGAAAAGACGTGCAAGCCGTCCGCATACGATCGTACGACTTTAAACGGGCGATGCGGTTTTCTAAAGATCATCTGCGCAGTATATCGCGCATTTATGAACACGCGGCACGTTTAATGTCCACCTATTTTTCTGCCCAGTTGCGTCAGGGCGTGCAAGTCAGTGTGGCCTCTGTTGACCAGCTTCCTTATGAGGAGTTTATACGCTCCATTCCGAGCGTGACCGTTTTGCACGTACTGGATGTGCATCCACTTGGCGGCAAGTTTTTAGTCGAAATGCCAAATAACATTTCGCAGGCTGTACTCGATCGATTGCTCGGCGGAGACGGGCAGTCGCCGATCGCCGATCGTCGATTGACCGAGATCGACATGCTCGTACTCGAACGCCTGATGACAGGGTCCTTGTATGCACTGACCTCGGCGTGGGGTGGCGTGGCGGATCTGACATTCGTATACGACACGCTCGAAGTGAATCCGCAATTTATTCAAATCGCCAATCAAACGGACGTCGTTCTAGTCGTCTCATTGGCGACGATGGTAGGCAACCAGTCGGGCATCATGACGATCTGTATGCCACATATCGCACTCGAACCGCTGATGGGACGCCTCAGCGCCAGATTTGCCTTTGCGTCTCCCAGGTCGCACGATCAGCCTGAGTTGCTGCAACGAAAACTTCAAAAACACATGGACCGCGTTGAGGTTGTACTCAAGGCCGAACTCGGTTACACGAACATTCGCTTGGACGAGTTACTAGAGCTGCAGCCTGGCGATATCATCACACTCGATCAGGTGTTAGGTGAACCCTTATACGTAAAAGTCGGCGATGAAATCAAGTATCGAGGACAGCCAGGCACTTCGCGAGGCCGCTACGCTGCTCGGATTCTGCAAGTTGTGGAAGAGGAGGAAGATGGTGAATAAGGACTTTTTGTCAGAGGACGAGCTTTCGGCATTGGTGGGAGGAGGTCCTGGACGGGACCTGGATCCAGACGAATTTCTCTCCATGTTTGACCGGGATGCATTAGGGGAAATCGGCAATATCTCGTTTGGTACGGCGGCAACGACTTTGTCCACACTTTTGCACCATAAGGTCAATATTACGACACCGCAAGTGACGTTGCTGCGCAGTGCGGACTTTGGCAACGATTTTCCTGCGCCGCACGTCGCGGCGCACGTCGAGTATATCAGTGGTCTGGCAGGAAGCAATATCTTGGCTATCAAGCTCAACGACGCGCAAATTATCGCTGACTTGATGCTAGGTGGAGACGGTTCAGCGCCTGCAGAAGAATTGAACGAATTGCACCTGAGCGCGGTGGCGGAAGCAATGAATCAGATGATGGGCACGGCTTCTACCTCGATGTCCACACTGCTGAAGATCCCCGTCAATATCTCGCCGCCGTCAGTCAAAGTGATCGATGCGGAGGCATCACCCGCAGATCTGTTCAAGCCGGCAGGCGATATCTTAGTGAAAATCTCTTTTCGCTTGCATGTCGGAAATCTCATAGACTCACATATCATGCAAATGCTCTCCTTGGACTTCGCCAATAATCTACTGGAGATGCTAATGGGTGCAGGAGATATCACTTCGCAAGACGCGAAACCGCAAGCGTCGTCGGGTCCGGCTTCTACACACACCCACGATCAGGGGAAGGCGTCTATGGCTACGGAAGATCCGTATGGATTTTCGCGTTCTAATGCTCGCAATGCCTACTCGTCCGGGGCGTCTAGTTTTCCCGAGTCCGGAACGAACGTCGATCGCGGCGGCAATTCAGGAGTAAGCCAAGCCCAGCCGCCAGCTCCGACTGTCGAGAGAGTGGCTTTCGCCTCCTTCGGCGAGACACCTACAACACGAGGTGGTCGCAATCTCGACTTGCTGCTCGACGTCCCGCTCGGACTTACAGTAGAGCTAGGTCGAACGAAGAAACTGATTCGCGATATTCTCGATTTTAGCACCGGGTCGATCATTGAACTTGACACCTTGGCAGGTGAGCCAGTCGATATCTTGATCAACAACAAGTTGATCGCGCGCGGCGAAGTCGTCGTGATTGATGAGAGCTTCGGCGTGCGGGTCACAGATATCTTAAGCCCCGCCGAGCGAATCAAACGGCTTCAGTAATCTGCAACCTCATCATCAACCTCGTAGACGAGGCATATAAGGGGACGAACAGGATGGCGCACAGGATACTTGTCGTGGATGACGCTGCATTTATGCGCATGATGATTAAGGAAATTTTAAGTAAAAACGGTTATGAAGTGGTCGGCGAAGCGGCTGATGGGGCACAAGCAGTGGACAAGTACCGTGAACTGAGCCCTGATTTAGTCACCATGGATATCACCATGCCGGAAATGGATGGCATCCAGGCGCTTAAAGAGATCCGTGCGATGGACAGTGCTGCGAAAGTCATCATGTGCTCCGCAATGGGACAACAAGCCATGGTCATCGATGCGATTCAGGCAGGGGCGCGCGACTTTATCGTAAAACCTTTCCAAGCCGATCGAGTTATCGAAGCCATTCGCAAGACGCTGGGTTGATATGGGTACCATCGGTCTCAGTATGCAAGTGATCGGGAGCCTTCTGCTTATTATCTTCTTGGCGTATTTCAGTATTCGCTTTCTAGGACGTCGTTCCGGCATGATGAACAGTCATGCGCTGATTAAGGTGGCGCATTCGCAACAGCTGGGACAAAACAAGTCAGTTCATGCGATCGTCGTCGATGAAAAGACGGTCCTTTTAATCGGGGCAGGGGCACACCTGGAGACGCTCGCGCGCTTCGATGATCCTGATTTGGCAGAGCGGTTACTCGCACAGCAAAACGGACAGCTGCTGGCGGGTGAGGGCAGCGCTGTAAAACTGGTTGCCTGGCTGCGCGAACGGACTGCTAGGAGAAAAAGTGGCAAGGCTCAGGAAGATGCATTTTCGACACTGGTGCGCCAGCGCCTGGAGGACCTGCAAAAGAGCAGAGCGGAGCATTGGACGCAACTCGATCCCAAAGATCAGCCAGATGCTACTTCTCAGTCCGACGATTCGAGGTGGCCGCAGTGAGACGCATACGTCTGACTTTGCCTGTACTAGCCGGTATGCTTGTGTGGGGGTTTAGCGGCGCTGTCAGCCAGGCGGCTTCACTTCCGGGTGTCTCATTGAATCTGACTGGGACGAGCAGTCCAGCCGGTGTCGTAGGCACGCTGCAGATCATCGTTTTGCTCGCGCTGTTGAGTTTCGCACCTGCTATCTTAGTCATGATGACGGCTTTTACGCGTGTGATTGTCATCTTGTCTTTTGTGCGTAGCGCGCTGGCTACACAGTCAGCCCCTCCCAATCAAGTGTTGATTGGATTGGCGCTGTTTTTGACGTTATTTATCATGACGCCTACTTTTTCTGCAGTGAATAATCAGGCGTTGCAACCTTATCTGGCAGGCCACATCAATCAGACGGTGGCGCTCGAACGCGGCGAGATGCCATTCAAAGAATTTATGGCAAAGCAAACCCGTATTGACGATGTGGAACTGTTCTTGCAGTACCAGCATCTGCCGTTGCCAAAGACCTTGACGGACCTGCCCATTACGACGCTGGTTCCGGCGTTCGCTATCAGCGAACTGAAAACGGCCTTTCAGATCGGGTTCATGATCTATGTCCCATTTCTCATTGTAGACTTGGTAGTGGCAACGACACTGATGTCCATGAACATGATGATGTTACCGCCAGTGCTGATCTCGACACCTTTCAAACTGCTTTTGTTCGTGATGGTCAACGGCTGGTATCTTGTCGTTAAGTCCATTCTGGCAGGATTCCACTGACTTGCGTCGAATCATATCGCATAGCGGCGAAAATGCACGAAATGATGGAGGCGCAGGAGTGGACGGCAATTTTGTGATCGGCCTGGGTCAGCAAGTGATTATGATGGTGCTCGAGTTGGCCGGCCCTATTTTGCTCGTCGGGATCATCGTCGGGTTAGTGATCAGCATTTTTCAAGCGACGACGCAGATCTCAGAGCAGACGCTCGTCTATTTTGTGAAAACCGCCAGCATCATTTTAATCCTGTTGTTAGCAGGTCCGTGGATGATGTCGCAGATGCTGAACTTTACAACCAATATTCTGGGTAACTTGCAACAGTATATCCGGTGATGCGTCTATGGTGATCCCTTCCTATATTCTGGTGTTCTTGCTCGTACTGTTGCGAACGCTTGGCGTAGCCGGCACTGCACCTTGGCTTGGTAACACTCAGGTGCCGACGATTTGGAAAATAGGTATTGGTCTGCTACTCGCACTCATTGTGACGACGACCATCCCAGCTCATCAGCTGTTGCCTACAGCGAGCACGTTGCAGTTTCCCGCCTTTATCGTCTTGGCAGTCCAAGAGACACTTGTTGGCGTGGCACTCGGATTTATCATGAACGTGGTATTTGCTGCAGTCGAAGTGGCAGGGGGACTCCTGGATCTTCAGATCGGCCTGTCTATTGCGTCGATCGTCTCACCGGGGCTCGTCGGTCCCGTTACCTTGCTGTCGAATTTTGAGTACATGCTGTTTACCCTATGGTTTTTGGCTGTAAACGGTCATTACGTCATCATTCTCGCTATTTTACAGAGCTTTCGCGTCCTTCCGATTGGCGCGGCGCACTTTTCTGGGCCACTGGAGAACTTGTTCATTCAGGCGACGGCGAATCTGTTCGTGCTTGCGATCCAGATGGCAGCACCTGTCATGTTATCACTGTTTATCACGAATGTATCACTAGCGGCCGCTGCGCGAGCTGTGCCACAGATGAATGTGTTTGCCGTCGGATTACCGTTGTCTCTGTTCGTCGGTTTTCTAGTCTTGTCGTCAGTGATGCCTGACCTTGGCACCGCCTTTCAAGGCTTGCTTACCTTACTGGAGACGCAGATCGATGATGCCTTGCGGGCGATGGGGGGTGTATTCACATGATGCGCTTTGATCTCCAATGGTTCGCCGAACGCACAGAAGCCCCGACGCCGCGGCGGCGCAGCAAAGAGCGTGAGGAAGGTCGTGTGGCGCGAAGTACCGATCTCACATCTTCTTTCGCCTTCATGGCGCTACTGGTAGGTCTTGCGATCTTCGGCAGTCGACTATTCACGGCAATGGCGAATCTGGCGACTTACGTGTTTACCTCAGGCGTCACCTACGCGGTGAACCAGTCGGGAATGCCACTGGCGTTTGGCCCCTTGTTGGAGCAAGTCGGGCTTTGGATGAGCTTGGTCATGATGATCTCTATTGCAGTCGCTCTGTTGATCGCCTACCGTCAAGTGGGCCGACTCTTTTCTTTAAAACCGCTGATGCCGAGTTTTGATCGCATAAACCCAGTGACGGGCTTTAAGCGGCTTTTTTCACTGAATTCGGTGGTTGCTTTGCTCAAATCCGTTGTACAGCTTGGCTTCATCGCGGCAGCGTTGTACCTTGCAGTCAGCAGTCAAGGCGTGCAAGTCATGGGGCTGATGGGCGCTCAACCAGCGCAGATCTTCTCGTATTACAGCCACTCTGCATTCACTATACTCGTGTATGTCGCTGCAATGTTTGTCGCCTTGTCTATCGGCGATTTTGCCTACCAAAAATTCAATTTTGAAAAAGGCATCAAGATGTCCAAGGATGAGATTAAAGATGAGCGCAGGCAGTCAGACGGTGACCCGGCTGTTAAACGGGAGATTCGTAAACGAGGGTTCAGCATCGCCTTTCGTCGGATGATGAAGAAGGTGCCTACGGCAGACGTCATCGTGACGAACCCGACGCACTATGCGATTGCGCTTAAATACGATGGGACGACGATGCACGCGCCGCAGGTGGTGGCCAAAGGGGTGGACGAGCTCGCTTTGCGCATCAGGGAAGTGGCGCGCGAGCATCGCATACCGATTGTCGAAAATCGTGCATTGGCACGCGCTTTGTACAACCAGGTAAACGTGGACGATTATGTTCCTCATCAGTTGTTTCAAGCAGTCGCTGAAGTCTTGGCTTATGTATATAAACTTCGCCAACAAGCGCGCTAACTTGCACTTAGGAAAGGAGACCTGGCGACTATGACGATGAAAAGACTTGCGGTTTTGCCTTTAATCGCTGTCATTGGCATCATCGGTATGCTGGTCATTCCCATCTCTCCTGTACTTCTTGACTTCCTACTCGTGCTCAATATGTCCATTGCCATTACGGTTCTTTTAGTTGCGATGACTACCAAAGAGCCGCTAAACTTTTCCGTCTTCCCTTCGCTACTGCTGATTACAACCCTGTTTCGCCTTGCGCTGAACGTTTCCTCGACGAGACTTATTCTAACGCAAGGTTATGCTGGCCAAGTCATTGAAACGTTTGGAAATTTTGTGATCGGTGGTAATCCAGTCGTCGGTGTCATTGTGTATGTCATCCTCGCTATTATCCAGTTTATCGTGATCACGCGCGGTGGTGAGCGGGCGGCAGAAGTGGCTGCGCGGTTTACGCTCGATGCGATGCCGGGCAAGCAGATCAGTATCGATGCGGATCTAAACGCTGGGGTGATCACTGAAATCCAAGCACGCGAGAAGCGCGAAGCGATTGAGCGCGAAGCAGACTTCTACGGGGCGATGGATGGCGCTAGCAAGTTTGTCAAAGGGGATGCCACCGCCTCCATGATCATCGTGGCGGTCAACATCATCGGCGGCTTTATTATCGGAATGGTCCAACAAGGAGATTCTTTCTCGACTGCAATCTCGACGTATACAGTCCTGTCAGTGGGCGACGGTCTGGTGAGTCAGATTCCAGCGTTACTGCTTTCTACAGCAGCTGGTCTGACGGTAACACGCTCGGCTGCCAAACAGGACTTTGGCACGGAACTGATCACGCAGCTTACGGCGTACCCGCGCATGCTGTACATCGTGGCCGTTGTCATATTGATCCTTGGCCTACTGTCACCGATTGGGCCCCTGCCGACAGTGCCGCTCTCCATTTTACTCGTGGTGGCGGGGCGCCGAATGATACGGGCGCGCAGTCTTGAGGAGGGAGATGCCAAGAAGAAGGCGGAGCAAGAGCGGAGCAAGACGGTCAAGAGCCCAGAAAGTATGTACTCGTTGATTCAGGTCGATCCGATCGAGTTCGAATTTGGTTATGGCCTGATCCCACTCGCCGATGTAGCGCAAGGTGGCGATCTCTTGGAGCGGGTCGCGCTAATCCGTCGACAGGTGGCGCTCGATCTAGGGATCGTCGTGCCGATGATTCGCTTTCGCGATAATATACAGCTGCGTCCAAATGAGTATACGATCCGTATTCGTGGCAACGAAGTGGCGCGCTATGAGTTGATGCCGAATCATTATCTGGCTATGAGTCCTGGAATGAGTGACCCGTCTGTAGTAGGAATCCCTACGAAAGAGCCCGCGTTTGGGTTACCAGCCGAGTGGATTAACGAGGCGATGCGCGACCGTGCAATTCTAGCCAATTATACTGTCGTCGACCCCCCTTCCATGATTGCGACGCATATGACCGAGGTGATCAAGCGCCACGCCAGTGAACTACTTGGGCGACAGGAGACACGGGCGTTACTCGATGCGCTTAAGGAGCAGCATCCAGTCTTGGTAGAGGAGCTTGTGCCGCAGCTACTTTCGGTCGGTGAGGTACAAAAGGTGCTGGCCAACCTTTTGCAAGAACGTGTCAGCATACGCGACCTGTCGAGTATCCTCGAGGCCCTGTCCGATCACGCCCGCCTGATTAAGGATATGGATTTGCTGACGGAGTTCGCTCGTCAGCGGCTGAGCCGACAGATTACTTACCAGGCGCGTGCAGGAGCTGGAGCCGTAACGGCGATTACACTGAGCGCAGGTGCAGAAAGGCGCATACAGGAGTTTATCGGGCATACCGATCAAGGGGCACAACTGACGATGGATCCACGTCTCGCCCAGCAACTGACCAAAAGCATCGGTGAGCACACCAACCGCCTAGCTACTCTCGGTAAGTCGGCGGTCCTGCTCGTATCCCCAGTTCTACGCGGGCACATCAGAAAATTAATGCAGCGTTCATTGCCTGATTTGTCCGTACTGTCGTATGCGGAGCTCGACCCGGAAGCACCGGTAGAAAGTGGAGGGGTGGTGAATCTCTAGATGTTTGTTAAACGCTTTGTAGCAGCCAGTTTACCCGACGCCACAGCGCAGATTCGCAAAGAGATGGGACAAGACGTCATGATTTTGTCGTCACGTAAAATTCGTGCGAAAGGTCTGGCTGGTCTCTTTGGCAAAATGGTCTATGAAGTGGTGGCCGCGGTCGAACAGTCGGAAACAGAAGTTAGCACAGAGAATCCCAAGCCTACCGTGCCTACCGTGCCTACCGTGCCTACCGTGCCTGCGACGGCTGTGGCAGCGCGTTATCGAGCAGGCTCAACTGCACTCACGTCCTTGACGAAAGAAGTGCCGCCCACATTTGAACCGCTGGTGGCGCCTGCAGCCTCCGAGCGGCTGCCAGCCAGCGATCAGTCTGCTCAGCCGCGTGTTGTCCCGGCGTCGGTCGCAGTCGCTGACGCGACTTTCGGCGAAGGCGTTGACGATGCTTTGGTACGCTTAGGAGATCGGCTCTCGGACACTGGGTTGTCCAAGGGTCTGCTACTACGCTTGATCCAATGCGCAAGAGCTGAGCAGGTTCGCGATCCCGAAGGACTCGTCCGTACACTACGCAGCTTCAGTGAGGGGATCTTGACTGGCACAGGAGAACTGCGACTGCTGAGCACCCATGACCGCATTGTGGGGATGATTGGTCCGACCGGAGTCGGCAAGACGACCACGATCGCCAAGTTGGCTGCGCGCGCGCGTCTGAAAGAAGGTCGGCGTGTCGGCGTGCTCACGATTGATTCGTTTCGCGTCGCAGCAGTCGAACAGATGAAAACCTACGCTGATATCATGGGCTTGCCTTTCGTGGCCGCACGTGATGCACAGGAGGCGCGCGCTGGATTGAAGGCGCTGTCCGCCTGCGACCTCATCTTGGTGGATACGACGGGGCGTAGTTTTCTCGGGCCGATGCAAGCGGCACAGATGGCAGAGGCGCTCGCACCATTTGCATTTGATCTGAAGTACCTCGTACTGAGTTTGTCTGCGAGATTCGCAGAAGCGTTATCTACCGCCAAGGTCTTAGAAACCGTGGGCTACGACGCATTGTTACTGACCAAGAGCGATGAGACACTACTGCCGACCCTCGCGCTGAGTCTGGCTGATGCGCTGAAGATTCCACTGTCTTATCTCTCCACCGGACAGCATGTTCCCGACGATATTCGCACAGCTGATCCCACGTGGATCGCCGATCTCCTGGTCAAGGGAGGGTTGTCCTGATGGCTGATCAAGCGGAGCAACTACGGATTCTCGCGCAATCACGGCCTGACTCTACCTCGCGGCTAGCGCATACGAGACTGGTCGCTGTGGCCAGTGGAAAAGGGGGGGTAGGTAAGTCTAATGTAAGTCTCAATCTAGCGCTTGTACTGCAGATGTCAGGCTTTCGAGTCGCCATTATCGACGGCGATCTCGGATTTTCGAACCTTGAGATTTTACTTGGTCTGCGGCCCCAGTATAGCCTTCAAGACGTTTTTCGCGGCCAAGTGGATCTGCGCAAGGCCTGCGTGACTTATCGCGATGGATTGGCGCTGGTGTCTGGTGGGTCAGGTACAGTTCCCGAAGATCGTATCGGGAATCTCTATCTTGCGCGTTTTGCCGAGCAATTGATTGACATTGATGGTCTCTTCGACTACATCTTCATCGATTTCGGTGCTGGTTTCGGACGCTACGCGTCGGAGATGATGGCCTTATGTGATGAGATGTTACTAGTGACGACACCAGAACCGACCTCTCTCACAGACGCATACGCACTGGTCAAGATGATGATGCGTGGCGGTCGTTTGCCGTACCTTCGCTTGGTGGTCAATCGCGTCCGCAATGAACAGCAGGCGCAGGAAACCAGTGAGAAGTTTTCAGCAGTAGCGGCGAAATTTCTAGACCTGAAAGTGCAGGCGCTCGGCTATGTGCAAGATGACGAAGCGGTGGCGCGAGCGGTGGTGCGCCAAGTGCCGTTTGTAGTTGCACAGCCACAGGCGGCGGCTTCGCGCTGCATTCGACAATTGGCTGCCACAGGCTGGCCCAGCACGCCAAGGGAGGGCGCAAAGCCTGTACTTGTACCACCGGCGCGAGGCATTCGCGCGTTTTTTGAACGCTTTGTCGCGCGACAGTAGACAGAGAGATACCCATTGCGGGGCTAGGAGGGGTAGGATGGACAACATTCGTTTTGTCAATGAACGCACTGCAGATCTGCTGCGCGAGATCGGCAACATTGGGACTGCGCACGCAGCCTCTGCATTATCAGAGATGTTGCGACAACCTGTTTCCATTCAGGTGCCTCGTGTGGATCTCGTGCCTTTTGACGATATGGCCGAGCTCATCGGCGATCCGGAACAGGTGGTAGTAGGTGTCTACCTGACACTGTCAGGAGACTTTACGGGAAGCCTTTTTTTCGTTCAGACTCCGCAGGCGGCCAAATCTTTAATAGCGGAGGTCTTACCGGATGCCTTGGCTACGACGCGGCTGTCCGATATGGAGATTTCAGCGCTCGCTGAGATGGGGAATATCATGGCCGCTAACTATCTTTCTTCCCTGATGACTTTTACCGGACTGCAGTTATCGGCAGATGTTCCGATGGTGGCAGTGGATATGGCGCAAGCCGTGCTGTCTGTAGGTCTGATCCGCTCGCTCGGGGTGAGCCATTATGCGCTAGTCGTTCATACGAGGATTCATCACTTGTCCGCGATCGAAGATGCGCATGTCTTCTTGTTACCTGACCCAGGCGCCGAACGCGTTTTGCAAAATGCACTCGGCGTAGCCCTTGACTCGTGATGTACCGCGTAGGTATGGCAGATGCTCGAGCTGTCACGGGAAGTGATTCGTTGCGCACGGTCGGGCTAGGCTCGTGCGTGGGTGTCGCGTTATACGACGCGCGAGCTGCGGTGGCAGGTCTCGCGCACATCATGCTCCCAGACAGTCGTGGTGACGCGGGGGCAACGCCGGCGAAGTATGCAGACAGCGGGATCGCTTTGTTGCTGCAGTTGATGCAGGCGCAAGGGGCGAAACGCAATCAGATCGTCGCTAAACTGGCGGGCGGCGCACAAATGTTCACAGTCGCCGGTCGTAAAGATTACGCCCGGATAGGCCCGCGCAATGTCGAGGCGGTGGAAGCGGTGCTTGTGAGCGCCAGGATACCTGTAGTCTCGCGGGCGGTTGGTGGGCACAAAGGGCGAACGATCGAGCTTTATGCACAGGACGGAAGTTTGACCGTTCGCTGTGCCGATGTACAGGCAATCACGATCTAGGTCGGATATGGAGGGATGCATGTGGATGAGGTCGTCGAGCCGCCGCAGTTGGCGGACTATGTGTCAGTCAAGATGAATGTTGACCGGTTGCGAGCGGTGGTCGACTTTCGTGAGCGTCCCCCTGCGGATTCCGGATTTGTGCCAACTGTCCAGCAATTTCTGGCGATACTTCGACAACACGGCGTGCGCTACGGCGTGTTGTCTGAGGCGGCGCTGCAAGATGTACTTGACAGTTGGCTGGATCGAATGTCAGGCGTTGTCGTTGCGGTTGGACGTCCACCCACGGAATCGATTCCTGAGACGGTGACTTTACACTTTGATCCTGATCCGCAGATCCGGCTAGTTGAGCGGGACGATGGAACGGTTGATTTTCGGGAACTCGGCATCATGCAGACGGCTGTGGCGGGGCAACTGCTCGCGACGAAGACGAAGGCGATACCAGGCGATCCGGGAACGGATGTTCGCAACGTGCCAGTATTGCCGAAAATGCCTAAAGCCGTGCCACTGCCTGCAGGCAAAGGTACGCAAATCAGTGATGATGGCCTAACCTTGACGGCGGCGATCGATGGACAGCTGAGTTACGGGCCAGACCGGCGCGTGAGCGTTACACCGATTCTTTACGTCGATGAGGATGTGGACTTTAGTGTTGGCAACATCGACTTCATAGGGACGATCGTCATTCGAGGCAATGTGAAATCCGGTTTTACAGTTAAAGCCGCCCATGACATTGAAATCTATGGCATCATTGAAGCGGCAGATGTCAGTGCCGGTGGAAATCTCACTGTTCGCGGTGGCGTACAGGGCTCGCGCAGGTCGCGTGTGCAGGTAGAGGGCAATATGCGGGCAATGTATCTGCAAAATGCCACAGTAGTCGTCGCTGGGGAGCTGTTGGTGTCTGATAGTGTCATGCACTCAAAAGTGACGGCCAAGAGGTTGCGGATGGTCGGTAAACGCGGACTCTTGGTAGGTGGGGAAACGCAGGTCACAGAGAGCCTATTCGCACGCGTCATCGGATCACATCTGTCTACGGCGACGCCTATCCGGTTGGGTTACTTTCCGTCCGCTAAAGACCGGCTGAAAGCCTGCGAGCAGGCGCTCGCGAAACTTTCAGGCGCACTTTTGCAAAGCGAGACTGAGCGATTGCACCTCTTGGGTCTGTTGCGCCAACAAAACCAGAGTGGCGACTCTTCACGTCTGCTTCAATTGCACGAGGAAGTGGAGACTTTCCGTCAGCAGATCGAGCAAATGGAAGCAGAGCGAATGCAGTGGGAGGAAGTACTTGGTCAACCGGAACCTTTCTTGCAAATTGGTGGGGTCGCTTATCCTGGCGTACGCCTGGAGGCGAGTGCCGCTACGATGTATCTGGATGAGTTGACTAGGCCTTGTCAGTACACGCTTACACAGGATGGGTTTGAACGACGCCCTGTGCGTTGAGCGCCCATTTATGAGAAGTGGAAAGGTGGACGAATGCAGTGTCGGTACAGGCGGTAGTATGGATTCTGGTGGCGATTGTGGCCGGACTCTTTTGGTGGCGCGGACGAAAGGCCGTGCGTCCTGCCAAAGCTTCCGGAGAAGTCGTGCAAGCTCTCGAAGCGTTTTCGCGGGAGATGGAAGAGGAAAATGAGCGGCTCATTGAGATGCTGTCGCTCTTGCGCCAGAAGATTGATGGGCTGGAGATCGAGCAGCGACAGGCTGGCGAATACCTTCGGCAGCAGACCAACGATCTGTCAGCCCGCGCATCGCGCCTGGAGACGCAAATGAATCAAATCGGCCACGGTGGGCAGTCGCTCGCGGTTCCCGGGTATCTGTCAGCGCGCTATCGGACTGTCGCTGAGCGACTATTGGCGGGGCACCCTCGGGAAGCCGTTATGAAAGAACTCGACTTAGGACAGGCAGAGGTTGATCTCGTAGCGCGACTTCTGGAGAGTGACCAATCACTTCCTCTATAACTTCGAGCTGTTTGGAACTTGTGCATATAGATCAGTGATGATATACTTTTACAGGCACAAAATCACACGCCGTCCGAGAAGGGCTGAGTCTGTTATCTCCGATAGCAGGGGGCCGTTTGCCGACTACGGCGGAGGTGTAACTTGAGAGGGGTTCAATCATGGCTGTCATATCGATGAAACAATTACTGGAGGCCGGCGTGCATTTCGGTCACCAAACGCGTCGTTGGAATCCGAAGATGGACAAGTACATCTTCACAGAACGCAATGGCATTTACATCATTGACTTGCAAAAAACAGTGAAGAAAGTCGAAGAGGCGTACAACTTTGTCCGTCAGATTGCTTCTGAAGGCAAGACGATTCTGTTTGTGGGAACGAAGAAACAAGCGCAGGAGTCTGTGCGCGATGAAGCTGCCCGTTGTGGCTGCTACTATGTCAACCAGCGTTGGCTAGGTGGAACGATGACAAACTTCTCGACGATTCAAAAGCGGATTGAGCGCCTTCGCGAGATTGAGAAGATGGAACAAGATGGAACATTTGATGTCTTGCCTAAAAAAGAAGTCATCATTCTTCGCAAAGAGATGGAACGCCTCGAGAAATTCCTCGGCGGCATTAAAGATATGAAGAAATTGCCGGGTGCGCTATTCATTATTGATCCGCGCAAAGAGCGCATTGCAGTGGCTGAAGCGCGTAAACTCGGTATCCCGATCGTCGGTATTGTCGATACCAACTGTGATCCGGATGAGATTGACTATGTGATTCCAGGCAATGATGATGCGATCCGCGCCGTCAAACTATTGTGCAACAAAATGGCGGAAGCTTATATCGAAGGTGCGCAAGGCGGAGAAGAATCAGCGTCGTAAACTATTTCGCGAATGATTTGGAGTGGACGATTGAGATGGCAACTGTGAGTGCGGCACTTGTGAAAGAATTGCGGGACAAGACGGGCGCAGGTATGCTCGATTGTAAGAAAGCATTGACGGAGAGCGATGGCAACGTGGAAAAGGCTATCGAGTTTCTCCGAGAGCAAGGACTCGCTTCTGCGGCGAAGAAAGCTGGTCGTGTAGCGGCGGAAGGCGTGGTCGAATCCTACATCCATGCCGGAGGTCGCATCGGTGTCTTGGTGGAAGTCAACTGTGAGACTGACTTTGTGGCCAAGACCGATGAATTCAGGGCGCTGTGTAAAGACATCGCGATGCACATTGCGGCTTCTCGTCCGGAATATCTACGGCGCGAAGACATTGCGCAAGAGGTCGTGGATCGCGAGACCGAAATTTTTCGCCAGCAGACGTTGAACGAAGGCAAGCCGGAGAATGTAGTGGACAAGATCGTCGCGGGTCGCGTAGATAAGTATCTACGGGAACAGTGCCTGCTCGATCAGCCGTTCGTGAAGGACCCTTCAGTCACTGTAGCTGCTTTGGTGGCTGGTAAAGTCGGCAAGATCGGTGAGAACATCTCCATTCGCCGGTTTGTTCGTTACGAGATGGGCGAAGGGCTTGAGAAAAAGCAAGATGACTTCGTGTCGGAAGTGATGGCGCAAGTAAAGAAATAACTTCTGATCGGGGGACACGGCTTGCGAGTCGTGTTCCCTTTTTCGCTTAGACAAGTTGAAGGATGGGTCGCTATGAATGAGAAAGCCGCATATCGCCGCGTGGTGCTCAAGCTTAGCGGAGAGGCGCTGGCAGGTGAGGGTGGATTTGGTATTGCGGCAGATGTCATAGCAGCCGTAGCTAAGCAACTTCGCGATGTGACAACGCTCGGTGTACAAGTGGCGGTGGTCGTCGGCGGCGGAAATATCTGGCGCGGGGGATCTGCGAGCGAGCTTGGCATGGAGCGAGCGCATGCCGATTATATGGGGATGCTTGCGACCGTCTTGAATGGTCTGGCGTTGCAAGATGCGTTAGAACGCATCGGCGTGGTCACTAGAGTGCAGACGTCCATTGAGATGCGTCAGGTAGCGGAACCCTACATAAGACGGCGAGCCATTCGACATCTGGAAAAAGGCCGTGTGGTCATCTTTGCTGGTGGCACAGGCAATCCGTTTTTTACCACCGATACCACGGCTGCCTTGCGAGCTGCAGAGATTGAGGCGGACGTAATTTTGATGGCCAAAAACGGAGTGGACGGTGTTTACTCGGCTGACCCGCAACGGTTTCCCGACGCAGTAAAATACGACCGTCTAAATTTTATGACGGTTCTTAGTCAAGGCCTCGGTGTCATGGATGCAACGGCTACATCTTTGTGCATGGATAACGATATACCGATTCTCGTCTTCTCGATTACGGCCCCAGGAAACATCGTTCGCGCCGTGCGAGGGGATACGATCGGCACAATTGTGAGGAGGGACGAAACGTGAGTGCGGATGATTTTGTGAAAGACGCGCAAGAGCGTATGGAGAAGTCGGTGAACGCACTGAAAAAGGATTTTGCTACCGTTCGTGCAGGGCGTGCGACGCCTTCGCTACTCGACAAAGTGCTGGTCGAGTACTATGGGTCTATGGTTCCGATTTCGCAAGTGGCCAATATCTCGGTACCGGAGCCGCGGATGCTCGTCATCCAACCGTGGGACAAAGGCTCGCTTCACGAGATTGAACGGGCGATTATGAAGTCGGATCTGGGGCTTAGTCCATCTAACGATGGTGTCCTCATTCGTCTGAGCATTCCGCAACTCACCGAGCAACGGCGTCAGGAATTGGCCAAGGTCATCCGGAAACTCGCGGAAGACGGGCGGATTGCAGTGCGAAACGTGCGGCGCGATGTGAATGAAGATATCAAGAAGGCCGAAAAGACCTCTGGCTTGCCGGAAGATGAGAGCCGCCGCTTACAAGAACGGGTTCAGGATGTGACTGACAAAACAATCGCTGAGATCGATCGTTTGCTCGCACAAAAGGAACGTGAATTGCTCGAAGTGTAAGCGAAATCGTGAGGGATGTCCCTATGACTCGAAACTGGTTGACGATCTTTCGCAGGCGTAGGCGAGACAGCGTGCCCGTAAATGATCTGGCTCCTGAGACGTTACCGAGGCATGTAGCGATTATTATGGACGGCAATGGTCGTTGGGCGCGATCGCGGGGACTGCCGCGTCCCGCTGGGCATCATGCTGGAATGGGCGCGATGAGGGAAGTCATTCGTTGTTCGGATGATCTCGGGATTCAGGCGCTCACGCTGTATGCCTTTTCTACGGAGAATTGGAAACGGCCCCGTCAGGAGATTCAGTATCTGTGGCACCTAGTTGGAGAATTCTTCCGCACAGATATGGAAGAGCTCATTGAGCGTAACGTGCAAGTTCGATTTATCGGGGATACCTCGAAACTTCCTTTGCAAACGCAAAATTTCGTGCGCGAATCGATTCGGCTAACGGCGGGTAACTCAGGCATGATTGTCCAGTTCGCGCTGAATTACGGCAGTCGGGCGGAGATTATCACTGCGGTACGAAAGTTGGCCGAGCAGGTTAGCGATGGCGTGATCAAAGCGTCGGAGATCGATGAGACGGTCCTTTCCCAACTGCTCGAGACACAGGGTTTGCCTGATCCGGACTTGCTGATTCGAACAGCCGGTGACGTGCGTATCAGCAATTTCTTGTTGTGGCAGATCGCTTATGCAGAATTGTACTTTACAGACTTGGTTTGGCCGGAGTTTACCCGCACTGAATACATACGCGCGTTGCAGGAATATGCGCGGCGCGAGCGGAGATTCGGTGGGCTTAAGTAGCGCGGGTCATCACAGAGGCGGGTGACGTTCATGCTGGTTCAACGCGTGCTGACAGGCAGTGTAGGTGTCCTTCTGGTGCTCGGAGCTACTTGGCTGGGCGGAATTTGGATGGCCTTGTTTTTTGCTGTCATCGCAGCTGTCTGCACGGTGGAGATCGGCACGATGATGCACGTGCGGCTGACGAGCGCGGAGAGCATTTTGGCGCTTGTGTTCGTCGTTTTGCTGGTAGTGTGGCCGCAGTTCGAGAATTTCTGGTACGTGTTGCTGTATGTCCTCTTGATCGTGACTGTTTTTCGTCGGCAACAGTTCTCCTTTCCCGCGGCGGCCGTTCTTTTTGCGGGGGCCCTTTATTCAAGCTACGCTTTTCGCAACCTCCTAGATCTGCGCCCCCTTTCCCATGGGATCGGGTGGGTCCTCATTGTGTTTATCGCCATTTGGACGACCGATACAGGCGCTTATTTCATTGGCCGCGCCTTTGGCGGGCGCAAACTTTTGCCTGAAGTGAGTCCTAAGAAGACCGTTTCTGGGGCAGTGGGCGGCCTTATATTTTCGGTTATATGCACCGTTATAGCTGGTGGTTCGTTTATGGGTGATCTGGGTCAAGACTGGTGGCGGTTCGCGATTCTGGGGCTGGTCGTCTCGGTGGCTGGTCAAGCTGGTGACCTGATCGAGTCTGCACTGAAGCGGCACTATGAAGTCAAAGACTCAGGCTGGCTGCTACCTGGCCACGGCGGACTGTTGGACCGTTTTGACAGCTTGCTCTTGGCAGCACCGATCGCGTATCATTTAGTACAATGGCTGTTTTTTACACAGTGGTAGGTCCCGAGAGGTTGACTATGAACCTGCGGACATACGAATGATGGTGAGGTGGATTCCTGGTGCGTTCCGTGATAATACTTGGCGCCACGGGGTCTATTGGTCGTCAGACACAAGAGGTGTTGCGTGCTTTTCCCTCGGAGTTCGTCGTCGAAGGGTTGAGTGCGCATTCGCGCATGGATGAACTGGTGGTCGCGGCGCGAGCACTCGGGGTCAAGCACGTGGTCGTGCAAACGAGAGAGCAAGCAAGCGATGTTCAGGCGGCGCTTCCGCACGTAACCGTTCGCTATGGTGTGGAGTCTTTGGTAGAGATGTGTAGCTTGTTCCCGGGGGCGCTTGTGGTCAATGCATTGCTTGGTGCAGCAGGTGTCCGGCCAACGCTGACGGCTTTGCAATCCGGGTGCGACGTGGCGCTGGCCAACAAAGAGACGCTGGTGGCTGCCGGGGAGATTGTCATGAAGACCGCGCGTTTGGCGGGGCAGTCTATCATACCGATCGATTCCGAGCATTCAGCGATTTGGCAGTGTCTGCGCGGGTCGTCTCCTGATGAGGTTGAGCGCTTGGTGCTCACGGCCTCAGGTGGGCCTTTTCGCGATACGCCAGTCGAGCAGCTTGCGCGAGTCACCGTGGCTGAGGCTTTGCGTCACCCAACCTGGCAGATGGGAGCGAAGATTTCGATTGACAGCGCCACACTCATGAACAAAGGGTTTGAAGTCATCGAAGCGCACCATTTGTACCAGATGTCTTACGACAAGATTGATGTGATCGTCCATCCGCAAAGTGTCATTCACTCGCTGGTAGAGTTCGTCGACGGCGCCCTTTTGGCGCAACTCGGTACACCTGACATGCGAACCCCGATTACGTACGCGCTGTTCGCCGGTGGTCAGCGTCGCGATCACGCATTTGCCAGGCTGCGGTTGTCGGATTTGTCGGCTTTGACTTTTGTCGCCCCGGACACCATCAAGTTTCCAGCCTTGGCGCTAGCTTATACATGTGGGCGACAAGGGGGGACAGCGCCCGCTGTGATGAATGCAGCGAACGAAGTCGCAGTGGACGCCTTTTTGCACGGACGAATGGCTTTCACGCAGATTTATGAAGTGGTCGAGCGCGTGGTGCAACAGGCGCCGTTTGTGACAGATCCGCAGTTAGACGATGTCCTAGTGGCGGATCGTGAAGCGCGCGCTGCGGCTGAAAGAGCGATTGAGCAGTCTGTTAAACATGTGTAGGGCTCAGAAGGCGCAAGATCGAGACGGAAGTAGGAGGCGATGGAGATGATTGGCACCTTGCTAGCAGGGGGACTGAAGTCGGTCGTAGCCGTCGTAGTCGTCTTCCTGGTACTGGTTACGATTCACGAATTTGGACATTTTATCGTCGCGAAGAAGGCCGGGGTGCTGGTGCCTCGCTTTGCCATCGGATTTGGGCCAGCGCTGTTTCGATTTGGCAAAGGCGAGACGGAGTATTCGATTCGTCTCTTTCCCCTAGGCGGGTATGTCCAGTTGGCCGGGGAGATCCCGCAGGACACGTTCTTTAAGCTTGGGGAACGCATTGCGGTGACCGTCGATGATAAAGGTGAAGTTACCCAGATTGCGGAACCCCAGGACTTGCCTGATGGGCTAGACGGCAACTTGTCGGCGATCGATACACAGCGCTCGTTTACGCTCACTCTTGCGACAGACGAGGGCGTTCAGCGCTATCCGATTTCCCGGCATGCTGTCATCGTCACAGGGAAGGATCCGATCGTACTGGCTCCGCCGGATCGACAAATGGGTCAAAAGCCTTTGTATGCCCGTATGCTGATCGTGCTGGCTGGACCTGTAATGAACGTGTTGCTCACCATCGTCCTTTTTGCAGTCGTCGCCGGCGTCATCGGAACGCCAGTGAGTCCGCCGCAAATCGCCTCGGTGCTTGCTCACTCTCCCGCCTATAAGGCGGGGATGCGGGCAGGCGATGTCGTGACCGCGATCGACGGGCAGACGGTTACGAGCTGGCCACAGTTTGTGATCGACGTCCAGGAACATCCTGGCGCGAAACTCGTGTTGCGCGTTGTACGAGACGGTACTGCCAAGTCACTGACGGTGGTGCCTGAAAAAGACAGCGCAGGGAACGGGTTCATCGGTGTGGTCACGGCCAGTAATCACAGCATCGGCACGTCTATCGTTGGTGGCGTGCAAGAGACCGGCCAGTATACGCAGATGATTTATGGAGCGCTAGGGCAGCTGTTTACGCATCGCTCGGCATTTGTGAAAGACACTGCGGGGCCGGTGAAAATTGTCACGATTATTGGGCAACAAGCGCAAAACGGCATCCTGTCGCTCGTGAATCTGACGGCGATTCTAAGCCTGAATCTGGCGATTTTCAATCTCTTGCCGATTCCAGCGCTTGACGGGAGCCGTCTGCTCTTTATGATTGTGGAGTGGATCCGTGGCAAGCCCGTCGATCCGCGCAAGGAGTATATGGTGCACGCCATCGGCTTTGCTTTGTTAATTTTATTTACCGTCTTTCGAACGTATCTGGACGTATCGCAATTGTTGTAAGGAGAGGCGGAAAACTTTGGCGTCAAGCGGGAAGAGGCTTTTGATATGGCGTTGGAGTGGGAGCAATTAAACGAACGAGGGGATCGTGCAAGGGCGCAGGCATTTGCGTACGATGCGTCGGAGATCCCCCCTTTTAGTCAAGCAGAGCTGCGTGACTTTCTAGAGGAAATGGATGCGCGTGTCGTTGTCCGCCAGGCCGAGCGACGCGTGGAAGTCGTGCTAAGGGGCGGCGACGAGATTCGTCTGGCGCGGGCGTGGCTGTGCATGATGGATGCACTCGCAGAGATTGAGTTCGAGTTTCGGCTTAACCTTGGCGCTGAACCGAAGGAGAGCGAGCAGGTTGCTCATGAAGCGCTCACCTCGTCGGTGATTTCAGCGGCCGTGCGTCTGCTGCTGGCGCGCGAGCCGGGACTAGTGCCGGCATTTGTGAATGCCAATTTTTTGTATTCCCCACCGGGTGCCATCGTGATGCAATTGGCGACGATGGCTGATGTGTTGCAGTCGCGCCGTACACATGAAAAGCTTGCCTATTTTCTTGGGGCTCTCACTGGCCGTAAGTGGACGGTTCGCTTTGAGCAGATGGCTGAGCAGCGCGCCCTCGTCGAAGCGTTTCGTCAAGTTGTGGACGATCAAGCCTACGAGAAAGGGATCGCTCAAGTAAATGCCCCTGTCGCGACAGTCAAAGACAAAATGTCGACTGGTAAAGACAGAGGCTCGCCGATAGACAGCACGCTTCGATACGGCTCTGATATCGCCGAAGAGTCCATGAACATCTCGCTGGTGCAAGATGAGATGAGGCGCTGTGTGATTGCCGGTCGGGTGTTTGGATTTGAATCTCGCGATCTTCCGAGCGGCAGACAATTGATCTCCTTTCACGTATCGGATGACAGCGATTCATTGACGTGTAAGCTGTTCGGCAAGACCGGCAAGAAAGAATCGGAACTCCCGAATATAGTAGATGGCATGTATGTGAAGGTGCGGGGAACCGTTCAGTTCGACACATTTAGCAAGGAACTTGTGCTGATGGTGTCTGATCTCATACCGGTACCGAGGCCTGTTGTAGCGGATGAGGCTATCGACAAGCGCGTAGAGCTTCACGCGCATACGCAAATGAGCGCACTAGACGGTGTCATCTCAGCCACTGATCTGGTGAAACAAGCAGCAGCTTATGGGCATGCTGCAGTCGCGATTACGGATCATGGGGTCGTGCAGTCGTATCCGGAAGCCTATGCCGCAGGGAAGAAGCATGGCGTCAAAATTCTATACGGATTGGAAGCCAACTTGATTGATGTCGGCCAGACGATCGTCTATCAACCTCGATCCCGGGTTCTCGATGATAGTACCGTATACGTCATATTTGATACAGAGACTACTGGTTTATCAGCGGCACATTGCGAACTCATAGAGATTGCTGGCGTTAAGATGCAAGGTGGCGTGATCATCGACAGATTCGCAGAACTGATCGCGCCGATGACGCCGATTCCAGCCAAAATTACAGAGATTACGAATATTACAAATGATATGGTGGCAGGCGCGCCGTCCGTGCAAGAGGTGCTACCGAAGTTTCGAACCTTTTGTGAAGGGAGTGTCATGGTCGCCCATAACGCCGAGTTTGACCTCGCTTTTTTACGGGTACAGGCTAGCTGCTGTGGTGTCAAACCATTTGACGAAGTGGTCATTGACACGCTGGCACTGGCACGAACTCTGTATCCCAATGATCGTAATCACAAGCTAAAGACGTTGACACAGAAATTCGAGGTCAAACTGTTTGAGCATCACCGTGCGCTCGCAGACGCCGAGGCAACAGGGCGGATCTATTACAAACTTTTGCAAGAGGCGGCGAACGCCGCAGGGGAGTCGTCGATCGATGCACTGATTCGACTCGGGACAGAGAGTGCAGACTATACTCGGAGCCGCCCCGTACACGCAACGATTCTCGTTCGGGATCAAAGTGGTCTAAAGAACCTATACAAAATGGTTTCGCGGTCGCATCTGGACTTTTATCATAGGGAACCGCGCATTCCGCGCGCTTTACTGGGTGAACTGCGTGCGGGTCTTTTTGTCGGCTCAGGGTGCAAGTACGGGGAACTGATCCAAGGCATCATTCGCGGTAAGACACGTGAAGAGTTGCTTGCGATGATGCAGTTTTACGACTTTGTCGAACTACAACCAATCGACCACTATCAAGCGCTGATTGATTCGCAGGAATTCGCGCATGTTGGGGCGGTCATCGCTGCTCATAAAACGCTTCTGGAACTCGCGGACGAGCTCGGCAAGCCAGTGGTCGCGACTGGCGATGTGCACTTCTTGCGCCCGCAAGACGCATTATTCAGGGAGATCATCCTGTACACGGTACAAAATAAAGGAGATTCCAAAAATCCGGTCAAGCAGCCTAACCTCTCGTTTCGGACAACCCATGACATGCTACAAGCCTTCTCGCATCTCGACCAGCGGGCTAGCGAGATCGTCATCGACAATCCGCGTAAGCTAGCGGATCTGATCGAAACGGTTCGTCCCGTTCCAGATGGCGTCTTCCCACCGATCATGGAAGGGGCCGAAGATCAGGTGCGGACGATGTCTTGGGAGAAAGCGAAGGCATTATACGGAGACCCCGTTCCCGATGTGGTGCGCGAACGACTCGATAAGGAATTGCACAGTATTATCACCTATGGCTTTTCGGTAAACTACCTGATTGCGCATAAACTCGTGACCAAGTCTTTACAAGATGGTTACATTGTGGGATCCCGTGGGTCGGTCGGATCGTCGTTGGTAGCGACCATGCTGGACATTACAGAAGTCAATCCACTGGCTCCACACTATCGCTGTACGCGCTGCCAGTATTCCGAGTTTATCCTGGATGGCTCTGTGGGCTCAGGCTTTGATCTGCCAGATCGCGAATGTCCAAAGTGTCAGCAAGCACTTGCCAAAGATGGCCAAGACATTCCGTTTGAAACGTTTCTTGGTTTTAAAGGCGATAAGGTTCCTGATATCGATTTGAACTTCTCAGGGGAATATCAAGCGCGCGCGCACAAGTACACGGAGGAGTTGTTCGGTTCGGATTATGTATACCGTGCCGGGACCATCTCGACGATTGCTGACAAGACAGCCTTTGGCTATGTGCGAAGGTGGGCAGATGATCACGGCAGGCAGCTGCGTAATGCCGAGATCGCGAGGCTGGTCAACGGGTGTACTGGCATTAAGCGAACTACCGGTCAGCACCCAGGTGGACTGATTATCGTGCCAAACGACCGCGAAATCTATGACTTTTGTCCGATTCAGCATCCTGCGGACGACAAGAAATCAGAGACGCGCACGACGCACTTTGACTTTAATTCTATCCATGACAACCTGTTGAAACTCGATATTCTTGGTCATGATGACCCTACCGTGCTCAGAATGCTGCAAGATATCACGGGCATTCCGGTTCAGTCTGTGCCGGTGGATGATCGTAAGGTCTACGCGTTATTCCGATCTGTCGAGCCGCTTGGCGTCTCAGAGAAAGAGATTCGCTCGCGCACCGGCACGTATGGGATTCCCGAAATGGGTACACGGTTTGTTCGGCAGATGTTGGAGGAGGCGCAGCCACAAAACTTTGCAGACCTGGTGCGCATCTCAGGACTTTCTCACGGTACGGATGTGTGGACCAATAACGCCCAAGAACTGATTAAAGGCAAAGTTGCCAAGCTGCAAGAAGTGATTTGCTGTCGAGACGATATCATGGTGTATCTCATTTATCGAGGTCTTGAACCGTCGCGGGCGTTCAAAATCATGGAGTCTGTGCGAAAAGGTAAAGGCTTGACTGAAGAAGATGAGGCATACATGAAATCGTTCGATGTGCCTGAATGGTATTTGGAGTCATGTCGTCGTATTCAATACATGTTTCCTAAGGCACACGCAGCAGCTTACGTCTTAAATGCCGTGCGTATCGCGTGGTTTAAGGTGCACAAACCACTCGCTTACTATGCCGCTTATTTCACTGTACGCGCGGAGGATTTTGATCTTGCTCTGATGGCGCGCGGGGCGGATGTCATTGCCGCGCGCATAGAAGAAATCGAAAGCAAGGGGAATACGGCAACTCCGAAAGAAAAGGCATTGCAAACTGTCCTTGAACTGGCACTCGAGATGACCCGCCGCGGTTTTCACTTCAAGACGCTGGATTTATACCGCTCGGATGCAACGCGATTTCTCGTCGATGGGGATGGACTTCTGCCGCCTTTTTCAGCGGCGACAGGCGTTGGTGAGGCGGCCGCTCGTGGGATCGTGCAAGCCCGCATGGAAGCCCCGTTCATCTCGAAAGAAGATGTCTCGGAACGTGCGCACGTATCTAAAACGGTGATCGAGCTGCTCGATTCTTTTGGTTGCTTGGTCGAACTGCCGGACACGAATCAGCTGACGCTGTTTTAAGTCACTGATACCGCGCTTGTGGTGCATCAGCCCTTTCGCCCCTGTCAACACTATAGTCTGGGGGGTGGTGTCTGTGACAGTGGGACACAAGATGCAAGAGACGATTGCGCAGGCCCAAGTAGTAGCGGCTAATCTCAAGCTGTTCGCGCTTGACACGAAAGATCAGCAGGCTAAGCAAATGTTCAATCAGCTTTCGCAGTCGATGGATAACTGCGTCAATACACTGCAGTCACGCCTGACCTACATTCAGGAGCAAGAGCCCCAATATCGGGAACAGTAGCTTCCAGGCATGGTCCGCCCCTCTTTCATTGGAGGTCAGACCATGCCTATGTTATACTTTTGATGTGTTTTCCAATGTTAATAACTCGTACGAGTATAGCCTCATGGGTTTAGCTGACGCATGTTTGCCCTATGAAGGGATGGAGTCTCTATGTATTTGGAGCGCGTGAATGATCCCACAGATATCAAGTCCTTGCATGTTGATGAGTTAGAAAAGCTCGCCTTCGAGATCAGACAGTTTTTGATTGAAAACATCATGTCGACAGGCGGACACTTTGGTGCGAACCTCGGCGTGGTGGAACTAACCCTTGCCCTTCACTATGTGCTCGATTCGCCGCGTGACAGGATCGTCTGGGACGTCGGCCACCAAGCATACGTTCACAAGATTCTGACAGGTCGCAAACACCTGTTTCCGAGTCTACGTCAATACGGAGGCTTGGCGGGGTTTCCCAAACGCGCAGAGAGTCCGCATGACTTTTTTGGCGTAGGTCATGCCAGTACGTCCATCTCAGCCGCACTCGGTATGGCTGTGGCGCGCGACTTACAGGGGCAAGACCATCACGTGGCTGCAGTCATTGGCGATGGGGCAATGACCGGTGGCATGGCTTTCGAAGCGCTCAATCACGCAGGACATTTGCAAAAGCGACTGTTGGTGATTCTGAACGACAATGAGATGTCGATCGCCCCCAACGTCGGTGCTGTGTCCCACTACTTGACCCGGCTTCGCAGCGACCCGCACTACGGGAAGGTCAAGAGCGAAGTGGAGGCCCTGTTGCGGCAGATTCCGGCGATCGGTTCAAAGTTGGCAAGCGCTGCCGAACGGATGAAAGACGCATTGAAATATTTCATGGTACAAGGCGCTTTATTCGAGGAAATGGGTTTCTCGTATTTCGGACCGATTCCTGGCCACGATCTCGAAGCGCTCATTGCCATTCTCGAACAGACGAAAGATATGGACGAACCAGTGTTGTTGCATGTGGTTACGCAAAAGGGCAAAGGATATCCGACTGCGGAAGCCGCCCCTGACAAGTTGCATAGTGTCGGTGGCGCAGTAACCAAGCCTATCAAGCCGGTACCGTCGTACACGCATATCTTTGCTGAGACACTGATGGCGATGGCGAAGGATGATCCGCGCATTGTCGCGGTCACAGCCGCCATGGTGCCAGGCACGGGACTCACTGCGTTTGCCGAGAAGTTTCCTGATCGGTGTCTGGATGTCGGTATTGCGGAGCAGCATGCGACCACGCTGTGCGCAGGTCTTGCAACGGCTGGCATGAGGCCGGTCTTTGCCGTCTATAGCACATTCTTGCAGCGCGCCTATGACCAAGTCATTCACGATGTCTGTATTCAAAACCTCCCCGTACTCTTCGCCATCGATCGAGCTGGGATTGTGGGCCCGGATGGGGAAACGCACCAAGGAGTGTTTGATGTCGCGTATTTGCGCACGGTGCCGAACATTACGATCATGATGCCGAAAGATGAAAATGAACTTCGCCATATGATGTATACGGCGATGACGCTACCTGGACCGACCGCGGTGCGCTACCCCAGGGAAGACGGTGTAGGCGTCTCGCTAGATGAGCCGTTGCACGTTTTGCCGATCGGAGAATCAGAGACGCTTCGCGACGGGCGAGATATCGCGATCCTCGCCCTAGGACCGATGGTGGCCGTGGCGGAGAATGCAGCACTTATGCTTGCCGATCGGGGTATATCGGCCATGGTCGTGAATCTGCGTTTTATCAAACCGTTGGATGAGGCGCTACTATTGCACTTATCGGACAGGAAAATGCCGATCGTCACGCTCGAGGAAGCAGCGGTAGCCGGCGGCGTCGGGGCGGCAGTGATGGAGTTTTACGGGGCACGTGATCTGTGGCATACGGTGCATCCGATCGGGCTTGCGGATCGCTTCATCGAACATGGCTCGCGTCTTGAATTGTTGCATCATGCAGGACTCACCGCAGAAGCCGTGGCTGATCAGGCGCAAGGGTTGTTGGATAGTCGAGAGACGGTTGAGGCTGTGGTAAAACTCGGGTCAGCGAAGAATCTGTCAGGAAGACGGCGATGAAAAAGGAACGTGCCGACGTATTGCTTGTGTCTCGCGGGCTGGCAGAAACAAGGGAGCTCGCTAAGCGTCTGATCATGGCAGGGCTTGTAAGGTTAGGAGACACAACGCTTGATAAGGCGGGAGAAAAAGTTTCCGTGGATGCAGTGCTATCGGTAACCGGACCTGTGCATCCATATGCGAGTCGAGGGGGCTTGAAGCTACAGCGCGCGCTTGAAGTGTTCGGGGTCTCGCTTTCAGACCGTGTGGTGCTAGACGTAGGGGCTTCGACAGGTGGTTTTACAGACTGCGCTCTTCAACATGGGGCTGCCCTTGTCTATAGCGTGGATGTCGGCTATGGGCAATTGGCTTGGAAACTACGGACGGACCCTCGCGTACGAGTGATGGAGCGTATGAATTTTCGACATGCTGAAGTAGACGTCTTTGACCCAAGGCCTGACGCGGCTGTGATGGATGTCTCGTTTATCTCGATTAGCAAGTTGCTCCCGAAACTAGGACAAATACTTTTGCCGGGATCGGTACTTGTCTCCTTGATCAAGCCGCAGTTTGAGGCTGGTCCAAAAGCTGTGGGAAAAGGTGGAATTGTCCGCGACCCAGAGACACATGCTCGTGTACTGGAGCAGGTGTTAACGCAAGTCGCAGCCGCCGGTTTCGCTATTCATGGGCTTACGCACTCTCCGATCCGTGGCGGCGAGGGCAATATCGAGTTTCTCTTGTGGGCAAGCGCTCCGAGTGAGGGTACCGAGAGTGTATCTGCGGTTACGCAAGTGGACATTGCGGCGACGGTTGCTACAGCACACGGCCAGCTGCAATAGGACAAGTTGGTCTTCTTAATGTGACGGATTCACAGTTTATTTACTGATCCTTGCAGGAATCTGGTCGGGGCCATCGAACAAAGACGTACGGGGGGATGCGCTTGGCTATCCTGGCCTTGTTGACGTTTTTGACGGTGGCTTTTTTGTGGTTGCGCGGAAAGTATCTCGCCAGTCCGCTTGGTGAATTCGCCTCCCAGTCACAACGAGAGAGGCTGCACTATGCAGCGGAATTTCTGCAAAAGAAAGGGTACCGGATTGTTCAGGAACGCGTCGCGCATGAAATGAGTACATATTTTGGTTCGCGCAAGTTCACGAATTACATCGTTGCAGATTTCGTCGTAGAGAAAGATGGCATGCCGTATCCGGCGCGCGTGCGTAGCACTCGCGATCCGGATCGCGTAAGTGGCGTATGGTTGCGACGTCAGCTATTCCCCCTGTACCTCTCTTACGAGTCTCCTGTTGTGTATGTATGCCCGGATGCGGGAACGATTGAAGTAGTGGACTTTAGCATTGACTATCCTGCGCGTTATCATCGTCGCCGCTGGCGGTCGCGTCTTTTGTGGCTGGCGATTGGCATAGCTACGGGCTGGTTGCTTTCGATGCAGAAGTAAGGGGGGACTTAACGTGCCGAAACGGATTGGGATCATCGCCAATCGCAACAAGGCCTCCGCGAATGAGATCGCTACGCGGCTGGTGCATTCGATCACTGCGCGTGGCGCCATCGTTGTTCTCGATGAGGACACAGCTGAGGCGATCGGTCGAGCTGACGTGGGCAAGCCCATTTGCGATTTCCCTGAAGCTGTCGATCTGATATTTGTACTGGGTGGAGACGGCACATTACTTGGGGTCGCTCGACAACTTGCGGCATACGATATTCCGCTTCTTGGCATCAACATTGGCCACCTCGGCTTCTTGTCAGAGGCGGAACCATCGGACTTGGAGATGGCTGTGACGCGTGTTTTGGAAGGTGACTTCTTTCTGGAGCGACGCATGATGATCCGGACGGAAGTCTGGCGGCGAGAAGAATGTGTGCATAGCTCCATTGGCCTAAATGACGCTGGGATCGGAAAAGGTTCATTCGCTCGCATGATTGAGGTGTCGGTGTCAGTAGATGGAGAGCTTTGGGATGCGTTTGCAGGCGATGGACTAATCGTGTCGACTCCGACGGGCTCTACTGCCTATTCTTTGTCCTGCGGTGGGCCGATTGTCGTGCCGCATATGCAAGTGATGATTCTCACGCCGATTTGTGCCCACAAGTTGGTATCTAGGCCATGTGTCATCGGGTGTGAGCAGACGGTCACCGTAGAGGTTAGTGCCACGCATCACGATTTTGGACTGACAGTCGATGGACAAGTAGGCTTTGGCCTTCAGACAGGGGATCGGGTGATCGTGCGCCGTGCAGCGTGCGATACGACACTGATTCGCTGGCGCGAGCGTGCGTTCTTCTCCATATTACAAGGAAAACTTAGCGGAGAGTCATAAATCTTAAGGAGTGTGAGACGTGAAAGGTCAACGCATGCTGAAGATACGTGAGATCGTGCAACAACAGATTATTGAGACACAAGAGGATTTGGCAGAAGCTTTGCGTGCTGCCGGATTTACAGTGACGCAAGCAACCGTATCGCGAGACATCAAGGAGATGCATTTGATTAAAGTTCCTATGGCTTCGGATGGTCGTTATAAGTATATTCTTCCAACAGACCCTTCCACTTTCAATTTGGATGTGAAACTGCATCGTCTCCTAAATGATGTGTTTATCGCAATCGATTTCGCCGAAAACCTGGTGGTCATGCGCACGATGCCTGGAAACGCTCATGCGGCGGCAGCATTGTTCGATGCCTTAGAGTGGCCTGAAGTGCTCGGTACGGTCGCTGGAGACGATACGGTCCTTCTGATCTCTCGCTCCAAAGACGGTGCATGTGCCCTCGTTGAGCGGATTAAAAGTATGCTGTAGATCGATTGGCGTAACCGTGGCTTGCAAAGGAGAGGGTGCCTATGCTGCGCATGTTGCAGATTCGGCAATTGGCATTAATTGAGGCGCTTACCTTGACAATTGAAAACGGTTTTACGTGCTTGACTGGTGAGACGGGTGCAGGGAAGTCTATTCTCCTGGATGCAGTAGGCTTATTGCTTGGAGCGCGGGCTAGCAGTGATCTGGTGCGTAAGGGAGCAGATAAAGCGTATGTGGAAGGCCTTTTTGACTGGCCTGAGCAGAAGATGCCTGTATCACTCGTCTCACTTTTAGAGGATATTGGGATTGAATGTTTGGATCAACAACTCGTGGTCGCGCGAGAGGTGTCTGCATCTGGGAAAACAGTGGCCCGTGTCAATGGACGAATGGTCACTGCCCAAGTACTAAGACAGATCGGCGAGCATCTCGTGCAACAGCACGGTCAGCATGACAGCACGTCTTTGCTTCGAAAAGAAGTCCATTTAGGATTAGTCGATGCCTATGGGGGCTTTGAAGTGGCGTCTGCGTTTAGCGCTTATCAGACGGCTTACCAAGCTTATGCGCAGACGCGGCGCGATATGGTCGCAGCGCACCGGGATGATCGGGAACGGGAACGAAGGCTGGACTCGCTTCGCTTTCAGATTCAAGAGATCGAAACGGTCAGACTCAAAGCCGGTGAAGAAGAAAGGCTACGCGCGCTGCGCAACAAGATGCAATACAATGAACGCCTTCGTTCGGCCGTCGATGACGTCTACCTACACCTATATGAAGGCGATCAGCGTACGCCGGCTATCTTGACAGAGCTGCATCGCCTTCTCGATGAACTTGTGGCTGCGGCACGCTACGATCCGGGCCTGCAAGAATTGCATGAATACATCAACGTGGCGCAGGTTAACCTGACGGAAGCGGTTGATTTTGTCAGGCATTATAAAGACGAAAATGACTTTGATCCCGCCCGCCTCAACCGCCTTGAGGATCGCCTCGCCGCCATTGAGCGCCTTTTGAAAAAGTACGGCGATTCGTCGCAGGAAATTTTGTCGTATCTAGAGACTATAAAGACAGAAGTCGATCAACTTGAGCACCACGTAGAAGTTTTGGCCGAGTTGCAACAGCGTCACGATCAAGCACAAGAGCAGCTGCAGCAAGCGGGTGACCGGCTTTCAGCTGTCCGTCTTCAAGCTGCTCAGAACCTAGAACGAGAACTAGTCGGTGCGCTTGAGAGTCTTCTGATGCCAGCCGTGCGATTTGTCATTTCGTTTCAACGAGTAGCGCCTTCAAGTACGGGTCTGGACGATGTGGAAATCCTCTTTAGTGCCAATCGCGGAGAAGACCCGAAGCCGCTGGCAAAAATCGCATCAGGCGGGGAGTTGTCTCGTACAATGCTTGCCTTTATCGATGTATTGTCGGAGCATACACCCGTTTCTACCCTTATTTTTGATGAGATAGACACTGGCATTTCAGGTCGCGCGGCGCAGGCTGTTGCACAGCGAATGCGTCATCTGGCGAAGACCAGGCAAGTCCTTTGCGTGACTCATCTACCGCAGATGGCGAGTCTGGCCAGTCACCATCTGCTCATCGAAAAGCAATCAGATGACCATCGCACGCACACGCTAGTCCATGTGCTTGACGACGAAGGTAGAGTCCGCGAGCTTGCGCGCATCATCAGTGGTGATCAGATTACCACCACCACGATGGATCATGCGCGAGAAATGATCAAGATGGGGGCATTGACCGGTTGACCGGGAATCCTCCTTGCATGGCATGTTTTGAGCAACATCGCCTTTGCACTCTCCGGGCACGATAGAAGCACTGACGCAAACGTGCACGAGGAGGGTGAAGCCGTGAAGTCTTTCAAATCAGTTCTATTATCCGTTATCACAACAGCACTCATTTCTGTTCAAGGTGGCATCAGCTTTCACCCGCAGGCGGCAGCAGCGGCAGAGCAGATGCAAGAACCGAAAGCATTGTCTGAAAACGGTATTTCGTGGCTAGCGCTGTTCGCCAATGCCAAAGACAATGCAGAACCAATGGTGATCCCAGGTGGTCAATCGATTGGCGTCAAGCTGCATGCCAGCGGGATCTTGGTGGTGGGGTACCATCTGACGCATCTCGGACGCGATGCCGTGAGTCCAGCGGAACAAGCCCATGTGCACGTAGGAGATGTGATAGTCGCGATCGATGGGCATAAAGTTAGTGGGGTCACACAGGTAGCGCAGCTGATCCAGCAAGCGGGAACAGAGAAGAGAAGTTTGACGCTGTCGATACGCCGTAAAGGGGAAGCTGTCGAAACTAAAATCAAGCCGCTATACGATGCCGATTCAGGCACATATCGCCTAGGAGTGTTCATTCGCGATTCTGCATCCGGTGTCGGTACGCTCACTTTTTACGTTCCGAAAACCCATGCTTTTGGCGCGTTGGGGCATGTGATCGCAGACGCAGACACCGGTCAGGCCATTGAAGGCAACGGCCAGATCGTGCACGCGACAGTGACCTCGATCGAGCGTGGGGAAAGCGGACAGCCAGGCGAGGTTCGCGGTTCCTTTTTAAACGATCACATGATTCTCGGCCAGATTGCACGCAATACAGCGTTCGGTGTGTTTGGCACGATGGCTAATCCGCCCGATCACGGTCTATACGATCGCCCGATTGTCGTCGAGCGTGCACAAGATGTCCACGTCGGGCCTGCCAAGATCCTCACCGTAGTGAGCAACCAGAAGGTGCAGGCGTTTGACGTACAAATCGTTAAAGTCAATCACCAGAGTGTAGCTGACGTCAAAGGCATGGTGATTCGCGTTACAGACCCTGTGTTATTGGCGAAGACAGGCGGGATTGTCCAAGGAATGAGTGGCAGCCCGATCCTTCAAGACGGGAAACTGATCGGAGCGGTGACGCATGTATTTGTCAGTGATCCTACACAAGGCTTCGGCATATACGCACAGTGGATGTTGCAAGCTACACAAGCAAAATCGCAGGATGCTATTCGCTCGAACGGACTGAAGCAGGTGGTGTGACGCACCTGCTTTTCGACTTTTTTCGACAAAATATGAGGGCTCGATGTCTGAAGCCGTCGGAAAGTCTTTTGTGGATCAGACAGGAACGATTGTCCAATATGTCGAATGGAAGAAGGAGAATGTTAAGGGGGATTGTCTAATAGTGAATGTAACGCGCGTTTTGATTGCAGACGACAATAGGGAGTTCGCGGATCTGCTGTATGAGTATTTAAGCGATCACGCGGACATGGAAGTTGTAGGTGTTGCGCATAACGGACAAGAGGTTCTTGCGCAGATCGAGCAACACCAGCCGGATGTTCTCGTACTCGACATCATTATGCCTGTACTAGACGGTATCGGCGTTTTGGAACGCCTGCGCTTTGTCGACGGTGGCGCCTGTCCGCGCACAATCATGTTAACGGCGTTTGGACAAGAGTCCATCACGAAAAAAGCTATGGAACTGGGTGCATTGTACTATGTACTCAAACCATTTGACCTCGATGTTTTACTTGAACGAATTCGCGATGTCATGAAAGTGGAGATCTATAGCGAGCGTACCCGTGCGGCAGTGGGATCTTCTGGCGGGGCGATGAGTGTCAGTTATGCGCTACCTTCTACCCAGACCATGTCCTCGCCGCGACTGGTGTCGATTGCGCCAAAAACACGTAGCATCGATCAACTGGTCACTGGCGTCATTCACGAAATCGGTGTACCAGCGCACATTAAGGGATATCAGTACCTACGAGAAGCCATTATGATGGTGTACAATGACATTGAAATCTTGGGTTCAGTCACCAAAGTCTTGTACCCGGAGATTGCTAAAAAGTTCACGACGACCTCTTCGCGCGTCGAACGCGCGATTCGCCATGCCATTGAAGTGGCTTGGAGTCGTGGCAACAGTGAAGCCATCACCCAGGTATTCGGTTACACTGTCAGTATGAGTAAGGCGAAACCGACCAATTCGGAATTTATCGCCATGATCGCAGACAAGTTACGAATGGAGCATAAAGTGTGAGTGATCAGCGTACAGAAAGACGCGTGGTGATCGCAGGACCGGTGCATCCGGCTCTCACCTCGCGTCTGCAGGAAAGCTGCACCTTACGGGTGTGGGATGATGCTAAGCATGCGATTCCACATGCTACGCTCATGGAGTGGTTGCAAGATGCAGATGCCTTTGTGCCGCACGGGGGCATTCAGGTGGACGGATCATTGCTGGCGAAAGCGCCCCGATTGCGCGTCATCGCGCAATCTGCGGTCGGGTACGATAACGTAGATGTAAAGGCTTGCAAAGCGAAAGGTGTTCCATTCGCCAACACCCCTGGTGTTCTCGTCAATGCCACAGCCGACCTGACGTTTGCGCTGGTGCTGCTCGTGATGCGCCGGCTCGTTGAAGCTGTCGATCACGTCAGAAGTGGGCGATTCGCGCATGGAGAGGCAATGCCTTATGGGCATGACTTGGCTTTGAAGACACTTGGCATCATCGGCATGGGTGATATCGGGTCTGCAGTGGCTAAAAGGGCACTCGCAAGTGACATGCACGTGATGTATCACAATCGCAGCAGGCGCATGGGTGATCAGCAGCTAGGAGCCGTTTATGGGACGCTCTCAGAGGTGTTAGCACAGTCTGACTGTATCGTTGTGCTGACGCCTCTGACAGAGCATACGCGGGGACTATTCGGGGCTGCGCAATTCGCACAGATGAAACGCTCAGCGTTTTTTGTCAATGCTGCACGCGGTCAAGTCGTTGATACGGCAGCTCTTGTCGCCGTTTTGCAAGAGGGTGTCATTGCCGGCGCCGCTTTGGATGTGACCGATCCTGAACCGCTTCCGGCTGAACACCCTTTGCTACATATGAAAAATGTCATCGTGACGCCGCATATAGGCAGCGCGACACATGAAACGCGGGAAGCCATGGCCCTTTTAACGGCTGACAACATTTTGCGTGGACTAGACGGACTTCCGTTGCTCACTGAAGTGTTTATGTGAACTCTATCGCTATTTGACACCTCTTGACCACGAGATGTACGCTATATAGGAGTGCGCATCGAAGAGGGGGTTGCTAAAGGTGGAAATTACGTCTGTCGAGCAGTGGGACGAAGCGATTGCCAGCGGTAGAGTGATTATAGAAGTGTATGCCAACTGGTGCCCAGACTGCAAACGGATCGAGCCGACATTGCCTGAGTGGGAGAAAACATATGCGTCAACGTTTCGGCTCCTGCGTTGCAATCGCGACGAGGTGCCTGATATCGCGGAGCGCTATGACGTGATGGGCATTCCTTCCTTTCTTGTATTTGAAGAGGGAGAGTTGCGCGGTCGGCTACTGAGCCGCGATGCTAAATCAGTGAAGCAGGTCGCTGATTTTCTGGCCAAGCAATATAAATAGCCAAGAAAGATTGCCTTGAACGGAGCGGCTCAGTCATCCCGACTGAGCCGCTTTTTATGTACTCGATAGGGTATCGTGCACAGTTTGGAGGAAAGCTTCTTCAATCGGATGCAGGTTATAGTCTCGATACTGCGCAACGTAAAACGCGCGAATATCAGAAAACCTGTGGATGACTTGTACGTATCCAAGTTGCACGGCTTCGATGGCGTCTAGATCAGACACTACTGCGACGCCTACGCCTTGACGCACTAATTGCAAGATGAGCCCTGTATCATTGACCTGAAAAGGGGCGTATAGACTGTCAGCGAGAACGCCGATACCTGCCAAGGCTTCTTGTGCGGCTCGACGCGTTCCTGATCCTTGTTCGCGAAATAGAAATGGACTTTTGCGCCAATCCTCAGTAAGCGAAAAGTCACTGGACGCGATGATGACCAAATGATCGGATCCGATGCACTGGGCCTTTAGTGCCGGAGACTCCGGTTTACGGCCAATGAGGGCGATGTGAATATTGCCATTGCTTAAGCCTTCTTCGATTCCTGACGAGTCCCCAACCTCGACGGTGACTTGTACTGCTGGATATGCTTTAGCGAAATTGGCGAGGATACGAGGGAGAAAGTGCCGGCTGGGAATCGTGCTGGCACCGACCGTTAGTTCGCCTGACAACGGGTCCTGGCTTTGGCGACAACGCGCTTGCAAAGACGACCATTCGGCAAGAAGGGTGCACGCTGATTGGTACACCGATCTGCCCGCGTCCGTCAGTGTTAGTTCCCCATCCGTGCGATGAAATAAAGTGATGCCGAGCTCCGCCTCGAGCCGCTGAATCTGTTTACTGACCCCTGGTTGCGTAAGACCGAGTCGCGAAGCGGCAAGGGTAAAGCTTTTGAGCTCAATCACCTTTACAAAGGTGTCCAAGTATCGCATGTCCATGAGCTGATTGTACACTAGATCGCGATGCAAATGCATGAAGTTCGATCACGCTGTAAACCCTACGTACGTGCGGTTGGAACTGTCAGCGCGTACAAAGGAGGCAATCAAATGGGGAACGACAATCACATGAAAAACGCCTCAGAAAGCTTCTCCAAAGGAGCTCAGAGGGCCAGCGAACACGCATCGCACGGGCGGGTGATCGATGCTGTCCAGTCGGCATGGGAAGGTACGGCGACTGCCGCCGTGGAGCTTGGAAAAAGTGCATCGGAGAGAATCTCGAATGTTGCAGACGGTGCCAGCAAAGACCACGATCAGTAAAAGCATGAAGCGCGGGAGCGCGCACGCTCTCCCGCGCTTCATGCTTCACGAGCAGGAGCGTGCGCCTCTTTCATGATCACGACAATGAGCTTCTGTCTGCGCCGTTCTGCCGGACAGAGTACGCATTTCGACTGCCCATACGATTGACAGCGGTGACACAGCTCCTCGAGTCTTTCCAGTTCCCTATGTTCTCTGATCTATGATTCCCCCTTATCCCCATGCGTCCATTAAACGGTTAATCCTTTACCTTGTAAATAGCGAAACTTGTCGAAAGAGGCAGACTCAGCAAATGTCATGAATGATCTTCGTCTTTGCTGTCGTATAAAGTCGATTGCGCGACCCATTCGACTTGGCCGCCGACATGGATTTCATAGGTTTCGTCTTTGCGTGCGCCGGATAAGTAAAGGAGTGAAGGTCTGCCGATCTCATAGCCTTGCTCGACGATTGCATGTAAGTTTATAGACGTGGCGGCGGTGCCGTTTTGACCATAACGTAGCAGATATGCGCAAAGACAACCGTTCGCACTTCCTGTGGCCGGATCTTCGGAAATCCCTAGTTCAGGTACGAATACGCGCACGTGTAGATCATGGGAGGCCTCCTGCGCTTCAGTGGTGTACAGTAGTACATTCGTGGAAGGGTCCATGTCTGGGATCGTTTCAAAGCGATCGAGTGTGAGGCGCGCTTCGCGAACGGCCTGAAGGCTTGGCACAGGGACGATCAGAAAGGGGAGTCCGGTCGAGACCAGTTGCACCGGTGGCAAATCAGCGGGTATCTCATAGCGCGCGAGGCCAAGTGCATCCCAAACCGGGCGCGTCGGATATACGATACTAAAGATGGGCTGCGGTTGTCGCATGACGAGACTGTGTATCTTCCCATGCTCGTATTTGATTTGTATCTCGATGCGACCGACCAAGAGATCGAGTGTCAGGACCTCGGTCGGCTCCTCCATCAGTTTATTCGCAATGACGAATGCCGTTCCTAGTGTAGGGTGCCCTGCAAATGGGAGCTCTGCGACAGGGGTAAAGATGCGTACGGGCCAAGAGCCGTCTGCGTTTTGGGGGAGAATAAAGGTCGTTTCGGAGAAATTCAGTTCGCGCGCCAGACTTTGCATATGGTTGGTTTCAAAGCGCTCACCGTGTACAAATACAGCAAGCGGATTTCCGGTAAACGGACCTTGCGTAAATACATCGACAATAAAAAAATCTGGCATCGTTGCACTCCCTTTTGGCTGGGCTATTCATCAGATCCGATTGTACAACAAATCGATTGTTACTTCTCCAATACGTGATTGCCGCATGTATTCACGCTATGTTATCTTTTGCTATAAGGACATAGGATCGGATACGTTCGGTAGGATGTATAGGAGGATCGCGATGATTACAGAGGAACTGCGGCGATTGGTTGGATCCGTGATGGTGATGGGCTTTGATGGTCTGGACGTCAACGAGCATGCTCGCATACTGATTGAAAGGCATCACGTGGGAAATATCATCTTATTTTCACGCAATATACGGACGAGGGATCAAGCCACAGCGCTCACCGGCCGGCTGCAAGAGTGGGCCGTAAGCACCGGACAGGAGCTTCCGCTGATCGTTTGCACTGATCAGGAAAACGGGATCGTACGCAGGCTTGGACGCGCATTTCCCGGACTTCCTGGCAATATGGCGGTCGCAGCGACGCAAGATCCGACAGTCGCCTATGAGGTTGGACGCTTGACAGCTTTGCAGTTGCGAGCGCTGGGAATAAACATGAACCTCGCACCGGTGCTAGATGTGAATAACAATCCTTTAAATCCGGTGATTGGCGTTCGCTCCTATGGTGAGGATCCCGCCCAAGTGGCGAATTTTGGTGCAGCAATGATACGCGGGTTGCAGGATTTCAATGTCTCGGCCTGTGCCAAGCACTTTCCTGGGCATGGAGATACTGCGGTAGACTCTCATCACGACTTGCCGGTCATCGCCCATGACAGGGAGAGACTCTGTACGGTGGAGTGGGTGCCATTTGTACGTGCTATCGAGTCAGGGATCGATGCGATCATGACAGCACATGTCATTTTCGAGGCGTTTGACCCTATGCGGCCAGCAACCGTCTCACATGCAGTTCTCACCGATATTTTGCGACGGGAATTGGGGTTTGACGGTATCATCACGACTGACAGCATGGAAATGAAAGCGATTGCCGACTCGATCGGCATCGGTCGTGCCTGTGTGCAAGCGTTGACTGCGGGGGCGGATATGTTAATGGTTTCACATCGCTTGGATGAGCAAGAAGAGGCGATTGCTGCAGTCTGCCAAGCGATCGAAACAGGTGAACTAGATATTTTGCGCGTACAAGCGGCGGCTGAACGTGTAGCGCGGGTGAAGCGCCGACGTCTGTTGTCCTCAAAGGCCGTCGATGAAGCGGCACTGGCAGATACAGAGCGCGTGTCCATGGATATGTGTATGCGTGCCATTACCGTTGTACGCGATGTAGCAGGGCGCTTACCAGTCGATGTAGATGCCCTGTCACACGTGGTTTTGTTGCAAGACGGTAGGGAAAGCGCCATGATGGCAGCCGATCCTACGATACTCGAAGCGCGTAACCGACTCCTTGTCGACGAACTCGAGCGTCAGGCCCCACATCTGTCGATCTCGAACTACGTCATCCAGCCCCTTACGTCAGAGACTGAGCATTCGCCTTATCCCAGTTTAGAGGAGTGTCTGCGTGCTGATCTGATTCTCGCATGTGTGAGTAGAGCGGAAAAATCTGACTTGTCCACTTTTATCCACGATTTATGCCAGGCAGGTGCGCCTGTCGTGGTACTACTGATGCGCAGCCCGTATGATCTCGTCGCTGTGCCAGATGCGTCCTGTGCGGTTGCTCTTTACGAGGATACCCCGTGGATGATTCGCGCAGCGGCACGCGCGTTGTTCGCTAGAGAACTTCCGAGTGGTTGTTTACCCGTGTCTCTTTGCTAAAAAAGGGGGGCCTTCTTTGCTGTTTATTGGGGTGGACGGAGGCGGCACCAAGACGCTTGCTTTAGCGCTCGATGGGCACACAGGTCGGTTCGCACTCAAAGAGACAGGCCCTGGAAATCCTTCGGTGATCGGGTTTGCTCAGGCAGGCAGTCGCGTGAAAGACGTAGTCGAACAAGCCATCGCAGGTTTATCCGGTGACGTCACCTGCGCATTTTCACTGTGCGTGGCACTCGCGGGCGTCGGCCGCGGGCAAGACCGGGCGCGTATGCGGGAACTGCTGCAAGGGTTCTGGCCGCATGCGCAGATTGTCGTTATTGTAGATCCACATGCGGCTTTATTGGCGGGCACAGCCGGTGAGTCGGGCGTCGTATTGATCGCCGGAACAGGATCTATGGCATATGGGATGAATCCTGAGGGGGATACGGCGCGCGCTGGGGGGTTCGGTTACCTGCTTGGAGATGAGGGTAGCGGTTTTGCCATTGGTCAAGCTGGGTTGGCTGCTGCGCTCACAGCAACAGAAGGACGGGGACCTGATACCGTCCTTCTGTCGGTAGCCGCCACGTATTTCGGAGAATCTGAACAAGAAGTGGGCACTCATTTACCAGCCTTTTTATGGCAGGTGTACGCCCAGTCAGAACCTGTTCGTACGATTGCAGGGTTTGCGCGAGAAGTATTGGCGTATGCGACGATAGATGCCGTGGCCCACTCTATTATTCAGCGTGCCGTAGCATCGCAGGTGGCCCTTGTGCGCAGTGTTCGCACCCGTTTGTCTGGCTTGTCACCGACTGTTCTTTTGGCAGGAGGGTTGATCGGACAAGATAACTATTTACGAAGCAGTCTGATCGCTGAGCTCGCAGAATGCGACTGCCGTGTATTGACGCGCCCGCCTGTCACAGGCGCCTGCTTGATGGCGATTCGCGAAGCTGGACAGGAAACCGAACAGTCAAGGGAGACGTGGCGCGAGGTAGCCGACCGTGTCACACAGGGAATACAGATCAGGTAATGGAGGCGTCGCTGGTGAAATGGATAGAGGGTAACCGTCTGACTCAGTCAGGGCAGTGGCAGACTGCACGCATCGGGATTGATGGCGCGCGCATCGCGGTAGTCAAGGCATATCACACGTACCACCCTGAGCTGTCGATTTTAGCGCCAGGTTTCATCGATATTCATGTGCATGGCGGCGGTGGCGCCGATACGATGGACGCGACGATCGAGGCTTTCTCCCAAATCGCACAGACGCATGCACAGTCTGGCACGACATCACTGTTGCTGACTACGGTTACGGAATCTGCCGAGCGCATCGACGCCGTTCTAACAGCTGCGTCAAGTTATATGAAAGGCAACCATATCGCCGGTGCGCATGTCCTGGGTGTGCATTTAGAAGGGCCCTTTATTCACCCAGACAAAGCTGGTGCACAGCGGCCCGACCGCATTATGGATCCGGACCCGACGCTTGCGAAAAAGTGGTATGACAGCGGTGTCGTCAAGATGATCACGCTCGCACCAGAACGGCCAGGCGCGCACCAAGTCGCACGCATGGCCCATGAGCAGGGTATTGTGGCGGCCGCGGGTCACACGACAGCCACTGCGGCCGACATGCGCATCGCAGTCGATGAAGGTGGATTCTCACATGTCACGCATTTGTGTAATGCGATGCGGCCTCTATTGCACCGCGAGCCAGGCCCAATCGGCTGTGTGGTGACCGATGAACGCTTGACTGGAGATCTGATCTGCGATGGAATTCACGTCGATGCCCCCATGGTCACGACGCTCATTCGCGCGATCGGAGAAGACAGGCTCCTGCTGATTACGGATGCGATTCGTGCTACCGCACAACCTCCAGGCATTTACGATCTCGGTGGCCTTACGGTAACTGTTCGCGATGGGGCCTGTAGACTCGAAGACGGAACACTCGCTGGCTCCGTACTGACGATGGCCCAGGCGGTCAGCGGTGTACAGCGTTTGGCGGGCGTATCGTTGTCAGTGGCCCTGCGCTTGGCGGCGCGAAATCCGGCACGGCGACTCGGTCTTTTGAACAAAGGCGAAGTCGAGGTCGGGTATGACGCTGATATGGTGTGTTTGGACGCGCAGGGTGAGCTATGTTGGACCATGGTGGGCGGGGCTGTTGTGTACGAAAGAGGGGTGCAAGGCCATGCGCATTCGCGTGTTTGATACACCGCAAGAGGCAGGAATCTACGTCGGCGCCTTGGCCGAGCAGGTGATCTTGGCTAAAGCAGAACCTGTACTGGGACTTGCCACAGGCTCTACGCCGGTCACTTTTTACGATGCATTGGTAAAACTGCATGACTGTGGGCTCGACTTGTCACGTGTCGTAACGATCAATCTGGATGAGTACGTAGGACTTTCCGAGCAACATCCACAGAGTTATCATTATTTTATGACCGAACATTTATTCTCCAGGGTGCATCTGGACCCTGCTCGCACCCACCTGCCGCGCGGGGACGCGCCAGACTGGGCTGCTGAGTGCGCACGCTATGACGAAGTGCTCAGTCGGCATCCGATTGATCTGCAGATTCTCGGCATCGGGGCCAATGGCCATATCGGGTTTAATGAACCGGACGATCTTCTGGTGGCCCGCACGCACGTGGTAGAATTACGGCCAGAAACGGTAGCGAGTAATGCACGCTTTTTCGCGGACTCCGAGGAAGTGCCGAAGCGTGCCATCACCATGGGTGTTCAGGCCATCCTACAGGCAGAGCGGATTGTCTTGATGGCGTTTGGCAGCCAAAAGGCGGAGATCGTCGCCAAAGCAGTCATAGATAATGTGCGAACCGATGTTCCAGCCAGTATTTTGCAGTTGCACCGACAGGTCACGGTGGTTTTAGACAGAGCCTCAGCCTCTGCCTTGTTGACCGCTGATGGTAAGCTGCGTTTGGAAGTCGCTCAAGGCACACAGTAATTACACGCGGCGAATCGTGAAAATCGATGTAAAGGCGGCTAGGTAGATGAACAGAGAAGAGTTTGCAGCCAGCGTTGTCAACTGTGAAGATGATGTCCTATTGGCGATTCGGCAAGGTATAGAGGCTAACAAAATGCCGCCGATCTCGGTCGCGCCAGAACTCGGCCGGCTATTAACCATACTCGTGCGTTCTTCGGGCGCCAAGCGTATTCTTGAGATCGGCGCCTTAGGTGGCTATAGCGGCGTCTGTCTGGCGCGCGGGCTTGGTCCTGACGGCACATTGACTTCGCTTGAGTTGAATCCGGAGTTCGCCCAATTCGCGAAAAGTAATTTGGCGGTGGCAGGTTTTGCCGAACAGGTCAGCTATCGGGTGGGTGCCGCGCTCAGTAGTTTAGATGCGCTGGTAGCGGAAGGAGCGCGTTTTGACTTCGTCTTCATCGATGCCGATAAGCCGAATTATCCGCATTATTTGGACCGAGTCTTGCGCTTGGCCAATCCTGGCATGCTGATTTGTGCGGACAATGTCTTGCTCGGCGATCGCATTCTTTTGCCTGACAACCAGGACGACTCGGTGGTCGGCATGCGCGCATTTTTGAGCTTGATGAGTCATGACCCCCGACTAGAATCGGTCGTCCTCCC
>JAPNUP010000045.1 GCA_026627345.1 Bacillota bacterium | reverse complement strand
GCCGCCGAACGCATACCACCTAGCAAGGAGTACTTGTTGTTCGACGCCCAACCACCCATGACAATCCCGAGAATCGTAATCGAGGAAAGAGCGATATAGTAGAGCGCGCCGACGTTCAGTCCGGCAGTAAACACGTGCGTCGCAGTAAACGGGATGACCGCCAGCACCATGAAAGAAGGCACAAACGCGATCATCGGCGCGATCAGAAACAGCGCACGGTCAGCATTAGTCGGAATCACGTCTTCTTTGATCAACAACTTCAAAATGTCGGCGACTGATTGCAAGAGACCGAGCGGACCGACTCGGTTAGGACCGATCCGACCTTGCATCCAACCGATGACCTTGCGTTCGAAATAGATGAGGTAACTGACGATGCCCAAGATGAGCAACAGAATGATGATCGCGCCAATCACCATGCCTAGAAATGAGGAGCCTGTGAGCGACGAAGTCTGCCAGGCGAGAAAAAATCGCTCCATCAGGCATCCACCTCCCCTAGCACGATGTCTACAGCGCCGAGTACAGCAATCAGGTTCGCCATACTTTGCCCGATGAGCAGTTTGCGAAGGATCTGCAGATTGACAAAAGACGGCCGGCGCAGCTTCATGCGATACGGTTTGTCTTTGCCGTCCGACACGATATAGACGCCAAGTTCACCGCGCGCGCCTTCGATACTGGTGTAGTACTCACCTGCAGGCACGCGAATCATCTTTGGCACCTTGCCAATGATAGGCCCGTCCGGCACTTGTTCCACTGCTTGCTCGACAATCTTCAGTGACTCTTCCATCTCGCGCATGTGCAACCAGTAGCGGTCAAAACAATCGCCGTTGTCACCGACTGGCACTTCCCAGTCGAATTGGTCATAGATGCCATAAGGACGGTTCTTGCGCAGGTCGAATTTAAATCCGGTCGACCGCAAGTTAATACCCGACAAGGAATAATCGAGTGCCTCTTCTTGCGTGATCTTGCCGATCCCGCGTACGCGGTTCAAGAAGATCTCGTTGCCACTGACGAGTTGGTGATACATCTTCAGCTTCTCGCGCATGTGCGGTACGAACGCCCGTACTTTATCGAGCCAGCCTGGAGGCGCATCCCACTTGACGCCACCTACGCGCATGTAGTTATACGTAAGCCTTGCGCCACAAATTTCATTGAACATCTGCACAATGGTCTCGCGCTCTTGAAACGCATAGAGAAACGGACTCATGGCGCCTAGGTCTAGCAGATAAGTGCCTAAAAATAATAAGTGTGAGCCTACGCGATTGAGCTCCATCACAAGCAGACGCAAGTACTCGGCGCGCGCCGGGATCTCCAGATCCATCGCATACTCCACCGTGTGGACGAGCGCGTAGTTATTGATCATCGAAGCGAGATAGTCCAGACGGTCCGTGTACGGGATGATCTGCGTGTACTGCAGGTCCTCCGCAAGTTTCTCGGTCCCTCGATGCAAGTAGCCAATGACAGGATCAGCGTCGACGATCTGCTCGCCGTCGATCGTGACAACGAGTCGAAACACCCCGTGCGTGCTAGGGTGCTGCGGTCCGACGTTCAAAATCATTTCTTCTTGGCGAAGTGCGCCCATCAGGAATGGTCCCCCTCTCGTGATGGGATGTTTTCAAAATCGCTATAGTCTTTGCGCAGCGGATGGCCATTCCACTCTTCCCACATCATGATCCTGCGCAAGTCAGGGTGACCTTCAAAGTGGACGCCTAAGAGATCGTACACTTCGCGCTCTTCCCAGTTAACACCTGAGTGAACCGGGGTCAGGGACGGCAACTGCGCGTTGTCGCGCGGTGTGCGCGTCTTGGCGTTTATGTAGGTCCCATGCTTGGTCGAGTGCAAATAGATGACCACTTCGATATAGTCCTTATAATCGGTGCCGGCCATCAGTTCAACGTAGTCGTATGCGTGTTCCGGCGACTCCTTGAGAAAAGTCACGGCCTCGCGCCACTTGGCTGCACTGATGCGCACGATCGGAATCTCCTTGGTGGCCGATACCTCCTCCACCGCGTCAGCGCCGAGGCGTGCGGCGATGCTCTCACGGATCTTCTCCGCTTTGGCGGTCGCTTCGACCACCCGCGGATCAGGAGGCGCAGGCGGTTTAGCAGCCTTGGCCGCAGGAGCTGCGGGCTTCGGCTTAGGCGTAGCTGCCGCGTCGCCGCCTTCTGCAGTCGCTGAAGGTGCGGCAGGTTTCGCTTTCGGTTTGACGTCAGCGGCCGTTGCAGTCCCGTCCTCACCTTGTGCAGACGCTTCCGGGGCGGTCGACTCCGTCGCCTTCACTCTCGGTGCCGCTACGGCAGCGCCGCCAGCTTCTGCGGTCGCCTCCGGTGCAGCAGACTCCGACGGCTTCGGCGCATCTTGTTCAGCATCCGGTTTTACAGGTTCGTCAGCCATCTCAGACGCTCACCCGCTTTCCAGAAGCTTCGATGCGAATCTTCTCCTGGAGTTTGTTCAAGCCATATATGAGTGCAGGCGGAGACGGTGGACACCCTGGAATGTACACATCCACAGGTACGACCTGGTCGACGCCTTTGACCACAGAATAAGAACGGACATACGGTCCTCCGGCTGTCGCGCAAGAACCCATCGATACGACCCATTTCGGATCGCCCATCTGATCGTACAGACGACGAAGCAGCGGCGCCATCTTCTTGGTCACCGTACCCGCGACAATCATGACGTCCGATTGCCTAGGAGAAGCCCGAAAGATAATGCCGAAGCGGTCCAAATCATAGTGCGACGCACCGGCGCCCATCATTTCGATGGCGCAACAAGCGAGACCGAAAGTCATCGGCCACAGACTGTTGCTACGCGCCCAGCCTTTGATCTGCTCAAGCGTGCTGACGATGATGCCAGAGCGTTGCAACTCAGCAGACTCCTCAGCGGAAAAGCCCTCGTACTGAATGGTGGGCAACTGCAAAGCAGGGTTTACTTCCATTCCAGCACCTTCTTCCTCCACGCGTACAAAAGTCCGATGAACAAGAGGACGATAAACAGAATCATTTCCCCAAATCCATACAATCCAAGTGCGTGGTACTCGACAGCCCATGGATACAAAAAGACGATCTCGACGTCGAAGGCGACAAACAAGAGGGCAAACAAATAATAACGAACGTTATACCGCGCCCGTGCGTCTCCTACTGGTTCGAGACCGCTCTCATAGGTGCTCGTCTTGGCAGCCGTTGGATGACTTGGCCGAAGCAAGGGGCCCAACACCATGAGCGATGCTACTGGGAGAATGATCCCTAGAGCAAGAAATATGATGACAAATAAAAAACCGTTTGCGTACACGGCGACACCTCCCGTCGTCAAACGTAGTCATTATAGCAAAGCCGACGTTTCAATGTAAAACCTTCTTAGGGGTTTTCCCCGATCCCGACACGAATTATTTCCTTAGTAATTGATGTAAACGCCGACAAGGGGGTACCTCTCCTATGATGCCCACATTTCTCGCCTAGGCGTAAGCATTTATTTGCCTGATAATTCCATGAAGTGCGTATGGCGTTCGTCTCATACATCCGCGCCTCCGGTCAGCAGGGGGACTCGCGGGCGTTCTCCCCACATCGGTGTCACGCAGGTCGTACTGGTCGAGCATTGCTTGATCTGGCAACGCACGTGTCTCTTCGTAGCAGGGCAGCAGGGCGTCAAGCGTTCATCTTGTTAGTGTCATGTTTTATCGTTGATTTCTGAATAGGAAAGGCATAGACTGTAAGTCGGGTGATTAAGGGAAAATGAGTGGTACACCGGATAAGACGGCGCAGGTACTGAATGAACTCGAGCGTATTGTGCGTTCCATGGATACCGAGCGTCGCCGGAAGTTCGTAGAATGGCTCGAAGTCCAAAATCGGTATCTTCAATGGGAACAAGGCTTTGATCCGAAAATGTTACGTAGATACTCCCGTGGCGAAATCGTTTTGGCGCATTTTGGATTTAACACTGGTGCTGAATTTGGCGGAATGCACTTTGCTGTTGTTATCGAAAACAATGCAAAATCTGCGGGTTCAGTGATGGTTATTCCTTTATCTTCGCTCGACGAAAGCGAAACCGAGACAGATGTGAACCGGAATGAAGTTTATTTGGGCACTATCCAGGGATTAAACGACAAGCAGTCGTTTGCAGTTGTAAGTCAAATGCGTCCCATCAGTAAACTGCGGGTTTACAAACCAAGGAAGCAAAGCGATTCAGTTTTGACATTGAGCTCTGCCCAAATGGACAAGTTAGACTTGAAAATTGGAAAACGCTTTACGAAATTGAAGTTCGGCTCACCCGAGTGAAGCCAAACAAGGCGTTTCAGGCCTCGTGATGGAAATCGCTTATGAATATGGGGTTGCTTAAACCCGCACTATATCATATAGTATATGAACAGTAATCTCGCCCTTTAGGATCTTTCGCCTAATTGCGGCCTTAGAATTTTATGTTTTGAGCCGATTATTGGCGCTAAAGGAGAAGCCACCGTGCAGACGGTGGCTTCTTACGTTGCTGAGGCAATACAGTTTTCTCGGCGATCGTGTGCATGGTGCTCGCACCACCGGATTTTTTAGTCCTCCGAACGCCCTTATAACCTAAAAAAGCTGGCCAGAGTTGCTGGCCAGCTCGATCGATCCATCCTATCTATAGCAATTGCTTGAGAATCTCACCGTTTACTGCAGACATCTCGGATACTTCAAGTCTCCTCATCGCACGCTCGAGCGCCGCCTGTGCCCGGACCATGTCCACGTCGGGGCCACCTTCTGCCAGACGCTTCTCTGCACGTTCGCGGGCGCGCTGAGCTCGCTCGGTTTCAATCTGCGAGCCCACCTCCGCCGTGTCCACCAGTAGCGTGATGCGGTCAGGTACGACCTGAAGGAATCCGGAGGCTACAGCGAGAAAGTCTTCCCCTTGTGGTAGCTTCAGCTTCACAATCCCAGGTTTCACCGTCGTAGACAGCGGCGTATGGCGAGCCAGGATCCCGAGCTCACCGCCGCCGCCACGCAAGGACACCATGGTAACCTGGGTGCGCAACACCACGCGATCCGGGGTGATCACTTCCAATGCGACATCCATGACAGCACCCCCTTTATCAGACGGCGATGCCGTCCTTAGCCGCTTTCTCTAACACTTCTTCAATCGCGCCGCAGTAGCGGAAATACGTCTCTGGAATGTCATCGTGCTTGCCTTCGAGAATCTCTCGGAAGCTGCGCACGGTGTCTTTGACCGTTACGTACTTGCCTGCAATCCCGGTGAACTGCTCGCCGACGAACATCGGCTGCGATAGGAAGTTCTGGATCTTACGTGCGCGGTTGACCGTCAGTTTATCTTCATCACTGAGCTCATCCATACCGAGAATGGCGATAATATCTTGCAATTCGCGATAGCGTTGCAGAACTTGTTGAATGCCCCGCGCCACATTGTAATGCTCTTCGCCGACGATGTCCGGCGAGAGTGCACGCGATGTCGACGCCAGTGGGTCGACGGCCGGGAACAGACCCATCGAAGCCAAGCGACGGTCGAGGTTGGTCGTGGCATCCAAGTGAGCAAAGGTGTTAGCCGGAGCCGGGTCGGTGTAGTCGTCAGCTGGGACGTAGATCGCTTGGATCGAAGTGATCGATCCGCGTACGGTCGATGCAATGCGCTCCTGTAACTGACCCATTTCCGTCGCCAAAGTCGGTTGGTAACCGACGGCTGAAGGCATCCGTCCAAGCAGCGCCGAGACCTCAGAACCTGCCTGCGTGAAGCGGAAAATGTTGTCGATAAAGAGCAGCACGTCGCGTTGCTCCACGTCGCGGAAGTACTCCGCCATGGTCAGCGCGCTCAGTGCCACGCGCAGACGTGCGCCCGGCGGCTCGTTCATCTGACCGAACACCATGCTCGTCTTGTCGATAACGCCTGAGTCACTCATCTCGTGATAAAGGTCATTACCTTCACGCGTCCGCTCGCCGACCCCTGCAAATACAGAGTAGCCGCCGTGCTCTTTCGCGATATTGTGAATCAGTTCTTGAATCAAGACGGTTTTGCCGACACCGGCGCCGCCAAATAGTCCGACCTTGCCGCCTTTGAGATACGGAGCGAGCAGGTCAACGACCTTGATGCCCGTCTCAAAGACTTCAGCTTTGGTCGTGATATCCGCGAATGCTGGCGCCGCGCGGTGGATGGACCACTCATCCGCTGCTTCAGGCTGTTCTTTGTTGTCGATCGCTTCACCGAGGACGTTAAAGATACGTCCGAGGGTGTTCGGGCCGACTGGCATACGGATCGGGTAGCCCGTGTCGATGACTTCCGCGCCGCGCACCAGGCCGTCTGTCGTTGACATGGCGACGGTACGAACGATGTTGTCACCGAGGTGTAGCGCGACTTCGAGTGTCAGGCGGATCTTGACTTCCCCGTCAGACTCGATGCGCAGAGCGTGATTGATCGCAGGGAGTTGTCCAGTCGTGAAACGAACGTCGACGACTGGGCCCAGGATCTGTACCACTTGTCCCTTGTTCAATGATTCTCCTCCTCTACTAGCCAAACCTCACTCGCTTACTTGAGCGCTTCTGCGCCGCCTACCACTTCGGCGATCTGCGTGGTAATCGCTGCCTGACGCGCACGGTTTAACGCCAGCGTGAGACCATCGATCATATCTTTGGCCGCGTCTGTCGCGTTGCCCATCGCAGTCATCCGCGCTCCGTGCTCGCTGGCCTTGGCATCAAGGATGGCTTGGTAAACGAGCGTTTGCGCGAACTTCGGAAGCATCTCGGTGAGGACCGCTTCTTCATCCGGCTCATACAAATACTGCGTGTTGCCAGTGGCAGTTCCTTCATCTGTGTGAGTCGCGAGCGGTAACACTTTTTTCATGACGGTGACTTGCGTCACGGCATTGATAAACTCGTTATAAACCAAATACAATTCGTCGAACTCTTCATCGCCATAGGCTTTGATGATCTTCTCCGCCAGCGGCAAGATGTGCGGATAAGTCGGAGAATCCGGCAATCCGGTCACTTCTCCGCCGATCGGATGACCATTCCTAGCGAAATAGTCGCGACCGCGACGGCCTACTGCAAAGATCGTGTAGCTACCCTTGTCCTTGCCGCGGATCTCTTGCACAGTACGGCGAATGACGTTAGCGTTATACGCGCCTGCGAGCCCACGATCGGCTGTCACGACCAGGTAACCTGTACGACGCACTGGTCGCTGAGCGAGCAGCGGATGCTTGACGAAGCGCGCCGAACGCGATACCTCTGCCAGCATCGACTGCAAGCGCTCCAGATAAGGCTTGGACAGTTGGACGGCTTCTTGCACCCGACGCAACTTGGCCGCAGCCACCATCTCCATCGCTTTGGTGATCTGGGCAGTGCTTTGAAAGCTTTTGATCCTTCGGCGAATGTCTCTGGGGTTTTGTGGCAAACCACTCACCACCTTTCAGGCCCATTGCGCTAATCGCAATCTACGCCACAAATGTCTGCTTGAACTTAGCGACTGCTTCTTTCAGTGCGGTCGAACTCTCGTCACCCAATTGCTTCGTGGTGGCAATCGCCTCGAAGACTTGATTGTAATGTGTTTTGACATAAGCGAGCCACTGCTCTTCAAAGCGTCCGACGGACGCCACGGGCAGATCATCGAGGTAGCCGTTGACGACAGCCCACAGCGATACGACTTGCTTCTCAAGCGGCAGCGGCACGTTCAATCCTTGTTTGAGAATCTCTACCGTGCGCTCACCACGGGCAAGACGCGCTTGCGTCGCTTTGTCGAGATCAGATCCGAACTGGGCAAACGCCTGCAACTCGCGATACTGCGCAAGATCGAGCCGCAAGGTAGCGGCGACAGCCTTGATCGCTTTGGTCTGCGCGGAACCACCGACCCGAGAAACCGAGTTACCGACGTTGACAGCCGGACGCACACCTGAGAAGAAGAGGTCTGATTCCAAGAAGATCTGACCGTCTGTGATCGAAATAACGTTCGTCGGGATATAAGCAGAGATGTCACCCGCTTGTGTCTCGATAAACGGAAGCGCCGTGAGCGACCCGCCGCCGAGCGCATCAGACAGCTTCGCTGCACGCTCGAGCAAACGAGAGTGTAAGTAAAATACGTCGCCAGGATACGCCTCGCGACCTGGTGGACGACGAAGCAACAACGACATCTCACGGTAGGCAGCCGCCTGTTTGGTCAAGTCATCATAGATGATGAGCGCGTGCTCGCCATTGTACATGAAGTACTCACCCATACTCGCGCCGGCATACGGTGCGAGATACAAGAGCGGCGCCGGTTCAGACGCACTCGCCACAACGACAGTCGTATACTCCATCGCGCCGTACTTGCGCAGGGTCTCGACCACTTGCGCGACGGTCGATTGCTTCTGCCCAACAGCCACGTAGATACACTTCACGCCATTGCCTTTTTGGTTGATAATCGTGTCAATCGCGATCGTGGTCTTACCCGTTTGACGGTCGCCGATGATGAGCTCGCGCTGTCCGCGACCGATCGGAATCATCGCGTCAATCGCCTTGATCCCTGTCTGCATCGGTTCAAAGACCGATTTACGTTCGATGACCCCTGGGGCATTGGACTCGATCGGACGGAAGTGTTCCGTCTCGATCGGACCGCGGTTGTCGATCGGCTGACCGAGCGGATTGACGACGCGACCGAGCAACGCCGGTCCTACTGGCACTTGCACGATGCGGCCTGTGCGTTTGACTTCGTCGCCTTCTTTAATGCCTTCGACGGAACCGAGTACGATCACACCCACGTTGTCTTCTTCAAGGTTGAACGCGAGGCCAAACACGCCGCCGGCAAACTCCACCAGTTCGCCTGCCATGACATTGTCAAGTCCGTGAATACGGGCAATCCCGTCGCCTGCCTGCAGGACGATTCCGGATTCATACTCGTGGATCTCTGTTTCAAACTGCTCGATCTGCTTGCGGATCAAAGCGGTAATCTCATCTGGACGAATACTCACAACAGCCCCTCCTTACCAAATCGATCGACTGATAGCTTATGGGTGAAATCTGTGAGCATGCCCTTTAGCGTAGCATCGA
>JAPNUP010000028.1 GCA_026627345.1 Bacillota bacterium | reverse complement strand
GAAGACCAATGTTGCGGTGTTCGTTGATTACGATAATGTCTACTGGACGCTGATGAATCGGTACCGGCACGACCCAGACCATGAGGACCCCGCTCGCAACCTGTTCGATCGCATATGGGAACAGTATGGCCTCGATAACATACGAATGTTCAAGGCTTATGCCGATTTTGAGCAAGTCGACGCCAATTTGACGAGTCTGCAAAAGAAGCGCATTCAGATTCGGCACGTCTATGCCAACGGCAAAAACGAGGACAAAGCGAAAAATGCGTCCGATATAGAGCTGTCGATCGATGCTATGGAAACGTCTTATTCAGACCCGAACATCTCCTGCTATGTATTTGTCACAGCGGACAGTGATATGATCCCAATCATGAGTCGCATGCTGTATCGCGGAAAGTATGTCGAGTTATTCTACGTAGAAGACGCCATAGCCAAGCACACAGATATTCGCAACTATGCGCATCAGAGTTACGATCTGCTCCAGTTTTTACACGTGGACGTGAGCCCGAAAAATCCGGGCGACTATGTGGAAGAAGCGCTGACTTACATCTCGGAGTGGCATGCGCAACCGGCCAACAAATCTAAAAATTTAGGGCCTAAATGGTTACGCGACGGCTTGGCAGACTACCTCGCCATTCCAAGCAACACAGCCAGTCAAGTGATCGATCTATTGCACCGCGGAAATTATATTCGCGAAGAACTGCGGACAAACGAATACGGCACGCATAAAAACATTATCTTAAACGTCGAATCTTGACGAATGTACGCGAATCAGTGTAGAATAAGAGTGGTTATGAGATTCGTTCATTTCAGTCCGCTCTTATCTGATTCGCATGTATCCTTTCACCAACAGGGCCGCAGATCCTGAGATCTGCGGCCCTGTTTCGCCTATTTATTCGCTTTGCAGATACAAAAGCAATAGCCGCAACGTGGCTGATACGGAATCTTTGTGCGTTCGCTCGTAGGCGTGAGACGAATCGATGCCAGGGCCGATGAGGCCCGTCGCGAGGTCATACCCTGCCCGCCGCGCCGCACTGGCGTCTGACGCGTAATTCGGATATAAGTCGACCGCGTGTGGCACATGATAGCGCTCGGCAAGATAGGTCAGTTTCTTCCTCAGTTCAAAATCATAAGGTCCACTCGAGTCTTTGGCACAGATCGATACCACGTGCTCGGTAGT
>JAPNUP010000012.1 GCA_026627345.1 Bacillota bacterium | reverse complement strand
ATCTAAGCGGAAACCCTGCGACGGCCGCGATACTGCAGGCAACCGTGCGCGTACAAACCGACTATGCGGAGATTACTTGGCAGAAAACAGACTTGGCACAAATGTTCGGCTATCCCGTATGGTACTTCAATCATGAGATTTCCTGAAGCGTATGGATGGCGGCCAGAGTTGAGTCGGTATCATTGGTGGTAAATTCAGTGGACGCACTTGGTAGATCACTCCCGATCACCTCAAGCTTCCGCAATCGGCCCCCGCTTCTATGAATGCGACACGAACGTCAGGTGATTGTACGCGTCGTACACCGAAGAGTCTGGCGTCAGGGCCAAGTGAAACGACTTAAGTTCGGTCTTGTCCAAGGCCCCAGCGGACGCCCGACCCAAGTCCGCGTGGCACTGGCGGCGGTCGCGTATCCGCCATTTGGCGCAGGTGACCGTCGGGGCCATCAAAAAACGCGGAATGTCCAATTGCGTGGCATTTCGGTGAAGACAGGGAATGCTCTTTTCGTTTGTTTGAATGGGGGGAGTTTCGCCCTAAGTTTGCGACAGCGATCGTTGCAGCTTGGGTAGCGACATTGCGGATGCTTCGGGCCCGCAGGAGTATATTGTAAAGCCGTGGTTGAAGGCTGGTACTATTACCCCAGCGGGACGGATTGGTTTCATACCGGTAGAGTATTTAAAATGACTTGAATCGGAGCGGTTAGGTACTTGTAAGAAGTGGGGCACATTCCTCAGGTTGTAAACGCCACGCTTGATTACCGCGTTTGAAAATGAGTCCTCATCTCTCTCGACCCGAAATTGTTCGAAAAGCAAGTGGTCACACAGTCAATATGTAGTACATGACGAGACTCTCCGTCTCATGATACTTTCCTCTAGGCATCTCAGGAAATGATCATTTTATGGAGGGTCTACGTGAAAAATAATCGATCTTTGCGAACTGCGCTTGCTGTTGCCCTACTCACTGGATTAGCTGCTCCTGCGGCGTTTGCCCAGTCGGCGCCCAATCTCTCTCGCTCCTCGGTTGCAGCCTTCTCCAGCAGCATTCGTTCATGGTCCGATCAGGGGCGACCCGGGGCTGCGCAACAGCAGCAAGCCACCCGGGTTAAGGCCCACAAGGCGATGCCAGACACACGGGTTCGTGTTCGTCCGCGCAAAACGATGGGCATACCGACTGTGGTGTCTCCGCCTACGATGCACGCTCATGCTGCGGAGCCTTCTTATGAAGTGCATTTTGCCCCTCAGGCAGGGAATGAATCCTTGGTCAGTTATACCAGCGGTCAGGCGAAAATCTCCTTTACGCTGGTTGGCGCGCATCACGTAGCGGCGGAGTTGTCTGCTTCTGGTGCCTTGTATCAAGGTATCTTGCCTGGGGTGGATGTATCGTATCAGTTGGACCAGGGTGGGCTGAAAGAAAACCTGATTTTGCATAGTAGTAACGTGCCTACGAGCTATTCTTTTATCGTAAAAACGGCCCATATATTCGTTCGCGATGATGCTCAAAAGGGGCTTGTGTTTTACGACGACCAGACGCGAAAACCGATCGCGCTCATCCCTAATCCCGTCGTGACGGATGCGCATGGAATCGTATCTCGGACCGCTGCGACGCTCACGGCAGTCCCGGATCATACGGGACAGTTTACCATTTCTGTGCATATGGACAGGGCATGGTTGCGAGCCGACCAGCGTGCTTTTCCAGTGACGATCGACCCGTCGATCGTGCAGGTGACGGGTCCTGCGTTGCCCGCAGTCACGAACACGCTAGGGAAGGTCGATTATGGATCCTTGGCCATCCCGCTTCCGAGCGCCAGCGTGGGACCTCAAGAGGTCTTGGCACTACGTTCGAATCGGTCCCAAACATTCATTAACCCGAATGGGACGTTTACCACTCGCTTGTACCCAACGCATCAGTTCTAACGAGGCCCTGAGGGTACTTGGCAGGCGATTAACAACGTACTGGAGGCCAGCAACCAGGCGTCTTACGCATATCAAAACACGTCCAACTCGTTTCAGACTTTATTTGCTAAAACGGCCAGCCAAAATGACATGGCGCAGTGGGCACAGGGGGACCACTCGATCGCATTTGGGATCGTGGGTGCCACTGCGGCGACAGGTGCTGTGTCTGGCAATGAGATCACGTACCCGGATGCCTTCACCGACGCGAATGTGCAATATCAGGTATTGGCGGATCGCCTCAAAGAGTCGATCGTGCTGAATGCGGCCTCGGCCCCGACGTCGTACGCGTTTACACTTCGTATGACGGGCTTAACATTCAAACAGCAACCAGACGGGTCGATCGTGTTTTCTGATGCTAAAACAGGGGCCTTTGTCGCGGCGATTCCGGCGCCGATCATGTATGACGCAACGGATGCCACGTCGACGGATGTGGTGCAAACGATCACCAATAACGGTAACGGCACGGCGACGCTCTCGCTTGCGGCTGATGCGTCATGGATCCACGATCCGGCTCGCAAATTCCCCATTGTGATCGATCCGACTGTGACCAACAATAGCACCGCCCTTGGAGACACGTTCGTTTCGCAGACGTACCCGACGACGAACTACGCGGGGTCTACCTATTCCACCGATGTGGCGGGCTATTCGAGCTATTATGGTTTGACCACGTCTTTGTTCAATTTTGGCGAGCTACCTGCGCTTCCGCCAGGCGCCAATGGCGCCACTATTGAGTCAGCGAAGCTCGAAGCGTATCAAACCAATGCCAGCGAAGATGGCACGCCCATCGAAGCGCAGCCCATCACATCGTCATGGAACTACCAAGCGGCGACGTGGGATGTGCAACCGAGCTACGGCTCCGTCACGGATACGCAGACTGCCGCATCGAGTCCTGCGTCTACCAGCAATGCGTATCAGGGCACGTGGTCGTTTGACGTCACGCCGAGCGTCCGGCAGTGGTATAGCGAACAGGCCAACAACTATGGCATCGCGCTGACCACCGGCTCGTCGGCGACGGCATACGCGACATTTGCGTCCGAAAATGACACGCAGCCGGCTCCTTATCTGTCCATCACGTATACCGTGCAACCAGTGGGAGACGAGCCGTACTGGACACAAACCGGTGATGGGGTCAATGTGGCAGACGGTAACCTAGAGGTTCAGCAAACGGACCTCGCAACGCCCGGTCGCGGCATTCCGGTGTCGGTGACGCGCACGTTTAACAGCTTCAACGTCGCCAATGAGCCGCCAGGCCACGTCAACCTGTTTGGAGACGGCTGGTCGTCGAATCTCGACATGTCGATCGCGAATTGGGGAAACGGCCCAATCGTTTTTACGGACGCCAGCGGATTGCAACACGTCTTTGTCCCGAATGGGGCCTCTGGCCAATATATCTCGACAGGCGCGGAGCACATGACCTTGACGCTTCCGAGTGCCGGGGGATTTCAAATTACCCAGGAAGACGGCACGGTGATTGATTTCAACAGCAATCGGCAGCTCATGTCCATTCAGGCACCGACGCCAAACGGCGCAACGCAGACCACGACACTTCTGTATAACAGCTCGGGTCAGCTCGACGGGATCGAGGATGCGTCTGGTCGGACATGGACGGTTACGCTCAACAGCAATGGCACGATCCACACCATCACCGATTCGGCGGGGCGTGCCATGACCTACTCTTATGACAGCAGCGGCCTCCATCTGACTGGGTCCACACTGGCGGCGGAAGCCGATTCGACGGATACGACAACCGTCCAGTACGGGTACAGTACGGCTGGGCAACTGACATCGATGATCGACCCGAACGGCAATACCACAACGTATAGCTATGTGTCGGGGACCCAACAGGTCAAAACGGTCAGTCGTACGGTGACCGTAAACGGATCGCCCACGACCGCAACAGATTCATACAACTACAGCACCGACAGTTCAGGGGACCCGACCACCACGGTCACGAACGCCGATGGGCACGAGACGCTGTATACGATCGCGCCAGGCGGCGAAGTACAGGAGAGTCAGGTAGACCCCTCGGGTCTTGATCTAAAAACAACGTACGAGTGGAATCAAGATGACCAGTTGACAAGTGAAACTGGTCCGAACGGAAACACGACGACCTATCAGTACGACAATAGCGGGCCCTACAATGGCGGCACAGGTGTACCGATCACAGCCACACTCCCGAATGGCAGCGTAGAAAATGACGCCGTCAACGCCAATGGGGAAGTGGTCTCGGCTACGACCCCGGACGGTGGCGCGAGGGCGCACAATACGTACAGCAACACTGTCGCGGGAGACAGCACGAATACGCTGGGCAAGACATCTGCCGTGAACCTCAACAATGATGGTCAGCCGGTGGGCACCAGTGCACCCTTGGGGCTCGGCCAAAACCTCATACCGAACGGCAGTTTTGAGGATGTTGCGAACGAGTTGCCCACAGACTGGCAGGATCCATCGGGTAACGGCGTGGTGACAGATACGACCAGCACAGCGCAAGTCGGTGCACATTCGGTGGAAATGCAAGCGGGATCCACCAGCCCGACCGACTTGTTGCAAAACGAGTCGATGCCCGTCCATCCGAACGAGTCGTATATCCTCACGTTTTGGATAAAGACCTCGGGAGTCGCGGGTGTATCGACGAGCACTGGCATGATCGGCGCTGTGGTGAACGCGCACTGGTACTCTTCCCCGGGAACGAGTATATCGGACACGTCATCAGACTACTTGGGGAACACGCTGGGAACCAGTACTTGGACCCGGCAGACAGTCACGATCACCGCGCCGGCTAACGCGAACTACGTCAACTTGAATCTGGTATTGTACGGGACGACGGGCACGGCGTACTTCGACGGGCTGCAACTGGCGCCTGTCGGTGGCGTAAACAACCCGAGCACGAATGCGCTGCTAAACAGCTCGTTTACGAACAACTACCAGGGGGCGACTTTGCCTGACAATTGGTCATTCTCGACAGACGCGCAGAGCGCCGATCGGATTGATACCACCGCGATGCATAACGGGATGCCCTCGGTCAGTTTTGAAGGAGGCGGAAGCAGCCCAAATACCATGAGCCAGACGGTCACGGTGCCGGCCACGGTGCCGGCCACGGTGTCACCAGGCAACTGGAGTGGTGTCTCTGTTTCCGGCTGGTCCAAACAATCTGGCGCGACGACCTCTGGCTCGCCGACGTACGATCTCTCCGTGACAGCATCCTATCCGGGGACCACGTACCAAAACACCTTTTCGGTGCCGTTTAGTCTGACGGCCTTGGGGTGGCAGTATGTCATGGATGACTTGTCCGCCAGTCAGTTGATGTACAACAGTACGCCGCCAGACCAGTTAACCGTTACGGCCGACTACGGGGGTGCCAACGAAGCCGAGTTCAATGACTTGCAATTGCACTTTTTGGGAAGTTCGGCACCGTCGAGTACGTACAACCTGCTCGAAAACCCGGGGTTTGAGAATCAGTATAACGGCGGCGCTTTGCCCGACTACTGGGCCGCGTCTGGCGTGGGCAGCGCCTCAACGTCGACCCTAACGTCGACGTCCGGCCCGACTGACACGTACACTGGGCAGCATGCCCTCGCCGTGACAGCTCCGACGAGCGGAACTGCACCGGAGACGGTGAGCAGTACACTAGCGGTACCGTTTGACAATCGCAACTTTACGCTGATCGGCTACGTGCATACGTCTGGGTTCGTCAGCGGGGATGCCTATCTGCGCGTAGACGCCCTCGGGTCAACTGGCAACGTTATCGCGTCGTTTGATTCGCAAAAAATCGGGGGAACCACGCCTTGGACGCGGGTGGATGTGGTCGTTCCAGCATCGGATATGCCGTCAGGAACAGACAGCATTCAGGTGACGACGGCGGTTGATCCAGACACAAGCGGCGCGCATGCGTACTTTGACGACCTGTCGCTGCTTCCTTACGATGCCTTTTCGACGATTCAGTATGACAGCAACAGCAACTATGTCACGTCAGCGGCCGATGAACTGGGCAACGCCGTGACCTACGGATATGGAAACGACAACACCGGCGGTGGCTTTAGTGCGAACTTCACGGGCACCAACACCGGGGATCCAAGCCAGATGACCACGGCCAACGGGTACACTTCGTACTTCGCGTATAACAAAGAAGACCAGATCGTGGCCTACACGTATACGTATCAAAATGGTGGGACGACGGCGAGTCCGACTTTTGACTACACGTACGACCAAAACGGGAACCTGACGGGGATACAGGACCCGACAGGGCATGCGGTCTCGAACACATACAACCAGCTGAACGAACCGACTTCTCAGACGGAAACCGTGAGCGGTGTGGCGCAAACGACGAAGGAGAGCTATGACGCGGCAGGGCTTCTCACCAGTGTAACGAATCCGAATGGCACGACAGAGAGTATCACGTACGACAATGCAGGGCGGGTGACTGGAGAGACGGATTCAAACGGTTCGATCACGGACACGTTTGCTACGAAGTATCTTAAAAACAATGTGGCGAGCGTCTCGCAAAACAGTGACCCGGCTTATACGTTTGATTACGGCAGCTTGAATAACATCACGTCGGATGGCCAGCCGTTTTCGAGCAGCATCACGAA
>JAPNUP010000066.1 GCA_026627345.1 Bacillota bacterium | reverse complement strand
ACATAGGTAGGTCTATTATTTTACCAGATGGGATGCTATTGGCAATAGAAAAGGATAAAATAGACGGGTATGGTACCCTTTCTATTCGTTTGCGATCCTCTATTCTGGGCTGGTGATAGCTATTTTCTTAGACTGGTTACTTTTCCTCGTATCGGGTAGCTTGATCGCGATCAGTGCTGGTTCTTTGTCATCCATGCTTTTTACAAGCAGACGGGATCGTGTGCTCGCCTTTTTCACTTTTGGACTTGCGCAGATCATGATTACCGTGTTTCTGGCCGGCGCCATTTTCGAGACCTTGCGACCCGTTCCAGTCACTCTATGCGCATTGCTTTTGTCGTGGCCGAGCCCCGCCTTCTGGTTGTGGCAGCGCTACTCGTTGAGGATGGGGCTGGGCTCAGCACAGCAGGTGAGCGACACTGACTGGACAGATGCCGCCACGAGGAGAATGGGTCCAACAGGTTGGCTTGCCGTATGCATAGGTGGCTTGTCCCTTGCGGTGACCGCTGCGATCGGCTATCTACTACCGCCGTATAGTGCAGACGCGTTGAGCTATCACCTCGTCACAGTGGCGAGTTGGCTCCACGACAATAGAATCGCTCCAGTGCCAGCATCTCTATGGTCCAATGTGTATCCTAAAAACGCGGAACTAGTCTTCACTTGGTTCTACTTGTTTTTTCGCGGCACATTGTTGATTCATTTTGGGCAATGGGTGTTCGCCGTCGCGGGAATGGCCGCCATTTATGGTGTTGCTCGGCTACTAGGTATTTCGCGGGGGGCGGCATTCATAGCTAGCAGTCTATTCATGCTGGCCCCGACCATCTTCTTACAAGCGACGACCAACTACGTGGACCTTGCCTTCGCTGGTAGTTTTTTTCTGCTTCTCTATTTTGCTTTGGCATACACCTACCGCCCCTCACTATCCTATCTGGTGGCAGCTGGAGTAGCTGGCGGGATGGCACTCGGCATCAAAGCGGACGGTGCCTTGTATGTAGGCATTTGTGCACTCCTTATGCTGTCTTTCGGTCTCTTGGCGCATCGCAAAAGGTTGCTGCGTGACGCCTTTATCTTTACCGCACTGGTGCTCACACTGGGGCTATATTGGTACGTACAAACGTGGATCGCATATGGAAGCCCTTTCTATCCGTTCACGATCACAGTCCTTGGCCGAACGATTTTCTCCGGGATCGGCACAGTACACAACTTGATCATGGTTCCCAACACCCCACCTAGTATGCGAGGGCTGCCTTTTTGGAAGCAAGACTTCATCGCTTGGACGCATTTGCCGAACATGGTTTCCTACGACATGGTATACGAGGCTTTCGGGCTGCAGTGGGCAGTATTTGAGCTTCCGGCCCTTCTTCTATTCACTGTTTGGACCGTCTGGCGGCGACGCTGGCTGTTTGCCCGGTTTGTCTTGCCGCTTTGGCTCATTTTTGTGCTTCAATCTGCCAACTGGTGGGGCCGATATACGATGTTCATGGTGGCCTTTGGTGCCATTGCCTTTGTTTATCTGATCGAACTTATGCGTTACACTCGCTTGCGTATAGCAATATACCTCACCTGTTATCTGCTGATCGGCTTCACCTTTGGATACGGGATTGAGCAAAGCCTGCAGACCCCAGTCCAACAGGCTGGCGATTCACGAAATCTTATCCAAGACGCCGTCTTATCGATGCGACTAAATCCGGAACAGCGCACGGTGGGTCGTCTGATTTTCCCAGAGTACGCGTGGGTTGAGCGCTTGCGACAACCGGCCGTGGTCGCTTTTACGCCATTTGTACCGTACCCGTTTCCGCTTTTCGGGTTACACGCGCAAAACACAGTGATCGACGTTATGGTCAAAAATGCAGATATCTACGCCCATGAGGTGATCCGCGATCATATACAGTATCTGATGACCAACGACGGCTCACCGCAGTATCTGGCCTCGCGGGCGCGCCGTACTGAGTTCTCTGTGTACTGGGCTGGGGACGGATTTACTGTCTTTGCTGTTAACCAAGCTGATGCTCACTTACGCAGGGGGGTCGTGAACGCGTGACTGTCTCACTTCTGTGGCGGCAAATGCGACCTGGACAGTGGCCCAAGAACCTCCTAGTATTTGCTGCCTTTCTCTTTCACATCCCACATGACACGCTGTCTATGCTACTGTTCGAAAGTGCGGCTTTGATCCTGTTTTTCGCAGTTTCTGGTTGTGTGTATATTGGCAATGATTATTTCGACCTGGCATCCGATCGCGCGAATCCTGAAAAACAGAATCGACCGATGGCTTCAGGTGCCTTGAAGCCGCGAACTGCGCTCACCTTTGCAGGTGTTGTGGCGCTGGTAGCATTTGCAGTTGCGTGGAAGGTCACGCCCTATTTGACGCTGCTACTTATTTTGTATGTGCTGATCAATATCGCGTATACGCTACGCTTAAAACACATTGTGATCCTCGATATCTTTGCCATCGCAGCAGGATTCGTGATTCGAGCGGTAGCAGGAGCGGTTGCCATCGGTGTGCTGCTGACGCCATGGTTCCTACTGTGTGCGCTGTTGCTAGCGCTGTTTCTCGCGACAGGTAAACGAAAGTCTGAATGGGAGCGGGCCAAAATGGATGGCGAATGGCACAGAGCCGTGTTGCACGAGTATTCACCTGCGTTGCTCGATCAGTTCAGCGTGATCACCGCCGCCTTGGTCATCGTGTCTTACGCGATGTTCACGTTCACAGCGCATCGTAATGAAGCGCTGATGGCCAGTATCCCACTCGTCATCTATGGTGTGTTTCGCTATCTGCAACTTGTGCAGGTACACGGGCAAGGCGGACACCCTGAACATACCTTGTGGCAGGACCGGCATATTCTGGTCACGGTTCTCCTTTTCGGCGTGACTGTCATCACAGCGCTATGTTGGCACCGATGACACGTAAAGAAGGAGCACCCTCATGTCGAGGGTGCTCCTACGAGTTCTGGCACTTACCAACTTACCAAGCGTACGCTTCTGGCGCAGGCTTGCCGGGGCCAGGGAAGATCTCGTGCAGGCGTGCCAAGGTCGCATCGTCGAGTTTGAGTTGCACGCTACGCAGTGCATCTTCAAACTGTCCGAGTGTGCGTGGCCCAATGATCGGGGCCGTCACCGCCGGATTAGCCAGAAGCCACGCCAGCGCCACTGTGTCTTGATGCTCACCGAGCTCCTTGCATAGCCCTGCGAACGCTTCTAGCTGCGTGCGGTTCTGCTCGACTTCGGCTTGCGCCCGCGCACTGCGCGACCCCGACTGATTGAGGGCGTTGCGACCAAGCAAGCCACCAGCGAGTGGGCTCCAAGGAATCACGCCCATGCCGAGTCCCTGAGCGGCCGGTAGGACCTCGAGCTCTGGTTCGCGGCAGAGCAGGTTGTACTTGTGCTGCTCGGAGACTAAACCGAGGAAGTGGCGCGCATCCGCTTTGGACTGTGCAACGGCGAGATGCCAGCCAGCGAAGTTGCTAGCGCCCACGTAGTCGATTTTTCCTTGATTGACAAGGGCCGAAAAGGCTTCCCAAAGTTCTTCCCAAGAGGTATTGCGGTCGACGTGATGCATTTGGTAGAGTTCAAGATGATCGGTTTGTAGACGTTTGAGCGAAGCCTCGAGATGGCGACGAATCTTGTAGCTCGACAGACCGCCTTGATTGTTCGGACCATCTTGCGGATCCATGTCCCCGTATACTTTGGTGGCCAGAACGACTTTCTCTCGGCGCCCACCGCCTTGGGCAAAGAAGCGGCCGATGATCTCTTCGGTCCAGCCCCTGCGATCGCGGCCACCGTAGACGTTGGCTGTGTCGAAGAAGTTGACGCCTGCATCGAGTGCGGCGTCCATAATGCGATAAGCTTCTTTTTCCTCAGTTTCTGGCCCGAAATTCATGGTGCCAAGGCAAAGGCGACTGACCCGCATCCCTGTGCGTCCAAGACTGGTGTATTCCATATGTACTAACCTCCCATGTTCTACGCGCACTTCGCATAGTCTCAGAATGACGGCAGTAGCCGTTCATTCTACTTGTAGACGGTGGTGCGAGAGCACCATGTCACTGTCTAGTGTATCCGATCTATCGGACTATGGGAAGAACGAAGCTGTTGCAAGCCGGAGAGTATGGCTAAAAGAGGTCAAGGAGAGTCGGCCATGAGCATTCGATCGATTCACAGTGTACAAAAGCATCTCGCCCTCACTTTCGATGACGGGCCTGATCGATCATTTACGCCACAAGTACTGGACATTTTGGCGCAGTATGCAGTGCCAGCCACGTTTTTTTGTCTCGGATCGCAGGTTAACGCTTTTCCAGAGGTTTTGCGGCGCATGCATACAGAGGGGCATACGATCGCCAATCATACGTGGAGTCATCCGTATCTGACCCGAAGCAGCGTGCACGACCTCGTGTGGGAGGTACAGTCAACATCTGACCTGATACATGACATCAGCGGTTGTCGCCCTCGCTTTTTTCGTCCACCTTACGGAGATACCGATGCCAGTGTGGAGGAGCAGATCGCTCTGCTCGGGTATCAGTCGATACTGTGGAGTGTGGACTCTACGGATTGGTCAGGAATTAGCGGGCCTGAGGTCGCTGCGCGTGTCATCCCGCATCTGCATCCCGGTGCGATTGTCCTTCATCACAGCGCCGGTCATGTGGCTGGCACTGTCGCTGCGCTACCCTATCTGATCGAGGTCACCAGAGCTCTCGGATACGAATATGTACGTCTGGAAGATATGCTGGGGCAGCCGGCGTATCAGTAGGTACGCTGTCACTTTGCCTGCTTTGACGGAGAGTTAGATGCTGATTTGGAGCGCCCACCGCTGAGAAATGTCGTCAACATTTGCTGCTGATTCTGATTCCAGATCGGCTTCCCTCGAAAGATGGCCCACAGGAGAATCGGCGCCAACAGATTGGCGCCGAGCACCAACCAGGTGACCGCCCAGATGAACCCCCGCGTGTTGAGGATATAGACGTACCACCATTGATGATAAAATCCAGTTCCCATATCACCCACCCTTTCTTACCTCAGTTCGACAGTAGTATGTGAATTCATGGATAGGAACATTCTGGGCACCCTACAGTTGAAAAGCTTGGCGGGGGAGAGTAGTACCTGTCAAGCACCACGGGGGTGAACGCGTGGCTCCAGAGTTGCAGGAGATGTTGGACAGCAAGACGCGCGTAAAGCTCGCGCATAACACGTTGATGATGGAGCAGATTCTGGGAGAAAGCGCCGATATCGTGCGCCGCGATCTGCAGTGTGGAGGAACTGACGGGGTTCCTGGTGTGTTGTATTTCGTGGACGGACTTGTCGATGAACGACAGCTAGAAGAAGGCATTTTGCGGCCGCTTGTGGGGTTGAACGACGCTTCCTTTTTGCGGAATGTGGAGGCGGACGATCAAACGGTCATCGACCGTCTTCTGATTCACTCTTCGATCAGTGCCGTCGATACTTATCAAAAGGCTGTGGAAAGCCTCCTGTCTGGTGATGCGGTGCTATGGTTAGACCAGTATGCGTCCGCGTTTGTCATCTCGGTTCGCGGTGGCGATAAACGCTCCATTGAGGAACCCCAGACAGAGTCCATTTTACGAGGGCCTCGCGACGGTTTTACCGAACATATCCGCACCAATACAGCGCTCATCCGTCGCCGCATCAAAGACCCATCGCTGCGCATAGAAAGTATCATCATCGGCGAGCGCACGCGCACCGACGTCAACATTGCGTATATTGCTGACCTCGTAAAACCAGGGCTGGTAAAGGAAGTGTATAAGCGGCTTCAACGTATCGAGATCGATGCAGTACTTGAAAGCGGATATATCGAGGAGTTAATCGAAGACGCGCCGCTGTCGCCTTTTCCCACCTTGCTTGGCACTGAGCGCCCGGATCGGGTGGCGGCTGGTTTACTCGAAGGCAGACTGGCAGTTTTGGTCGATAACACCCCGTTTGTTCTCCTTATGCCGACTTATTTTTGGGAGTTCTTTCACGCAAGCGATGATTACTACATGCGCTATATCGCAGGGAGTTTCTTTCGTCTGATTCGCTACTTGGCGCTATTCATTAGCTTAACGTTGTCTTCCTTGTATGTTCTCTTGGTGAGTTTTCATCAAGAGATGATTCCGACACAACTGGCGCTAACCATTGCGGCAGGACGAGAGTCAGTGCCGTTCCCAGTATTGGTCGAAGTTTTAGTGATGGAAACAGCGTTTGAACTCATGCGCGAGGCGGGCATCCGTATGCCCAAACCTGTGGGACAAGCAGCAAGCATTGTCGGCTCGCTAGTCATTGGTCAAGCCGCTGTCCAGGCGGGGATCGTATCGCCGATCATGGTGATCATCATTGCGATCTCCGGTATCTCTTCCTTCGTCATTCCCAATTTCTCAGCTTCTTTTTCGATTCGTTTGATGCGCATCCCGCTGATCATCGCATCTGGGACGCTCGGCTTGCTGGGCTTTTTAATCGTTCTTTTTATGATGTCGGTTCACTTGTTGTCCTTGCGCTCTTTTGGAGAGCCGTATTTGGCGCCGAGCGTGCCGTTTCGACCCAACGATCAAAAAGACAGCCTATTTCGCTTCCCGTGGTGGAGCATGAAAACACGCCCGCAAATGGCACAAAGTGCTGACCGACAAGGGAATAATCAGCGACCGCAAAAGCCCAGCCATCAGTCCGCTGGAGCGGAGGACGGCACCTCGTGAAGTGGATCAGCGCGCGCTATGTAGCGAGGATTGCACCCTTTATTTTGTCTGTCTTTCTCACAGGGTGTTTCGGGCAAGAAGATATCAATAATTTGGCGATGGTCATGGCGGTTGGCATAGATGAGGGCAAACGCCCAGGGACTGTCCTCGTAACGGCACAGATTGCACGCCCGTCAGACGCTGTCGGACAGACAGGTGCGCCAGTCGGCGGTACAGGAAAGCCAATCTGGACGGCAGCTGCTGAAGGCAGATCGATCTTTGAGGCGATGCGCAACTTAGATCGCTTCTCCTCGCGGCGTGTCTATTGGGGACACAACAAAATCATTGTGCTAAGCGCAGCTGTGGCTAGGCATGGTGTCAATGACGCCATTGATTTTTTTACGCGGAACCACGAACTACGCATGAGAACATGGGTGATGGTGACACCGAAGTCTGCCAGCGAGATTGTGGCAAGTAAGACAGGCTTGCAAGTCATTCCTGGAGACTCGGTCGATCGGCTGTTTCATTACAGCGCCTATACATCGGAAGCTCCTCCTGTGGATATGCGGACATTTCAAGCGACTTTCTTGAATCCTACATCACAGGCAGTGCTGCCACGGGTGGATATCGTGCAACGAGGGATGCCCGCTACGCACAAAGAGGAGTTTGGCACGTCGCCGCAAGTAGAACTTTCGCGCGCCGCATACTTTATCGGCAACCACATGGTGGGATGGATGACGATCCCCGAGACCCGAGGAGCTCTGTGGTTTCTCGGCCATGAGACTTCACGTGAGATGGTGTTGCATTGTCCTGACAGCAGTGGCAAGTGGACAACTTTGGAGATGCGAACGTCACACTTTGTGATTACTCCGCACCTGTTGAACGGAAAGGTGAGCTTCGTCATTCACCTGCGTGCGGATTTCGATCTTGTTGAGGCGGACTGCCCATCCGTTTCATCGAACCTGGTGCTGACACATGCGTTAGAAATGGAGGCGCGTATCAAACTGAGAGAAGAACTCTTGTCTGCTATACATTTGTCGCAAAGGACAGGAAGTGACTTTTTGCGTCTCGGTGAACGTGTGGAAGACCGCTATCCAGCGGAATGGCGCACGCTTCGGGACCATTGGCCGCAAACGCTCAGTCGGGCAGAGTTTCTCATCCATGTCAAGTCGTCTATTCGCAGTCCTGTGCTTTTGGCGGTGCCGACACGCCCTGGTAGCGTTTCTAAAGAAGTGATCAAGTGACAGACATTCGGGGCGAACGGTGGAGGAGAAGATCACATGGGAAAAGATGTGAGAGTACAAATCACAAGCGGGATGTTCACCGCATTAATCGTCAATCTAGTCTACCCGAAAGCCATCGGATTGACACAAGGGATCATGGAGCGTCAGGCAGGCGGCGACTTTTGGCTCGCCACGATTTTTGCGATTCTGCAAGGTGGCTTGGTGTTATTGTTAACCGTGTGGGTAGTCAACCGTTTACCGAATCGGTCTTTGGCGGAGCAAGCGGATGTGGTACTTGGTAAGTGGATCGGAAAAGTCATCCATCTCAGCTTATTCGTCTTTTTTGTCGGAGCGTTTGGTGCGAGTGCGATTTCCTTCGTCTATCATTTAATGGATTACTTTTTGCCTGATATACCGATCTACGTGTTTGTTCTGGCGATCTTGGTCGTAACGGTATACGCGCTCTTTCATGGACTTGAAGTCATCTCGCGGATGGCGATTGTCGGAGTCTTCTCGATTTTAATGCTCAATATTTTGTTGCTGATCGGGTCTTTGAAAGACTTTGATGTGTCGCAATTACTGCCTGTGTTGCAAAGTGGTTTTACGCACACGCTGTGGGTCAGTCGTCAACATGACACAGACTGGGCCGTGCCTGTAGCGATCACCGGACTTATTTTGCCTTATGTCAGTAAACCGAAGGAGTGGCGATCCTCTGCGCTCGTTGGTGCCTTCTTTGGGGGTGTCACGGTCCTCATGTGGCCGATGCTTGAAGCCGGCGTTTTGTCTCCACAAGAGACGGGGCAATACATTGTCGCTTGTATGCAGATGGCGCGCAGTGCAGAGATCGGACATTTCATACATCGGTACGAAATGATCATGGTAGCTTTCTTTGGGATATCGCTACTGGTGCAGTTGATGTTGTGTCTGTTTGGCGCGTCTCTGTCCGCAGCAAAGCTGATCGGCTTGAAAGACTACCGGCCGGCGATCGTCCCGGTTGCGTTGCTCGTGGGTATTGCGGCTTATCTGCTCGTGCTCGATCACAACTGGGCGATAATCTGGTTGGCTGATTGGTGGCCATGGCTGGCAGTTCCCGTCGGCTTCGGGTTGCCTATTCTCGTAGGGTTACTCAGCCTCATTCGGTACAAAAAGATCAAACAGTTGGCTGCGTCCGGGAGCGTAGCACAAAACGCTTGAATAGCCGATATTGAAGCAGCCAGAAAAGCACGGTGCCTACTGCATCCCAGAACCATCCGATCAACAGCAATGTCAGCAGGCTCGCCACCTGTACAGCAATGGCAATGACAACTGACAAGAAAAACGACGCCAGCAAATAGCGAATCCACGCCGGTTGTACGTCGAGATCTTTTAGCAGCCGGTCCTGTATACGTGCGATGATGATGCCTGAGAGGATGGACGCGACGAAGGTAGCTACTCCTGATGGAATGACGATGGATAGTACAGCACTGACAAGAACGGTGACCAGCATCACTGCTTTGGAGCTGGAAAGAAAAAAGGTGAATGGATGTGCCAAAACCTCTTTCGCAGATCTCATCGAGGGTCTCCTTTACCTGCCGAATCGCTCTGTATTTGCGCCAATTCTTCCATATAAGGCGCTGCCACCTGCTTATAGTCTTGCAGCGCTTGCTGTCCAGCCGCCGTGAGTCTGTATAATCCGCGAGAGACGCGCGCGAACCACCCGTATACGTCGCGCCGCAAAATACCTGTTGTCTGGTCGCCGGTCCCAAGTAATCTTAAGGCACGTGGGCTCATATCGCCAAAGTGCGCGAGGCAGCAGGCGATGTGAACTGCGCGCTCGCGATAGGCTGTGATGAGCGGCGTGCGCGTGCTTCCACCCACATTATAGTCAGCCGATCGGTGTACTGTTTCGCGCAAAATCTTTTTGCGCACACGTGTT
>JAPNUP010000118.1 GCA_026627345.1 Bacillota bacterium | reverse complement strand
GGGCTCTTGACGCAATCGTTTTCCGTCAAGTAGTGGCAGATGAGCCTCTATCCAACTGGGGGTTTACTTAGAAAACGGATGGGATGTCTTCGGCCGAGGGCGTACGCCTCGTGCCGGTGGTATGCGTATTTTTCGTGACGGATCGACGAAAGTGATAGCTAGGGGGCAAAGAGGCACCCCCGCGTCTTATTTGCACTAAAAAGGCAGATCATCCTCCGTCAGGTCGTCAGAAAATGCGTCTTTAGCAAACGGGTCATCCCGATCGAAAGACTGTGCGGCGGGACCTAAATTCGTTTGCCCAGCCGGCGATAATCCACTCAAGTCGCCACTTGGCGCGCGATCGAGAAACTGCACTTCGCTGGCTACAAGTTCTGCCATCCGTACTTTTTGTCCCTCTTTGTTTTCATAGCTACGAATCTGCAGACGTCCGACAGCCGCTGCCAAGCGTCCTTTCTTGAGGTGTTGCGCGACGATTTCGGCAAGCTTTTGCCAGACGACGACGGGAATAAAATCGGTCTCCCGTTCCCCGGATGCAGCCTTATACGCGCGATCCACCGCCAGGGTGAAGCTGGCCACGGGAGTCCCGCTTTGTGTGTAGCGCAACTCCGGATCGGCGCAAAGCCGTCCGATCACCACCATGTGATTGAGCATGTGTGTGCCTCCTTGTTACGCCGGAACGATGGAAAGCAGTTCCAAGCGGTTAGCAAATCGTGTCGATGGGATCGTCTTAACCCGTACGGTCATGCCCGCCACAAAAAGCGGCAAATCGCCTACGATCGGCGCCTCATCGGTGATGGCTTCAACAAGTTCGCCTTGCTGTGTAGCCACCTTGACAAGCGCGACCAAGTGACCCGTTCGATTCGGTCTCGTTTGTGCCTCGACAAACGATCCGATCACATCCCCGTCTGAGGACTCGTGTGTGGACAGGTCTTGCACAAGGTTGTCGTCGACATACAAATCCGTTGGCATCTCATCAAGTGAAATCGGCTCAACCGGCGGACTGTGCATCACGCCTAGTTGTGGCAAGCGCTCGAACACATCTACCAATCGCACGTCTTCAAGGCGCAAATCCAGTACGTATACCGTTTTGGCGTGCCCATCTGGACTCACAACTTTCGGTACGAGACGCAACTTCAAGGGAATCATCTTCATGCGTCCACCAGTTAAGGCGCGCACCAGATCAATCGCGCTGTTGAGATTCACCGCGCTGTGATACGAGGTGCTATCGAGGCCCCAAACCCCAATGCCCGGCACGTCTGGCAGAAAAAACTGCAAACGTCCGAGTTCCTTGCACTTTTTGGCCTGGTAGAATTCACAGGCCTGATACAGACAAGGCATCTCACGAAACCCACCTTGCCCGTCCGAGCGTTTGGCTGTTACGCCGTCGCCTTTGCAAAAGAGAGAATACCGTCCCTCGCCGCCTTTGTAGCTCGACAGGTACTGCGGAAAAAAGTCTTCCGGATCGTCACTGGCAAAGGCGATCGTGATTTCTCTTGGCGTCTCTCCGTATACGGCGTGAAAGGCACTGGCTGCTGCTTCTGACGTGGACTCATCCGGTTTGACCACGAAGTGATCACAGGCGATCGGATAAGCGCTACCGCTTTTTTGCGAGGTTTGTTTCATCCCCAAATGGATCTTGCCAATGCGCGGAATCCGTCGCATATCGCTGTGACCTTTAATCGGCATGTGTACCCCGCCCTTTCCTGTCATCGGGTGACCCGTGTGACCGGATATTTTCTTCTTGTGGTAATACGCACTCGTCTGGCGTGTGTGAGCACAAGAGGTCGATAGGCCCAACCCGCTTGCAGACCCGCACGTAGAATACTGCGCTCAATTTGTCTTTGCTGTCGTTGCTGCTGCAGCCAGAGTGACCAGATCCAATCCTGCTCGGCTTGTTGTCGACGCGCCCACTGCACCGGATTCACACCCTTTGGCGCCCCTTTTTTGGGCGTACGCAAGGTGATCCCGAGTGACGCGAGTTGACTGCGTGTCAGGGTCTCGGCCGGGTG
>JAPNUP010000068.1 GCA_026627345.1 Bacillota bacterium | reverse complement strand
TCGCGTAAAGTCCCATACGTGTGACCGTCTTTGACGGACGGCGAAATAGATGCGGGGAGCGAGTGTCGCGAGCGCGTACGAATACCCTGATGACAGGGGCACACAGGGCACAGGCAGCTCCGATCATCACGGTATGTTCATACCCTACCGCCTTGCTGATGATGCCGGACAAGAAGGTGCCAATGGCCATCACCAGCGTATACATCGAGACGAAGCGACTCAGAACGTGTGAACGTTCGACTCCGTCTAATAGCGAACTGAGTACCACATTCTCGGTACTCATCAGCAGCGCCGCACCGGCACCGCTCAGGGCTGCGGCCAACAAAAGCGGAACAAGCCCGGTGGAGAGTGCCGTGAAGACGTATCCGAGCGGCAGAACCAACGTGGCTAGCTTGAACATCCGCGAGGCTCCGATGCGGTCTGCAGCCGATCCTAAGCCGAGCGCAGCGAGCCCGGAGGCAGTGGAGTTGACTGCAAACAAAAGGCCGATCGATTGGTCGGACAATCCAAGGTGTGCATAGTAGAAAGGTTGTGCATACAGCACGATGCCGATGCCGAGACTGAGGAAAATCTCGCTGGATAGATACAAGATGAGAGGTTTCTTTTGTGAGAGCATGCCCTCCATTATAGAGGGCATGCGTCTAGCTGTCTACTGATTTGGTCAGCGAGCGCTTGGAACGGTCGACTGTGTGAGGGCGTGCAACGTATTGTAGATGATCTGCAGGCCGTGATCGCCATCCATGGTCAGGATAGACTCGGGATGAAACTGTACCGCGCAGATCGGAAGTTCCTTGTGTTCGATCGCCATGATCACGCCATCGTCCGAACGGGCAGTGACCTGTAAACAGTCTGGCAAGGTTTCGTCGCTGGCAAAGAGGGAATGGTAGCGTCCAACCAAAAATGCGTTTGGTAAACCCGCGAAGATCTCGAGACGACTCGACTGTGCCACGACGGACGAAGGCTTGCCGTGCATCGGATAAGATAGAACACAGAGCGTGCCGCCAAAGTACTCGGTAATCCCTTGTAACCCGAGGCATACGCCGAAGATGGGCAGATGCCGAGCGAGGCAAGCGTCGATCGTATCCCGTAGTCCAAAGTCCTCTGGACGGCCAGGGCCTGGGGACAGCATCACGAGATCAGGCTGATACTCGTCTAGCACCGCCGCGGGGAACCCTGCTCGTAAGGTGGTGACTTCAGCCCCCGTCTGACGCACGTAATTGGCCAAAGTGTGCACAAAGGAGTCATGGTGATCGACTAAAAGCACGCGCACGTTGCGCTCGCCCAGGTGAATGGGTGGCAGTGACGCGCTTTCTTGCACAGCGTCGGGAACCAATATGGCGTCGATCATGGCGGATGCTTTCTTGCGAGTCTCAAGTTCTTCTTCGACAGGATCAGAGTCAAACAGCAACGTGGCGCCGACACGCACCTGCGCTACGGCCCCTTCTAAACGGATCGTGCGTAGCGTAAGTCCTGTGTTCATATCTCCGTTGAACCCGAGAAAGCCCACTGCACCGCCGTACCACCGCCGTGGCGACAACTCTTCGCGTTCCAAAAAGGCGATCGCAGCTCGCTTCGGAGCGCCTGTCACTGTGACAGCCCACATGTGAGTCAGAAAAGCGTCGAGCGCGTCAAAACCTTCGCGTAGGCGACCTTCGACGTGATCCACGGTGTGGATGACGCGCGAGTACATCTCGATCTGCCGACGACCTATCACGCGCACGCTACTCGGTACGCAAATGCGAGACTTGTCGTTGCGATCGACATCGGTGCACATGGTCAATTCTGATTCGTCTTTTGTCGAATTGAGCAGTTCGCGAATCTGGACCGCATCTTCAAGCGGCGATTTGCCGCGTGCAATCGTGCCAGAAATAGGGCAAGTCTCGACGCGATCGCCTTCGACGCGGACATACATCTCGGGAGAGGCGCCAATCAAATGTTCATTGCCGAGATGAATCAGAAATCCATACGGGCTCGGATTACGCTTTTTCAGGCGGGCAAACAGTTCTGATGGCTTTAGCGTGCAAGGCTCAGACAAGGTTTGTCCAGGTACGACTTCAAACAGATCACCGCGCGCAAAGGCTTCAATAGCCTTGTGCACCCGCTGTGCGTACTGTCCAGGTGCATGATCACTACCGCGCTGCGTTGTTCGTGGCGTGGTCGACAGCGCGATACGTGCGCCTTTTCTCGGCATCCCCTCGGTGCTTTGCATGGGGCCTATAAAGTCGTACTGGCAATGGTACGCCTGCTGCAGACGATGATCGGCGACCACGATCTGATCGGGTACATACAAGACGAGGTCTTGTTGGTCTGCGTCGCGCTGCTGATAGAGCGGCATCTCTTCAAATTGAAACACGAGATCGTAGCCGAACGCACCATACAAGCCGAGGTGAGTATCCTCCTCGCTAAAAAACAGCTGTTGTACTGCGCGAATCAGACTGAACACAGAGGGCTGTCGACTACGTTCTTCTTCTGTGAAAATGCGCGACGATGTGGCTATTTCCCCTTCGATGACGCTGTCCTCCAAAGAGACGGAAGCGACTTCGGGGAGACTGTCACACAGATTCTTTAGCACAGGTAACAAAACGCGGCCGCGGTCATTGAGGGCCGTGATCGTGAAGTGACGCTGGCATGCTGTTATAGACAATGGCGGATCGATGAAGCCGAACTCCCAACGGGAGTAGCGACCGGGGTACTCGTAGCTACTGGAAAACATGGCGCCACGGTGTTCGTCAAGACCATGCAAGACTGTGTCGAGGGCACCGTCGATGGCGATGGGGTGGGTGGCGCGGCGAATCTGCAAGCCACCTTTGGTGCGGTACGTGTAGGTCTGTTTCTCGGCGGAAAAGGACAAGGCTCCGCTGCGCTCGGCTGGGCTCATCTCAGCTATCTCCTCTCAGGACTCTTCCGGGCTACCCCGGCAACGCAAAAGGCTACCCTTTTGCATGCATCCTATGGTACAGGGGAAATGGCAGAAGCGCAACCCCGCAAGTCGCCAAAAGCCTGGTTTTAGGCGCCTAGAAAAGGGTCTTTTTGCCCTCTTCCTCGCGCAAAATAGCGAGAACTTCGCGAAAGCGCTGAGAATGCACGATCTCGCGCTCGCGCAAGAAGATCAGGCCGTCTTGCAAGTCGACGTCATCTGTCAAATCAATGAGGTTTTGGTAGACCGCTCGCGCTTTTTCTTCAGCATCGATATCTTCGTAAATATTGGTGATCGAATCTCCTTTAGCCTGAAAATAGGAGGCTGTAAAGGGCACGCCATTACCGTCTGTATAGTAGAGATCATGCCCATGGTCGGCGTAGTGTCCACCGAGACCCGCTGCGCGCATTTCTTCGCCTGTGGCGCCGTCGATCAGCTTGTATACCATTGTGGCGATCATTTCGAGGTGGGCAAATTCCTCCGTCGCGATGTCTGTCAAGATGGCGACGGCCGTTCTGTTTTTCATCGCATAGCGCTGGTTGAGATAGCGTAACGACGCGGCGAGTTCGCCATCAGGGCCCCCGTACTGTGTGATGAGGAATTTGGCCATGCCGACATCACGTTTGCTGACTCGCACCGGATGTTGTAAACGTTTCTCGTAGATCCACACCTGCAACACCACCTCCACCTATAGCCTCTATGCGATGGGTATGCTAGCGAGGAATGTCCGTATGCGATAGGGATATTCGCCTAGGCTGCACGGACCGACTGGACACTGATTTGTTACGCAATTGTAACGAAAAGGGGTTTGTGTGCGTCAAACCTTTGCGACAATTCGCGTATTCTCGTACAATCAAAGGAAGCTGACTGCTAGGGGATGAGAAAAAGTGAAGAAAGACCGGAATCGAGATGAACCGGAACGTCCGTCGCGTGGTGGTTCGTCACGTGCAGATGACCCTCGTGATTCCAGGAACCGCTTGCCTGACGCAGCTGGTAAACACCCTGGGAACAACAGAGTCAAAGGCGACTATTCCGGAATCAAGGCGTCCAATGACCCAGGCAAGTTTGGCCTGGGAGCAGGGTCTACGCGAGGTGGCAAAGGCGACGCTCCGTTGCCGGATAAAGCACCGCCGCGTCCTGTCAGTTCGGAGCGCCAAGTGCCTAAGCAGGGCGTCGAGGCAGCGGGTGCAGGCAAGCGCCCCGCGCGTGCACCGGTGGGAGCCGCATCTGCGTCTGCCACACCCGCTGCTGGGAAAAAAGCGTCACCGATAACGCAAGATAAGCCACGCAAGGCGCAAGCAGGGAACAAGAACGCTCGACCGCGGACCAAGGCCGAGAAACCGCGCAGGCGTCGTTCTGTTGCCCGCAGAGTGATTGG
>JAPNUP010000057.1 GCA_026627345.1 Bacillota bacterium | reverse complement strand
GGCAAGCAGTGCTATAATGCGTTAGCAGTCGAGAGAAGCTTGGAGCTGTGGTGTAGTGGCCTAACATGCCTGCCTGTCACGCAGGAGACCGCGGGTTCGAATCCCGTCAGCTCCGCCAGAATGCGGTGGTTGTGCCTTTTTGGGCGCAGTCGCCGCATTGTTTTTTTGTATAGACGAAAATTCGCTATAATGGATATGAGAGTCGGGGTTGGGGGGCGCGTATGTGCAGCATATTTTAGTGGTCGATGATGAGGAACCGATCGCCGAGATCATTCGGTTTCAATTGGAGAAAGTCGGGTACCAAGTGACGGTCGCCGAAGATGGCGAAGAAGCTGTCCGCGCGGTCGAGTCGCAAGCGATCGATCTGGTGCTGCTCGATTTGATGTTGCCAAAGAAAGATGGATTCGAGGTTTGTCGTGAAGTCAGACAGTTCTCGACCGTGCCGATTATCATGCTCACGGCGCGTGACGCTGAACTCGATAAGGTGTTGGGTCTCGAGCTTGGGGCAGACGATTATGTGACTAAACCATTTAGCGCACGTGAACTACTGGCGCGCGTCAAGGCGAATCTGCGGCGTCAAGTGGCGGCACAAAGCAGCGACGTGGAGGAGAGTCATCGTGACGAGTTGCAGTTTGGCGACCTGGTGATCAACACCAAAATGATTCAGGTGTTTCGCGCCGGGGTGGAGATTCCATTGACGCACAGAGAGTTCGAATTACTACTGTATATGAGAAGACATCCAGGTGTCGTGTATTCGCGAGAACAACTGCTACAAGACGTTTGGGGATATGATTACTTCGGTGATGAGCGTACCGTTGACGTCGCGATTCGCCGCTTGCGGGAAAAACTCGAGGAAGACCCCAGCAACCCCGCCTATATCCTTACGCGCCGCGGGGCGGGCTACCTGTTTAGAAAGAATCCATAACGCCTTTCGTTCGTGACGACACGCTTGATGGAGAAACCATGCAGATCACTCGACCAGGGAGATTTCAAAGCGTTCGCTTCAAACTGATGATCGTCTACATTCTACTTATTCTTGTGGCGATGCAGTTGTTTGGTGCGTATTTTATCCAGTCTATCAATCGCTACTTTATAGAGAACTACTCGCGCACCATTGCGCATGAAGCGGTCTTTCTCTCCAACTTCGCGAGCGCATCGCTCGGCAGCGGCAACACCTCTACGATCGAGAAGCAGATCGGTCAGTACATCCGTCCATTTTCAGAGCTTGCCAGTTCTAGCGTATACGTACTCGACAAAAACGGAAACGTCGTAGGCACCTCGGCGAATCCTTTTTTGATCGGACAAAAACGTGTGGACTTCGAGGTCACGCGGGCTTTGCTTGGTGTGCAGACAGACCGGATTGCGCTTGATCCACGAACCGGAGAGCGTCAGCTCTACCTCGCTGTGCCCGTTCAGTACAAAGGGCAAGTGGTCGGGGCAGTAGAATTCGTGTCTCCCTTGGGTACAGTTTATCACTCGATCTCGCGTATTATCATCATCTTTGCTACAGGGACGCTACTGGCGCTTGGACTAACGGCGCTACTCGCGATCATCATCGCGCGCACTATTACCGGCCCGATATCCGCGATCACGCGCACGGCGCGGGCGTTGGCTGGCGGCGATTTCAACCAGTCCGTGACGATTCACTCTAACGACGAAATTGGCGAACTCGCCTCCACGTTCAACATGCTCACGCGCCGACTGCGCGAGGCGATCGCCAGTACAGAGCGAGAAAAAAGCCGCTTGCAAGCGATTATGTCCACGATGAGCGATGGCGTGATCGCGACCAACCTCGCTGATGATATTTTGATGATCAATCCCGCCGCTTCGCAACTGTTGCATTGTAGCCTCCATGTACTTGGATATAAGCTTTCCGTGCTGCTACCAGGACAATTTGTGCCGGGCGATGTGCAGGTCGTACAAGCCAACGATAAGCTGATTGCCGTCGCTGTCACCTCACTTGGCAACGATCGCGCCACAACTGGAGGCCGTGTTCTTGTGATGCGTGATGTCACCGAGGAGCTACGGCTGGAGGAAGCGAGAAAACGATTTGTCGCCGACGTCTCCCACGAGTTGCGCACACCGATTACCACGATCAAAACCTATGTGGAAGCCTTGCTCGAGGGCGCACACAGCGACGAGGAGCTGTCGTTGCGATTTTTGCATGTGATGGACCGGGAAACGAATCGTATGATTCGCCTGATCCGCGATTTGCTGCAGCTGTCGCGCTTCGATGCAGGCTATGAAGTGTTGCATCGAGAACGAATGACGCTCTCCCAACTGGTCAACAGTTTGGCGGATCGTTTTGCCCTCGTCGCTTTTCAATCAGATCTGCAGTATGAAACGGAAGTGGTGGCAGACGGCAACATCAGTGTGGATCGCGATCGCATCGATCAAGTGCTCGATAACATCGCTTCGAATGCCCTGAAACACACGCCGGAACGTGGCAGTATCCGGGTCCGCGCAGGTACGCAGCGCGAGGACGGTCTTGCCTGGGTGGAAATCGCCGATACCGGACAAGGCATCCCAGCAGCCGAGTTGCCGCACATTTTCGAACGATTTTACCGCGTAGACAAGGCGCGCTCACGTCAGCATGGTGGCACAGGGCTCGGTTTGGCGATCGCTCAGGAAATCGTGCGGGCGCATGGCGGACAGATTACGGCGACTAGCGAGATCGGTCATGGAACCACAGTGCGCATTTCACTGCCGCTTGTCGAGGAGGGAGCGCTATGAAACGTTTGCGCGCATGGTGGGGACGCAGGAAAGAGCGCGTAGCGACGATCTTTTTGGTTATTTTAGTTTGCGCCAGCCTTGTGTTTTCTGCTCTGATCTGGACAGGAACGCCGGTTCAGATCACCGTAGACCGTCCTGGATTTTTCACTCGGCCGACGATAGGCGGCAACCGCTCCGTGGCAGATGTCACGATTCCCGCTTCTATCTTGCTGTGGACCGCCAACAATGAGCTGTATCGT
>JAPNUP010000056.1 GCA_026627345.1 Bacillota bacterium | reverse complement strand
TTTAAGGCGGTGGCACTCGGTGCAGTCCAGCACGATCGGCAATCTGTTCTTGGCTATGTTAAAATCCGGACTTTTAGGGTATGGCGGGGGTCCAGCTTCGATACCCATCATCCAGTCCCAGGTTGTCGAGACATACCACTTTATGACGCCCAACCAGTTCACGGACGCCCTGGCGCTGGCCAACACACTGCCAGGGCCGATCGCAACCAAGCTGGCTACCTTCATCGGGTATCAGACTGGCGGGATTTTAGGCGCCTTGGCCGCGCTGATCGGGATCGTCGGGCCCACGGCCGTTGGGGTAGTGGTCCTGGTCAATGTATTAGGCGCGCTCAAAGGCAATGTCCACTTACAAGGGTTGATCGCGGCAGTCCGTCCCGTCGTTGTAGTACTGCTTTTGCAGACGGCTTGGATGTCGTCCAAAGGTTCGTTTGCGGACTGGCGTGCATTTGTCATTGCTATATTGGCAGCTCTTGCGTTATTCGTCTTTCGCGTGTCGACTCCGCTTGTGATTCTGTCAGCCATGCTGGTAGGCGCATTCTGGCTAGCGCCGGCGCGCTAGGGAGTGGGAAAGGAGCGTTGCTTGTCCCTTAGGGCATGCAACGCTCCTTTTCACCAACGACGCCCGAAAATGGTACTAGACTTCTCGTCGGTCGTCGCGAAACAGAAGACCGATGCAATAAATCCCTGCGAGTCCGACTAACGTATAGACGACGCGGCTTAAAATGGAGGTCGCCCCACCGAAGATCGAAGCCACTAGGTCGTACTGGAACAGTCCGACCAGCAGCCAGTTGAGCGCGCCGATAATCACGAGAACAAGTGCTAACCGTGTCAAGTAAACATTCCCCCTCTCTTGCTGTAGTATCTCCAAGGGTCGTTCATCTCTCTCTCTTTGCGCCTATTCACAAACATTTCCTTAGCGTGTGAATATTTGCCCTGTCGCGCCCATCTCGCAAGACGCTATAATGATGGTAGAGTGAGAGGGGACATCCAAAGTGGACATGAGACCGGTTCGGCGAGATACAAAGCGCAAGTCTGATGCCCGCCTTGGGATCGTCGGGACAGGCGTCTTTCTGGCGATGGCCACGCTGATTGTCCGTATGGGTGACATGCAGGTGAGCTCAGGAAAGGTCTATATCAAAGCCTCGCTGAGCAACGCGTATGACACGTTCCCTGTGCCGGCTTCTAGAGGCTGGATTTACGACCGCTACCACTACGCTTTGGCCACGGATAAGCCCACTTTTGACATTGTGTACACGAAGCTTGATACGCCTGCTCAAGATAATGCTGTGATCGCCAAGCAGCTGGCTGTGCCGTTCGGTATGCGCGCATCTGAGATAGAGAGAGAAATGCCGACACAGACTTGGGACAGCAATCCGCAGGTCACGATACTGGCGAATGCACCGCCGCGCATCGTCAGCTATGTAGAAGAACATGCGAGCGAACTGCCAGGCGTTAGCGTAATCGCCGCGCCGCTACGGCAGTACCCGTATGGCGCGCTTGCCGATCACGTGCTCGGCTATATCTCCAGTATCCCTGCGAGTCAGGCGAGTACCTACGCTGCGTTGAGTAGTCCGAAGTACCCACCCAATGCGCTGGTGGGTCAGGATGGGATTGAGGCGCAGTACGATCAGTATTTGCAAGGGACGCCTGGCGCCATGAAAGTCGAGGTCAATGCGGCCAACGTTCCTGTCCGTGACTTGGGCCTGTTTCCGGCTCCAAAGCCTGGTGACAATGTCGTGTTGAACATCGACGGCCACTTACAAGATGTGCTGCAACAATCTTTACAGTCGCAGATTCAGGCACTCCAAGGTATGGGGTACTACTGGGTGAAAACTGGCGTAGCAGTGGCCATGGATCCGAACACAGGGGCTATTTTGGCGCTAGGCAGTTACCCGTTTTATGATCCTCAGTGGTTTGTCGGTGGCATCAGTTCGCAGCATTACGCCCAATTTGGCGCCGCTGCACTTGATAGTGCAGTCGGTGGTTTGTATCCGCCAGGCTCTACTGAGAAGCCGCTGACACTCATGTACGCGCTGAACCAAGGGGTCATAAATGCGCATACCACCGTTTGGGACCCCGGCTACCTCTATGTTGGCGGCACGCGCCTAAATGAGTGGGTGCCGTCTGGCTTCGGTTCGGTGTCCGTGCCGGAAGCGATCGGGGTCTCGTCAGACGTATTTTTGTACCAAACAGGTTTGTGGCTTGGTCATTATCCACCGTCTTCTGGTGGGCTACAGCAGTGGATGACAGGTGAGCGAGTCCAAGCTTTCAACGGTCTGGCGAACTTCGCCAAGAATTTCGGGCTCACTGCGCCGACTGGTGTCGATCTGCCCGGTGAGGTCACAGGCTATTTTCACGACAACGGATACTTATCCGATCTCGCGTATATGGCGATTGGGCAGGACCAAGTATATACGCCGATCGGCATCGCACAGTACGTTAGCGCGATTGCCAACGGAGGCAAACGCATGAAACCTGAGGTGCTGCACGAGATCCTGTCTCCCTCAGGGAAAGTTGTGAAAGTGATCAAACCTGTGGTGTTGAATCATATCCCGGTCAGTGCGCAGAATCTGGCTTTGATTCAAGATGGGATGGCTTGGACGACGCAAGATCGTGGAGGCATTTTAGGGACTGCCTGGTCCACCTTCCTCGGCGATCGCTACGCTGTCTCGGGTAAGACTGGAACGGCGCAGACAGGGGTTACAAGTCGCGATGTGGCTTCCTTTATGGGATATGCGCCATCGAGTGATCCAAAGATCGCAGTGGTTGTCATCATTCCCGGTGCAGGTGAAGGATTTCAGTCCTCGGGACCCGTTGCCCGCAAGATCATTGATGCCTACCTTAATCAGCTGGCTTCAGGGAAGTCGATTGCACCGACGCCGCTGGCGCCTTCAGGAGGTTCAGCGTAAATAGGTGATTTGCCATATCGTATAACCAGAGAGGAGTTTGACGACTATGGAACACTTTTATGACAGCATGTTGCAATTGATCATTGATACTTCGACCAACCTGCCGCCGGATGTCAGACGCGCTGTGGCCCGGGCTAATGCTCGTGAAGAAGTCGGTACGCGGGCGGCACTCGCACTCGGCACGATTATCGACAATATCGTGACTGCGGAAGTGGAGCAAGGTCCGATCTGCCAAGATACAGGAATGCCTACCTTTGAAGTGCATACGCCTGTGGGTGCCAACCAGATCGTCATGCAGCGGGAAATCGAGCGGGCGGTGGCGGAAGCGACGAAGCTTGGGAAGTTGCGGACGAATTCAGTGGACAGCCTGACAGGTAAGAATTCCGGGGACAATCTCGGGCCAGGCACCCCGGTAATTCATTTTCACCAGTGGGAACAAGCGTATACGGAAGTGCGGCTGATTCTCAAAGGCGGCGGTTGTGAGAACAAGAATATTCAGTACAGTTTACCCACTGAACTTGAAGGTTTAGGTAAAGTAGGGCGTGATCTCGATGGTGTCCGCAAGTGCATCTTGCATGCGGTGTACCAAGCACAGGGGCAAGGCTGTAGCGCTGGTTTTATCGGCGTCTCAATCGGTGGTGACCGTACAAGCGGGTACCAGCATGCTAAAGAGCAACTTTTCCGCCATCTCGACGATTGCAACGACAACGAGCAGCTTGCTGCGCTTGAAACGTACATCATGGACAATGCTAATCGCCTCGGAATCGGCACTATGGGATTCGGCGGAAATGTCACGCTTCTCGGTTGCAAAATTGGCGTGCAGAATCGGCTCCCTGCCAGCTTCTTTGTCTCCGTGGCGTACAACTGTTGGGCGTTTCGTCGCCAAGGTGTCAGACTGGATGACAGCGGTAAGATCCTGTCGTTTCTCTATAAAGAGGGTGGCTCTGATTTGGCTCGATCCGCAACCGGCGTGCAGACAGGCGATGTGATCGTGTTGAAGGCGCCGATTTCTGAAGAGACGATTCGGTCGCTGCGTGTCGGCGATGTGGTCATGATCGACGGATCGATGCACACGGGGCGAGATGCCTTGCACAAGTACTTGATGGATCACGACTCTCCGGTCGATCTGGAAGGCGGCGTACTGTATCACTGCGGGCCTGTGATGCTCCAAGACGATGGCGGACAGTGGCATGTCAAAGCGGCTGGACCGACGACGAGTTCGCGCGAAGAGCCGTATCAGTCCGATATTATCAAGAAGTTCGGTTTACGTGTCGTCATCGGCAAAGGTGGTATGGGTGGAAAGACACTCAAGGGGCTCGAGGAGTCAGGCGCGGTTTATCTGAACGCGATTGGCGGAGCAGCACAGTATTACGCACATTCGGTGACCGGGGTGGACAGCGTCGACTTTCTCGATGAGTTTGGTATCCCCGAAGCCATGTGGCATCTGCAAGTGCAGGGTTTCCCGGCTATTGTAACCATGGATGCGCATGGCAACAGCTTGCACGCCGAGATCGAAGCGGCGTCTAAAGAGAAACTGGAAGCGTTTCGTGACCCTGTGTTCGTGTCATAACCACAGCGTGGCGGATATGTCTGGGCGGATGTCAGGTGATATTTCATCCGCCCCGGCATATGTAGATACAGTGAACCGAAGCGATTTTCCATCCGTCAGGAGGAGATCAGATGGGCTTTCTGTATCTGTTGCTATGGTTGATCCTGTGGCTATTGCCGATGATCGTCAGTGGCTCTTTGGCTAGCAGGGCAGGAAGAAGTGTGGGGCTGTGGGTGATTCTCTCCTTTTTCTTCGGCTGGATTCCGACACTGATCTTGCTAGCGATTAACGGCTTTTGAGTCGTACTGTGCATCTATAGAAAAGGCCAGAGTGGCGACAGGACGAGTTCCCCTAGTTTCTGTGCCATCGGTCGGCGTACCCATTCTGCCAAGGCGAGCGTGCGGCAGTTTTGTCGATCGCTGAGGAATACGCTCTCCATCAGTGCCGCCATTCCATCGTCAAATATCTCGATATTGAGTTCGTGGTTCCCGAGCAGACTCAAGCGATCCAAGTTGGCTGTACCTATTGTCGTCCAAGTGCCGTCGATGATGGCCGTCTTGGCATGGATCATCGCGCCTTGGTAAAGATGTATATGGATACCTTCTTGCATACAACTTGTAAAATACGTCCGTGCGAGCCAGTCAGCCAGCAGATGGTTAGATTGTTCAGGAATGATCAAGTGCACGTCCACCCCGCGTTTCGCCGCACGAACGAGCGAGGCAAGCACAAAACGATCCGGGACAAAGTACGGGGTCGTCAGCCATACACGCTCCTTGGCTAGATCGATGGCTTCGATGTACATCGAGCGAATAGGGAACATCAGCCGCGTCGGATTATTCGCATAGAGGCGAATGTTCGGATGCAAAGATGCCGTTACTTTTTTCAGCGTTAGTGCTTCATCCGCGTGGTCTGTCCAGAAGTCAATAAACGATGCATAGAGATTAAGGGCTACGTTTCCCTCCACCCGGAGGTGCGTATCGCGCCACTTTAAGCCATATAATTCGCCGATGTTATATCCACCTACATAGGCTGTCTGACGATCGATCACCATCAGCTTGCGATGATCTCGGGCCCATCGCCGCGGATCAAAGATGTACCAGATTTTACGCCATGCACGGTACGGGTAGACGTGAATCTCTTTGGGAAATTGTTTAAAGGCGCGGGGAACGACGAGGTTGGCGAACGCGTCGTAGATGACGTACACATCCACCCCTTCGCGCGCCTTCTGGGCCAATACCTCTTTAAACGCTTCCCCAGTTCGGTCGCCTTTCCAAATGAATGATTCTACACAGATAGACGAAGTGGCCAGAGAGATGTCTCGCAGCATATCGCGATACAAGTCTTGGCCATAGGTATAGATCATCAGTTCATTTTCACCAATGCGCGTCGCCTTCGGAGGCAGATGGTCGATTGACAGCGTACGACGGCGTCGGAAACGCGTGCTAATCGCTGAACTGGCGACGACAATAATCTGTAGAAGGAGGACAATCGCAATGACTGTCAGAAAACCTTCTCCTATGTCGCGAGTCGGAGACAATACGGATCGCTCCTCAACGTTCACATCGTATCCAATCTACTCTATCTCAAATGTCGACAGCGTGCAACTCAGGTGGCAGATCACGGTTCTTTGGTACGTTTTTACGAATCGCAGAGATGGCAAAGGCGACAACCCCGATGATCGTCACCGCGATGAATGTGATGCGAAAGCCGCCGACAAGGGAGTCTAATGGCGCCTTTTGGGGCTGGAAGCCTTGAGCGAGTAACACGCCTTGAAAAATCGCGAACGAATAGGCGATCCCTGCGCTTTGTCCTAGCGATCGCGCCATATTCAGGACACCTGAGGAAACGCCAAGGCGATTCGGGGGTGAGCTGCCCATGACCGAGCTGTTGTTCGGTGGCGTGAATATGCCCATGCCGATCCCGACAAATAGTAGCGCTACGATGATGTACAGGTAGTTCGTGTGCCCGCCTAAAAAGATCAAAGCCAGCACGCCAAGCGTGGAGATGCCCATGCCGACGACCGTTGGTATTTTAGTTCCGTAGCGGTCGGCGATCTTCCCTGCACTAGGCGCGAGTAGCATCATGCCGATGGGAAGAGGAGTCGTCAGAAGCCCTGACTCTGACGATGGGCGATGCAATACATATTCGAAAAAATACGGGACGATAAACAGTACTCCGTACATGAGCATGTAGGAGAGTGCGCCTGTGATGTTGCCCCACGTGATCTGATCGATTTTAAATAGTGCCAGATCGAGAATAGGCGAACGATGCCGCTTCTCGATAAGGACAAACAACCCCAGGAACACGATGCCAATCAGAAAACTGACGATGATCGTGGGGGAGCCCCAACCTTGCTCATTACCTTGATTAAAGCCGAAAAGTAGGCCGACTAATGAGACAGCCAGAGTCAAGCCGCCCCAGTAATCAAAGTTACTTTTCCCTGTCTCATCTCTGTGCGCATCCAAGGGAAGGATGAGGAAAGCCAGTGTGGTGCCGATGATGCCAACAGGCACATTGACGTAAAAAATGGCGCGCCACCCGAATGCGGCGATGAGGAGTCCGCCAATTGCCGGTCCCAATGATAGGCCTACCGCAAGCGCGGATCCTTGAATGCCAATGGCTTTGCCACGCTTTTCAGCCGGAGCCGCCGCGGTAACGATCGCGACGCTGTTGGCTTGCAGCATCGTGGCGCCCACCGCTTGAAGAACCCTTGAGGCAATCATGAACGTCATGTTCGGCGCCGCTCCGCAAAGGGCAGAGCCAATGATGAATACGGTAAAACCGATGGTGTATAAAGGGCGTCTGCCTACTATATCCGCAAGGCGTCCAAAGACGGTGAGCAGAGCCGTGAGTGTTAAGAGGTACGCCAGTGGCACCCAAGCGGTAATGCTGAAATTGACGTGAAAGTCACGCTGCATCGTGGGGAGTGCGACAGTGATAATACTCGCGTCTAGTGCGGCCATAAATGCGCCGATACACACCGTTCCGACCACAAACCAGTGGTAACTGGGTTTACTCGTGAAATACTTGAGTGGAAATCTGGCCTCTGCGGATCCCGTGGATGGCTCCATGATCTATGCGTCCAAGATACAAAGCTCTTGGGCTCCCTCCCCCGTAAGCGTATGTAATGCGTGACATCTAGAGTGAAGAAGCGCGCATCAGTCGTACTTGATAGGCGTACTGATCGGCTCGGTAACGCGCGATGGCATACTCGATCGGTTGTCCAGTGCCGTCTCGCGTAACGCGCTCGACGCGCAACAAGACGTCACCCGGCTTGCAACAGAAAGTCTTGGCCTGGTGTTCGTCGGCCGCCTCAGCGGAGATCGCTTGGTCACCGGAAGCAATGACAATACCGTATGCCTCAAGCGTCTGGTAAATGCGCATACCGAGCTGCTGCTCCGGAATGTTATGCGGTCGCAGGAGGCTTTCAGGGATATAACTTTCATCCGCGTAAATGACCATGCCGTTGTCCGTCACTGTCCGGCTGATCCGCAAGACAAGGGTCCCTGTGGTCAAATGCAGTGACACTGCAACTGCCTCTGTACAAGGCAGGACGCGAACCGGGTTTGGCGTGATGGTGAGTGGACGATCCGTGCGTTCCAAATCTTCGATGAATCCGTATAAAACGGATGAAGTGTGCTGAGCTAAAGCGCGCGCCACGAACGTTCCACGCCCTTGCTGGCGAACTAAATGGCCAGATGCCACGAGGTCTTGAAGCGCTTGTCGTACAGTGGTGCGAGACATGCCGTGCTCTTCGATCAGTTCACTCTCCGTCGGGATCATCATGCCCTCATGCCACTCGCCTGACTCAATCTTATTCAGTAGCCAGAGCTTCAGTTGCAGATAAAGGGGGTACCCCGAACGCGTCATAGGACCAAGAGCTCCTCTCCAACATGTAGGAATAGCGGCCATGGATGAATCGAAAACGAAAGCGCCTGGATGTTAGAACATACGGTTGTTGTAACCAATTGCAAATCCGTCTCTATACTCTATCGCATTTTGGCTAGGTTGACTATGACTTTTTCATGAAAAAGGGAAGCCGATTCACTCGGCTCCCCTTTTTCGTTCAGTTACTCAGTGACAACATCGAGAATGGCATCGTCGTGCTCGCTTTCCTGCGCGGCAGTATGAGCCATGCGTCGCTTGACGACTTCCCACGTGGCAATGCCTACACCTGCACCAATGAGCAACGTAGGCAACATATGCGCTTTACTTGTGCGCCTTGGCGGCCGCCGTGAAAAGTTGCCAGTAACACCGTTCACAAACTCCCACATAGGGCTCACCTCCGCTTGATGGCCAATCGTTTCAGAGGTTCGGACAACCTGACCTCGTCACTTAGTTTGGCGATCTGCTCTGTTTACATGCGCCCCGGCTACTTGAGATTTGTTCCAGCCGTTCGACAGATCTGTTGCTTGCGCATACGCGACTAGTACGATCGGTTGTCCTGAGGCTTCGCTCAGGCGTCTTTCCATGTCATGTAAGCTCATCAGCATTTCTCCATCCAATTGGGCAGCCGGAAACTCTTGCATGTGTGTATACCTCCTGTTACAACTACTTGTATAGGTGCGATATGCGCTTTTGCGTAGTCATTGGTACAAGTATAGCGCCGTGCGACATCAGCTAAACGTGGCGCGTGCAATTTTGGGGGATACTGTGGATAGTCAACTGTTTGTCCGAGATCTGCTCGCTTGGTACGAGACCGATAAGCGGGATTTGCCTTGGCGAAAAGACGCCGATCCCTACCGTGTGTGGGTATCTGAGGTCATGTTGCAGCAGACGAGAGTCGACACCGTCATCCCGTACTTCGAGCGCTTCATGGATTTGTTCCCCACCGTCGCCGCACTGGCCAATGCATCGGAAGGGGACGTAGTCAAGGCTTGGGAAGGTCTCGGTTACTATAGCCGTGTGCGCAACCTACAGCAGGCGGTACGCGAAGTGTCAGAGCGGTACAATGGGATCGTGCCTGACTCATTTGAAGCCATGACGAGTCTGCGTGGTGTCGGGCCGTATACCGCAGGCGCCGTTCTGTCGATCGCCTACGGCAAGCCGCTCGCCGCAGTAGACGGCAATGTCTTGCGCGTTATCTCGCGTCTGCATAAAATAGAAGAGGACATTGCCAAACCAGCCACCAAGAAACAGGTGGAGGCCTATGTCAGTAGAATCGTTCCGCACGATCAAGCGTCCGCCTTTAATCAAGCGCTGATGGAACTCGGTGCACTAGTCTGTACTGCGCGGACCCCGCGGTGTGAGAGCTGTCCGGTGGCGCGACACTGTGTGGCGAGAGCAGCGGGTTGCCAGGCGAGATTGCCTGTCAAGGCGGCGAAGAAACCCGCTCGTCGCGAGCATTATGCTGTATTGCTGTTGAGGCGTCAAGATGGCTCGCTAGCGGTCTTACAACGTCCAGATAAAGGGCTTTTGCGCGGGCTTTGGCAACTGCCAATGGTCGCGGTGGAGGATGCTGTGGCGTCGCCTGACGAGATCCGCCAGCAGGTGCAAGGATGCCTTGCCGACTATGGCATTGCTGAAAGTCTTGAGGTAGGCGGCGTCTACACGCATGCTTTTACGCACCTGCACTGGACTTTGCGAGTGGTGCGCACAGACCTTCTCGATGGAGCGACAGGTGGCGACTGGATCTTCTCTGATGCCATGGACCGGGCACAAATGACCTTCGGGCGCATCTTTCAAATTATTTTGCAACAATGGGCAAGTGACCCGGAGTCTAGGCCGGAGCGTAAAGGAGGCGAGCAACTTGCACTCTTCCATGATTGAGATCTCTGATGAAGGGGCTTTACGGTTGGCTGAAATTCGCAAGGAAGAAGGCGATGAGAGTCTGGCCGTGCGCATCGCCGCTGC
>JAPNUP010000049.1 GCA_026627345.1 Bacillota bacterium | reverse complement strand
TGCCTCCCTTAAATCACAATAGTCTGCTTGAAAGCCTGCTGCAGACCCATACGAATTTGTCGTCTGGGTCTGAGCCCGCGCTCACATCGATTGCCATGTTTGTTGAATACACACGCGCCTTCTACAGTGTATCGCATCGCTTGGTCCGTTAAGAAGTGGACTTGCGCGTCACAGAGCGAATCGTCGAAGTGACGGTATACGCGGTGCTGGATAAAAATGTTTTCGTTAAGATTTTGGCAGAGTGATGATGTCTGCTTGACATAACCGCTTACCTTATGTACCATAATATGAAAAGTTTGATGTAGATTTAACATGCAGCATGAGCAGGTAGGAGTGACAGCGATTCGCCGGGACAGTCGTCTGGATCCCACAGCGCATACTGGTCACGCCGACATAGACAAGACGACCGCCCGAACCAAAGTAGCACATGTCACCATCGCGGTAATGCCAAACTGTTTCCGGTGCTCCGTAGTATGTCGTGTAACTGAAGGTCACCGGATTCCCCCATTTTGTCTAACCTCTGTTTCCGTTAATCCGAGAGCTAGAGGTCGAGTTCACAAAGGTTCCACTTTCAGATGTTAAAGTAGCCTGGAAATGCAGCGCGCTGGCAAACAAGAGCGGGCGGTCGTCATTCCGTAAAGGTGTGAGCATACTCATAGCCGCTTTTGGATAGGTGCGGTAATTGGTGAAAGAGCTTTAAATGCGATTACTTAACCATCTTGCGCATACGGGCGTAAATCCTAAAGAAGCTCCGCCCCCTCGTCCCGCTCCATCATGGCTCTGGCAGCCTACACAGGGCCGCCTTTTTGTTCGTATCGAGGAAGAATGTGAAATGCCTGCATCACGAAGCTGGGGGCTGTTTTGTGTAGTGCGTTAAGGATGGCAGGGATAGAATTCATCGGCTCAGGTCTACGGGATGCTAGGAGGCTGTCTCCGTAAGTTTTTGGCAAGGTGGCCCGACAACCGTTTTGTCGGATAGCTTACGCAGTAATGGATCGGTTGTCTGGTGCTTCTTATTTCAACATCGCCGGTTTCCCGTATCGATACAGTTTCAACAGGTTGTGGCACATAGCAATCAGATCCCACTCACCGGACACCTTGTCCTGGCCGCGTAGTGAGAATCTCCGAAATCCTCGACATTCCTTGATCTGCCCGAATACAGGCTCTACGATCATCTTGCGCTTGGCGTACATCCGCCGTCCTCGCTTCGTTTGAAGCTTGCGTTTCATTCGCTGCCACGCATTCAGGTTTTTTGGCATTCTGCCTCGTGGAGCCTTCACCGACTGCGCATGATGCTTCTCGCGTGATACCGCTATGTACCCGTCCACCCGCACACTTTCTTCTAACCACTGCATATCGCTCGTCTTTGCGTACCCTTTGTCCGCCAATAGTTGTTTCATCTTCCGGCCCGTGTTCTTCATCACCAAGCGGACCATCTCAGGGATCTGTCCCATATCCGTCCCTTTGTTCGACACTCGCGTGGCCACAATCACTTGATACGCCTCATCCACCACAGCTTGTACATTGTACCCTTGTATGAAGCCATTGGACGTCTTCATAATCCGTGATTCCGGGTCGGTGAAATTGCGTTGCATTTTGGCAGATGGATCTTCCTGCACTTCCTTTGGCTTACGTCCACCGCGCCGTTTCGCAGGCTCGGCTGCCCGGGCTTTCTCTTTCTCTTCCTGCACCCTTCTCTGCTCTTCGGCTCGTTCCTTAGCCTCTTGTTCCAGCGCAGCCTTGGCCTCTCGGATCGCTGCCAGTCTCCCTTGCGCCGTTTGTAACGCCTCGGGTAACTCATCTCCCCGCCGATCGCCCAACTCCCGATCCTCCTGCTCATCGACCGACTGTGCTTCACCGGTCACAGAACGGACCATGTCCAAGAGCCGCTTTTCTTCCTCTTTCATTCGCTCATAACTCATCGCCTTATGTTTGCTGGCATTCGCTTGGATCTTTGTCCCGTCCAACGCCATCGCCCCAAACTGAACCAAGTCGGCTTTCATGCACAGTTGTAGAACCTGCACGAACAGCTTCTGGAAGCTTTCCAGATGTCGCTTGCGAAACGTGTTGATCGTCCGAAAATCGGGGAACTGGTTGGCAGACAGATAGCGAAAGATCACGACATCCTCACAGGCTCTGGCCAACTTGCGCGAAGAGTACACTCCGGTGGCGTACCCGTAAATGAGTATCTTCAATAGCATGGCTGGGTGGTAAGGTGGGTACCCGCGAGACTCTCGCTCGTACACGGCCAGAATCGGCGATAGATCCATCTGATCGACCGTGTCATTTACGAAACGGGCCAAATGGTTCTCTGGCACCCACTCCTCGATCGACGGCGGAAGCAGAAATAACTGGCTCTGGTTGTACGGACGAAAGGTCTTTTTCATAGCAGGTAATCACTCCTAGCACACTTGTTATCGCTCCCTATCTATTCGACGCACACACCCTAAAATCCTTGATTACTAGGACAGCCTCCT
>JAPNUP010000036.1 GCA_026627345.1 Bacillota bacterium | reverse complement strand
TGAAGATTGCGCTGTCGCACCTGAATATCCTCATACCAATTGGACAGTTCTTCCCGTCCCGCTTCGGTGAGTGTATACACTTTCTTCGCTGGTCCTGGCTCATCCGTGTTCCAAGTAGAGGAGACAGACCCTCGTTCCTCTAAGTCTCTAAGAACGCGGTAGACTGCCCCGCTGTCTATACTCCAGTCGCTCGGTAAAATCGCCTGCAGTCGGTTCCAAAGGGCCCCTCCGTGCGCTTGTCCATCGAGTAGATAGAGTAACAAGAAAGCTGGTAAATGCCGATTTTGTTTGGGGTTGAATGCCATCTGATAACGCCCGCCTTTATGCAAAAGTGGATCTGCCTCTCTAGTGTATCGCGTAGGTGTCAGCTCCTGCAAACCGAATCGCATGAAACCCCTGTCTCAAAGTCGGGACGATGGTGTGGGAACGCCCTATAACGTCCTATAACGCTTATGAGGACTAGCCTAAATCAGCTAGCGATGCTATAGTCAGGGAGAAGTTTGATCCTAACAACAGGTGGATTGGGGGGAATGTCGATGTTTTTCGGAGATCGCGACTGGACGCGTTTGACAGCTTTTACGTCGTGCGCCGGCTGAGCAGCTAAGCTAGGTCCGGGGGACCTTTCCGAACTCATGCGACCCCTTCTTGATACACAAGAGGTGTCGCCACGCGTCTTAAGCGGCATGCACAACGCCGACGACGCAGCTGTCTATGTCCTCGATGACAAGACCGCGCTGATCTTTACAGCTGATTTTATTACACCTGTCGTGGATGATGCGTATGCGTATGGGACGATCGCCGCTACCAACTCGCTAAGTGATGTATATGCCATGGGTGGAAAACCAGCTATTGCCTTGAATCTGGTCGGCTTTCCTAAAGAGATGCCGAAAGAGATCATGCAACAGATTATCCAGGGCGGGCTCGATGCTACAAAAGCGGCAGCCGCTATCATCGTTGGCGGGCATACGGTCGAAGATGAAGAACCGAAATTTGGGATGGCTGTCATCGGGTTTGCTGACCCTGCTCGCATCATTCGAAAAGGCGGGGCTAAAGTCGGAGATCGTCTGATTTTGACCAAGCCGATCGGAACGGGCCTCCTAGCCAAGTGTGGCAAAAATGCAGTCTTGCTCGAGTCTCATTTGGAGGCGGCACAGGCGTCGATGATGCGCTCGAATCGACGGGCCTCGGAAACTGCGGTCCACCATCACGTGGCAGGGGGAACGGACGTTACCGGCTTCGGACTCTTAGGCCACGCGTACGAGATGGCGGCAGCTGCCGAGGTGAAGTTTACCTTGAAGCTTGCGCAGATACCGATTCTTGCTGGCGCCAAGGAGCAGGCACAGAAGGGTGAATATTGGCCTACGAAAGTTTGGGAAAATATCGAACACTTTGGAAGCCACGTTCGTTTTTCTGATGCCTTGGTCGATTTCGAACGACAGCTTTTGTTTTCGCCAGAGACATCTGGCGGTCTCCTGTTGAGTATGGGAGCAGAAGTCGCAGGAGATTTCCTCAAAGATCTGCACGCGCAAGGCCAGGATGCCTGGGAAATCGGTAGCGTAGATGCAGGCGATGGCATTGACGTCGTCTCTTGAGTCTCATCTCTCGTATACGGCGTGAGCACACCGAGAAGGGCCGATCCTAACACCACTTGGAACGGCCCTTCTGCCATCTCTGGTGCTCAAGTCGAAAGGCTACCGTCTAATCGCTCCGTCAAGACACGGGCGATGGTTCGGTGACCGTCATCATTCGGATGAATAGGGCGGCGAATCGGAACGCTCAAATCCTCTATACGTCCAAACCGATACCCGTGAATCAGATGTGCTTCCTTGCCGCTAAAGGCCGCTGCAATGTCAGCGACGTCCATATCGTAACGCTTTGCCACAAGCGAGATGATTGCATTTAACTCCTCTATCGCATGCGTCGCAGGTAGATAGTTCGGGGCCGGGTTATACAACGTCCCGAGTATCAGGTGAGGGATCTCTCGTGTTTGTAGAAAGTGGCAGAGGATGTCCAAGTCTCTAGCGAATTTCTGAAGCGTTAGCGTAATGAGATGTGGAGAGACAGGGGCTCCGGACAAAAATTGACGGGTCAGTAATTTGCGCAGGTCATTGCCGCCGATCAGCACCGTAGCCGCGCTCGCCTCGTCCCATAGTTTCGGCCACGCAGATTGTACAGCGCGCTGTAGTGTCTGCGTATCCCAACCATTTTGCGCAATCACGGTGGTTCGCTGCGCAAGTTGGCTGCGACGGATTACGGTGTAAAATTGGTGGACAAACGTATGCGCCGGGTGTGTGGCATCGTATCCAGCCGTAATGGAGTCTCCCAAAGCGACATAGATGTCTCGTGCCATGGCCTTGGTCCTCCTGACAAAAGTGTCTCTTCGCCACTGTATGGAGTCCGCAAGGCGGATGTGCCTGTGTATGAGCCGTTTGCACGAACGCTTTAAGAAAATATCAAGGATAGAGAGCTATGCTTCATTGCGTGTCCATAAGTAGGTGGGTTCTTGTGCCACCGTCTAAGAAAAGATTGAACGGCTTACGCCATCAAATTATTCATCATTAGGAGTGGGTATGGTAAATGGCAACACATGCTAATCGTGCGGGATCGTGGATCGGCGGAACACTGTTAGGGGCAATTATCGTTGGCGCATCTTGGGGGGTTGCCGCTGCACAAGCACAGTCGGGACCAGCGATCGCGACACTCGGGAATACTGTGATACATGCGTCCTCCCTGAATAACGAAATGGCCAAATCATACGGCTCGGAGACATTGACTAATCTCATCACACAACAGTTGATCACCGATGCGGCCAAAAAAGATCATGTGACAGCGACGAGCGCAGACGTTCAAACGGCGCTTACTTCACTCGAGCAACAAAATGGCATCACGAGTGAGGCACAACTCGAAGAAGCGCTCGCTGGCAGCAATATGACCTTGACCCAACTTCAATCGCAACTCAAGCTGCAAGTGCTTGCACAAAAAATTGCAGCGAGCGAAGTGACCGTAACGCCAACAGAAATCGCTCAGTACTATGCCAAAAACAAAAAGACACTAGAGCAACCTGCCAAAGTCTCCTTGTCCGCCATTTTCTTTAAAAATCAGGCGACGGCTGACAGCGTAGCAGCCAAAATGCATAGCGGTCTTAGTTTTGCCGCAGCCGCCAAACAGTATTCACAAGACAAGACAACAGCCAGTAAAGGGGGCGTCATGGGAAGCTTTACCGCGACCCAACTAGACGCAGCTACAGCGAAGGCGGCCTTTAGTCAACCAATCGGGGTCCCTGGCAATCCAGTGAACGGCTCGTCCGGGTGGGAAGTACTCGAGGTCACCGCTAGAACACCTGCGCTGACACCGACAGTGTCTCAGGCGAAGGCGCAGATCATTCAGGCGATCAAGGCGCAAAAGGCGCCGACTACAGCGCAACTGATGGCAAGCCTGGCCAAGTCGGAAGATCTTACGATTCAAGATAATGCATACTCCGCTGTCAAGCTAAGTATTGAAAATCCAGTTTCGCAAACAGCCACTACGGCTGCTCAGTAAGTGTTTTGCTCACACAACAGGGCCTTGGTTGACCATGTATCTGGTCTACCAAGGCCCTGAGTCTTGCATAGTGCCAGCTGCAGGAGAAGGTTAGATGGACTGGATGTCCACGCTACGTCCGAGTTTCGCACTTTCATAAATCGCGTTGAGTATCTGCTGGATCTCTACACCGTGGCGTGCTGTGGAGATCGGAGTGGTCCCTTCTTTCACACAGTTTACAAAGTGTTTAATCTCCTCAGCGTGAGCGTTTCTATTCACTGTGTTGATCTTCTTATCGGTCAACATCCCATCTTGTTCAGAGAAGACAGTCAACTCGGGCGTGAGTTGCGCCCCGGCCTTTTCGCCGAGCAAAGAAGCGTAAACACTATCGCGCTCACCAATATTCGATGCCCACGAAGCTTCTACGACCATCGTCGCGCCATTGTCAAAGCGAATCATCGCTGTGGCCAAGTCTTCGACGTCAAATTGTTCGCCTGTCCGTAGCCCTTCTTTGACGTCCGACGAGCACCAAGCGTCAGTGTCCATTAACGTGTAATGTCCAAATTTACGATAAGTCGAAGCCATTACAGACACAGGCTTCGGATTGCCCATCAAATAGCGAGTCATATCGATGACGTGAACGCCAAGATCGATCACAGGCCCGCCCCCGGATTCTTCCTTTACAGTAAACCACCCAAACGGTGTCCCGCGACGCCGAATGTACCCGGTCTTCACGTAATAGATATCCCCGAGTTCGCCGCTGTCGATCACCTTTTTTAAGCGCTGCACGTCCGAGCGAAAGCGATTGTTAAATCCGAGCATGAGGATTTTGCCGGTTTTCTCCGATGCGTGTAACATCGCGGTAGCCTCTTCTACGGTCATAGCCATCGGTTTCTCGCAAAGTACGTGCTTGCCGGCCTCTAGTGCCGCGATCGTAATTTCTTTGTGCATGTAATTCGGTACGCATATACTGACCGCTTCAATGTCGGGGCGTGCAAGTAGCTCCCGGTAGTCCGTATACGTATGTGCAATCGAGAAATCTTCCGCCAATTGTTTAGCCCGATCCTCCACTAGATCAGCGGTTGCCACGATGTTGGCACCGGCTTTTTGGTAGCCTGGTGCGTGTGCCAAACGAGCGATGAGTCCAGAACCGATAATGCCGACATTGACTGCCATAGAAAAGCCTCCTTATCCATTCACGTACGTTTTTGTGCACAGGATGATCGAATAATGAGTTCGTGTCGCAATAGGACCGGATACTGAGCAGACTCTCCTGCACATACCTGCATCCACATCTCCATGGCCCGTTTTGCAATTTCGCCAGCCGGTTGACGAACAGTCGTCAGTGGTGGGTCTAGAAAAGCCGCAAAGGCAATATCGTCAAAGCCCACGACAGAGACGTCTGTCGGCACGTTCAACCCGTGATCGCGTAGCGCCTTGATCGCGCCGATCGCCAGCACGTCGCTGACGCAAAAAACTGCCGTAAAACACATTTCTGCTCGCAGCGCTTGTGAGACGCATGCATACGCACTTTCTGGTGTGGCTACCGCTTGATAGACGTAGGCTGGATCGAGCGCTAACCCAGCTTGCTCAAGGGCAATTCGATAACCGCGCAGACGATCTCTCGAGGAGATGTTGTCAGCGGCGCCATTGACTAGCAAAATATCGCGATGCCCGAGTGCAAGCAGATAATGCATCACGTCGAGTGTGGCGGCGATATTATCAATCGAAACCGATGCGATAGCCAAGTGATCGACGTACTCGCAAGCGAGGACGGTCGGCCATTTGGCTGAGAGTTGCTCAAACTCTTTGAGTTTGGCCTCCGCCGTAAGAAAGATCATCCCGTCGATCCGCCGGGCCTCTACAAAACGAAGGGTTTGCTCAGCCGTCATGCCATTTCTCATGTATTCGTGCAATAAAATGCTGTATCCGAATGAACGAGCGTACAGTTCGATGTGTCTGACCACGTCTCCGACAAATGGATTCGTAATCTCCGGAACGATGACCATGACGATATTCGTTTTACTCTGCCGCAGATTGCGCCCGATGGCGCTGGGATGAAAATCCAGTTGGGCGATGGCAGCATCGACGCGCTCCCGCGTCTCGTGTTTCACATACCCCGTATCATTGATGACTCGCGAAACTGTAGCGATGGACACGCCTGCCACGCGCGCCACGTCATGAATGGTCGCCATTGCTAAGCGATCAGTGTCTCGCGGGACTGAGTCTGTCCGCCTACAGGTAAAGCCGCGCGACGACGTACGCGACTCATGAGTACACGCCTCCTTTTGTGCAAGATGTAAACGTTCTCCGGTGGCAGACTGCGATAGGCATCACGCTTTCTATTTGGACATAAATGCGAGTGTATGTCAATGTCGGAGACGGACGAAAAACGAGAAATATGCTATCCTAAGTGGGAAATCCGTAATCGTTTACATTCTTCAGCCGCCTAGGACGGCTGATAGTAGAAAAGGGGAGTGTGCATGACATTTTCGATTGGTTCGTGGTCATTTCATCGTTTGTACGAGACTGGGCAAATGAGCGTATTTGGTTACATAGAAAGCCTTTCGCAAAGGTATCGCGTGACGCGCGCCGATATCTGGAATGGCATGTTGGTCAGTACTGACGACGCCTATATCGACCTCGTCGATCAGGCGCTCCGGCGAGAAGAAATCGAAGTCGCTTGTCTTGCAGTCGATCATGCGGACATTTGGCATGAGCATCCAGACAAAAGGGCCCATCAACATCAGGTGGCACTGCGTTATCTGGAGATCGCGCGTAAGTTGCGGGTGAAGACCTTGCGTATCGACATGGGTGTCATGTCACCTGACATGACAGATGAACAGTTTACACACTTGGTGGATCGCTACCGACAGTATACCGTCGTAGCTCACGACTGGGGCTTTCGCATCGGCCCGCAAACACATCAACCTGGATCTCTGGTGGCGACGAACTTGACTCGCTTACAGCAAGCACTAAACACACCTGCCTTTGGCGTCTTGCTGGACGTCGGAAGATGGCCGCATGCGGCAGAGGAAAGTGATCTCGAAGTCGCCCCTTATACCATGCATGTTCACTTTGACCGCGCATTTATCGATCTCTTTGGAGATGCGTTGCCGCGCAAAGTGAAATTGTTACAGGAAGCCGGTTACAACGGTTGCTGGTCGCTGGAATCCCGCGCCGGCGAACACGAATATTTGAACGTGGCTCAGGATCTGGCCGCCGTACGACGCGCCGTGTCTATTGTAATAGGGTAACGCGCATATTTTTTGCCTGCTAAACAGATAATCCCAAATGAATGGCCAAGTGACATGTGCAATTCAGGGAGCGATCAGTGATGTCTACGCATGAAAAGCAACCGAACCTATCCGAAGTCCGATTAATGGAACGATCCTATGAAACCATTAGCCCTTTTGAGTTTAAAAACAAACTCATCAGTCTAGCCGAGCAAGAACAAAAGAAATCGACCCGGGCATTGTTAAACGCCGGTCGCGGCAATCCTAATTGGATTGCCGCGACTCCGCGAGATGCTTTTTTTACGCTGGGCCACTTTGCAGTAATGGAAAGTAAACGCGTGTGGAGCGAGGGAGACTTGGCTGGCAACCCCGAGAAAGCAGGGGCGGCAGCCCGCCTGCGTGAATATTTGGCGACGCATCCGGAGGCGCCTGGGGCTGATCTGCTCGCACAGATGATCGATTATGGGGTGAAAGTGAAAGGCTTTACCCAAGATGAGTGGGTCCATGAACTGGTGGACGGCATCATCGGAGATCATTACCCGTCTCCAGACCGAATGCTCCTTCACATGGAGAAAGTCGTACACGACTACATTGTGCAAGAGATGTGCCAAGGGGACGAGTCGTGCGGGACTTTTGACCTCTTTGCAGTCGAAGGCGCAACAGCCGCCATGTGTTACCTCTTTGACTGCTTGCGCGAAAACTATTTGCTCATGCGTCAAGATCGGATCGCCATCATGGTTCCGATCTTCCCGCCTTATGTCGAGATTCCGCGTTTGGCGCGGTATGACTTTGATGTCGTGGAGATTCGTGCAACAGGTCTGACTGCGGATGGTGCGCACTCTTGGCAGTATCCCCCTGAGGAACTGGAGAAGTTGGCAGATCCTTCGATCAAAGCGCTGTTTCTCGTCAATCCGAGCAACCCGCCATCGGTTGCCCTCGATGCAGAAGGGATTCGCTATTTGGTCCATTTGGTGAAGACGAAAAGACCCGACTTGATCATCATTACAGACGACGTCTACGGGACTTTTGTCGATGGGTTTCGCTCGCTACTTGCCGATCTTCCGCAAAACACAATCTGTGTGTATTCATTTTCCAAATATTTCGGGGTGACAGGATGGCGCCTTGGGGTTGTGGCTGTGCATCAAAACAATGTTATGGACCGTCTCTTGAAAGAGCTCCCCAAGGAGTATCGAGATATTCTGGCGCATCGCTATGCGTCACTGACGCAGCAGCCTGAGTCCCTGCCTTTTATTGATCGCCTTGTGGCCGATAGTCGACAGGTAGCGCTTAACCATACCGCAGGGTTGTCCACACCGCAGCAGGTGCAAATGGCCATGTTTTGCCTGTTCAACCTTCTAGATCGCGAGCAACGCTATAAACAATTGACCAAAGACATCTGCCACAGACGTATGAAACTGCTGTATAACGGTTTGAATTTCCCGTTGCCGAATCTTCCGAATGATGCCGATTACTACACACAGTTTGATCTCGCAATGTGGGCCGAGCAGACCTATGGAGAGGCTTTCGTCAATTACTTGCAAGACAACTATGAGCCGCTAGACATCCTATTTCGCCTTGCAGAACGGTCGTCGATCGTACTGTTAAACGGTGGAGGGTTTCGCGGCCCGACTTGGTCGATTCGAGTTTCGCTGGCCAATCTCGAGGACGATGCCTATGCTCAGATTGGACAGGAACTTCGCAAAACCCTAGATGAGTATGTAGACGCATGGCGAGGCCGGCAGGATAACGACCGTCATTAGCGAATAGTGTGAGTAAGGGAGGGATGCGCCATGTACATGCTCCCAGGATTGCCAGCTGTTCAATCGCATCCGGTAAGCAGTGTTTCCGATGGGTCCAGTAAAGGTCTCCATCGGGATGCATGGCGAACGTTGACGCCTTCGCCTACCGCGGTGCAAAAGGATCAGACGCGAACGTCGAACAACTTAGATCCCTATAAAGGGCAACGGTTTGACGCCTTTGCGTGAGCACGAGCAGAAGCCGGGGTGATCTACGCTCGCTTCTGCTTTTTCTTATGTGCGTTCTCGGATAGGGGATTCTTGTTCATTTTCTCGGATAGTCGAGGTGTCAACCGAGTCGTTGTGCGTTTGTAGGCCCCTGACTTGACTCAATTCTTGTTGCAACGCGTTAACCTGTTCGCGCAGTGTACTCAACTGCTTGAGTTGCTCACGCGTTTGTCTCAGTTCCCTTACCAATCGAGAGACTTCCGCTGTCCCAGGCGGTCTTCTGTCCATCGCCGTTTGCGGTGGTCTTTTTACTGTGCGTCTTCCTTTGGGTGCACGAGACATGATGTTCGTTTTCTGAGCTTGCTGACGGATACGGCTATCCTCACGGGACTGTCGTGTCACTTTGTTGCTTGGCCTGCTCAAAAAGGACGTCTCTGGATCGGCTGTCATGCTTTTGCGCTCTCGCTGCAGGCGAGCTTCCGTCTGCGCGTCCGCATAAGCCTGCATAATCATCGGTATATAGCGAAGTCGCCCGACGAATCTCACAAAAGACCCTCCCCACTGCGAATGCGTAGCAATCCCTGTTCTTGTTGTATGCAGGCATTTCACCTAACGTCTGGTCACGTGTCACGAGCAGGCTAAAATTGAGCGCCACCGATCCTCATAAAAGCGCAGTCATCCGGCCACACTAAATGAAATAACTTCCATGAGGTGCTTTGCGTGAAAAAATCTGTAATGAGGTGTGCCTTTGCCTTGGCTATCGGTCCGGTGCTCTTGACAACGATGCCTAGTACGGTAGCGTGGGCCAGTCAGACAACTACGGCTACCCACGAGCAGGGCCAACAGACGAACTCGTCTCGCCGCGGGAGCAGTCCCTATCGCGTCTTGGTGCTCGGATCCTCTGTGGCCGACGGATGGAAGGATGACCAAGGCGGTGGTTATCTGCGCAGGGCTTTTGGCGCATTGGCACAGTCGGAACATCGAAAGCTGGTGCTCCTGAATCACGCCGTGCCGGGTCGTGGGGCATGGGCACTGAGTCCCTATATCACGAGCTGGATACAAAGTGCGCATGCAAACGCCGTCGTGATTGCCTGGGGTGGCTTAGATGATGCGTACGCTCGTACGCCGATCCCTCTATTCTCTTCGTTCATTCGTCAAGAAATTCAGACCGCCCTTGCGGCGCACGACATCGTTATGGTGATCACGCCTCCAGTTTCACGGGCGTCTTATACGCAGTTTCGCGTGGCGCAGCCTCTTTATCTGAATTCGGAAATGCAAGTGGCCCGCTCTTTTCACAGCCCTCACGTCTTTGTCTTCGATGTATTTGATACGATGAAAACGTATCTACAAATGCATCATCAGTCGTACGTGCCGTATATGGCTGACGGGTGGCATCCAAACGTACTCGGTCACAGACTGGCCGGGCAATTGCTGCTATCGGATCTCGTACGCCAGTTTCATACAGCCGCGTCTCTCGCACCGCCGACTTCGTCGGTCAGCATAGGGTTTAACCGCTGGGCATGGTCTGGGCATACGCCCGTAGACGGTCAATGAGGGGGCGCATGCGTCTGGCTTGTGCCATGGCCGCTACCAGGCGCCTCGCTGCGCGCTCTTGATCTGCCCAAACGCGATGGCTGCGTAGGGCACGCGCGGCTTGCATCGGAAAACGTAGCCAAATCACCACGAGTGTCAGCTCCTCGTGTGAAAGTGGGCGTACTTGTGCATAAGCATTCAACATCGTCATCGCAAGATCAGGATCAAAATGGTTGGCCTTACCTTGCAGCCTTATCATCCGAAAGATATCAAACGCAGGCAGGTCCACGCATAAAGTCTCAAAATCAATGAGGTACGCGTCTTCAGTGGTGAGCACGAAGTTCTTGTCCCCACAATCCCCATGACAGATTGTCGTTGTACCGTCCTGCGCGCTCTGGCACATGGCCTCATAGTCGCTTTGGAAAAGGGCGTTTTCCATCTCGCAAGCCTCGTGCAAGAGTGCGCCACCCTGCGTTTGCAAAAGCGTGGCGAGCGTGCCAGTCTGTTGGCCTGCTTCGATGATCCGCTTTTCCATCTTTGCGGTATGTTGGCGAAAGGTCTTGGGCCAGGTCCCGAGCTTCCAATAGGTAGCTGGCGGCGCAAAGCTGGGGTTGGTTGGTAAGTGTCCAAAAGCGATATGAAAATTGGCTAATGTCTGTGCGCACAGCACGAGGTCCGCAGGGAGACGCGCGTCTGGCCTTCGCCCGTCGATCCAAGGTGTCAGCACATACGCATATGCCTTTTCTCGGCTGCGCACAAAAGCGGGACTGCCGCCCAGTTTATTTTCCTCGCGCCACACAATACGTACCCGATGTGTTCCGGCTCGTCTAACATCGCACAAGGTCGTGTCGATAAAGCGCAGGTGCGAATCGTCAAGATGCTTCATTCGTTTGAGTGCGAACTGCTCACCTTTAGGGGTCGTTACCCGATACACGCCTGATTGTACCCTCGTTGCCTCTTTGCTTTCGACGTGAAACTGTCTGACAAGCGCATGTAAAGTGGCCGTGTCCAACCCGTCACCTCACCCATAGTCTAGAAAGTAGCCTGCATGAATCGCCTGCTGTCCAGTGTATGATAGTGATCAGGGCGATTGTGTGAAAAATGGGTCTGGAGGCGTACATCATGGAGACTGTCATCATCGTGGAAGGCAAGAATGATCGCGAGCGTTTACTACCGCATCTGCACCCAGACACGCACGTCCTGTGTACCTTTGGGATCCCGCGGCACGACCGCTTGCTGGAGATTGTAAAACAGGCTCAAGACGCCAATTTCGTCTACATTTTTACTGACAATGACCGCGTAGGACGACGCATTCGGCGAATGCTCAGCGACGAATTCCCCGACGCCATCCATCTGCACACGAAGTCGGAGTATGGCGGCGTGGAGAAGACCCCCTCTGAATACCTTGCGCAAATTCTTGAAAAACACGAGTTGCTTTCGGACATGTGAGCAAGCAATGTATGCGTATAGTGGGATGTGCGACTACTTTTTGGGAAGGGGCGATCCCCCAAATGAACCGTCAAACCCCCGGCTTACGCATCCGTCCGACACGAAAACAAAAAACCACCGCCAAATCCCGTCAACCCAAGGCTGCCGTCAAGCAGCGCCCAGAGCCCATCATCTTTACCGCGCGTCCTTACGTGCCACAACGAGATGGAGAACGCGTCAGTCGCTATCATACAGAACTGCTACTCTTGCAAAATGAGCTTTGGCGCAGCTTATCTTCTCTGCCGAATGATCCACAAGAGATGCGCCGTGCACTCGAACGCCGACAAGAAGGGGCTAACTGGGTGCGTCAACTGCGCATGATGTCCGGTCGCGGCGAAGGCACGGTACTGATGCTCGATGCACCAGGAGGCGAACCGGCCGGTTATGTATTTGTGACTGAATCTTTTGACCCGCTGAATTACGAGCGCATGGGCGTGATTGGCGAGCTGTTTGTCGAAGAGGCGTGGCGCAGTCGCGGCGCTGGCTCCCAGATGCTCAGAGCGGCGGAAAAATGGTTGATGGATCGTGGTGTCCGATCTTTTCAAGTGTTTGTGACCAAGACTAATGCCGAAGCAGTTGACTTGTATCGCAACAACGGCTATGCGACGTTTGACTATCGCATGGTCAAGCGCTTGTCCACCTGAGGCGAAATTATGGTAGGATAGAGCGGAGAGAGGAGGCATAACGTGGACAAAGTCTATCCATCTGCGGCCGCCGCAGTCGCGGACGTAAAGTCAGGAAGTACCCTGTTGGTCGGGGGCTTTGGTTTGGTCGGGATTCCCGAACATTTGATTGCGGCGCTACAAGAAAGCGGTATCAAAGATCTTACATGCATTAGCAACAACTGTGGTGTCGATGATTTTGGGTTAGGTCTTCTGCTTGCGCAAAAACAGATCCGGAAAATGATTTCTTCATATGTTGGGGAGAACAAAACGTTTGAGCGCCAGTTTCTCAGTGGTGAGCTAGAAGTGGAACTGGTGCCTCAAGGTACGCTGGCTGAACGGATTCGCGCGGGCGGAGCTGGCATCGGTGGCTTCTTTACACCGGCCGGTGTTGGCACACCCGTCGCACAAGGCAAGGAAACGCGGGTCATTGAGGGGAAAGAGTACGTGTTAGAATATCCGATCGTCGCGGATTTTGCTTTGATCAAAGGATTCAAAGCCGATCGGATGGGAAATGTCATTTATCGCGAAACTGCGCAGAATTTCAACCCTATGATGGCGACCGCTGGGAAAATCACGATTGTCGAAGTAGAAGAGATCGTGGAGGTCGGAGAACTCGATCCCAGTGCCATTCATACGCCCGGCATCTACGTACAGCGCGTGGTTTTGGGTGAGCACTACGAGAAGCGCATCGAGCGGCGTACCGTTCGGAACTGATCGCTTGGCGAAAGGAGGAACTTGTGATGGCTTTGACACGTGAACAAATTGTGAAACGCGCCGCTAAGGAGATTCCGAAAGGATCTTATGTGAATCTCGGCATTGGTATGCCCACGCTCGTGGCCAACTACATACCGGACGACGCGGATGTGATGCTGCATTCAGAAAACGGACTGCTCGGCATCGGCCCTTATCCAAGCGAAGAAGAACTGGATCCCGATCTGATCAACGCCGGAAAAGAAACAGTGACAGCCATGCCTGGCGCCGCCTACTTCGGAAGCGCTGAATCGTTTGCCATGATCCGCGGTGGTCACATTGATGTCGCCATTCTCGGCGCGATGGAAGTGTCGGCTACAGGTGATCTGGCCAACTGGATGATTCCGGGTAAGATGGTCAAAGGGATGGGCGGCGCCATGGACCTCGTGCACGGGGCCAAGCGTCTCATTGTCACCATGGAGCACTGCAACAAAGCTGGCGAACCTAAAATTCTCGAGCGGTGCACCTTGCCACTGACTGGAAAAGGGGTTGTGCATCGCATTATAACGGACCTCGCGGTCATCGACGTAACGGCGCAAGGGCTGGTGCTGCGTGAGATTGCGCCAACCCATGAGATCGCAGAGATCGTGGCGCGCACCGGTGCCCCATTACAGATCCCGGACGGTGTGCAGACGATCGACGTCTGAGGTTACATGATCGACTGATGCTTGGCCGCCGCCTCTACTGTCGCCACAGGTAGGGACAAGACGAGGTCCCGTGCTTTGGCATCATAGGCGATCAGGCGATAATCACCGAGGTTTTTGATCACGTAGAGCGTATCGCGTGCGTCATTGACATGGACACCGTAGCGCTCTCCGTCTGCCGCTATGGCACCTAGGACCAGCGATTTGGGCAGGGGGATGTTGTCGACGTAGCCACTGACGTTTTGCAAAGCAAAGTCCCCGTGGATCACAGCAGGAGTCCCATAGATGGCGACGCCAAGTGTGATACCTAGAGAAGCAAACGGCTTGGCCGAAAGGTCTACGCGTACGCGATCACCTTGCATGCTCATCTGCGTGGATGTCGTGGAACGCCAGGCCAGGAAACGCTCTAAAGGAAAATACATCTGCACGCGGTTGTCTGCCTTGGTTGTCGCAGGATTGCTCGCGAAGACGACCGACTGGTCGGCGCGGCTGGTCATATAAGAGAGCGTGCCATATAGGCCACCTGCCAGGATAACGACAGTGGCGACGACTCCTGTGCCGAGCCCCGCCCAAAAAGGCCAGGCTGTGCGCCGCTTGGACGACGGGGACTGGCGACTGGACGATTCAGGGCGTCGGCGACGGTTAACAGTGAAAAAGCTCATAGGCAAAGGATCTTCCTCGCTTTCCGGATGAGACTACGAGTGCTGGACAAACGTCGTCTAGTACCAGTATACACAGGAAAGATAGGAACATGCCGGCCATTTGCAAACCTTCGGAGAGTGCCTATGCGAATATTCGAATGCTGCCTGACGGAGGAACAAACCGGCCTGATGATCAAGCAGGTGGTGGCTTCACTGCACCTGAGCAAGCGGTTGCGACGAGCTGTGACCGAGTCGGGGGGCGTACGTCTAAACGATCACATGGCGTACTGGACCACGCGGGTGACAGCAGGGGACGTTTTAACCATCGATGCGCCGCACGAAGAGGGCAGCGCGTCGATCATTCCTGAAGACATTCCGCTTGTCATCGCTTTTGAAGATGAACACGTCCTTGTGATCGACAAGCCGGCCGGCATGGTGGTGCATCCTACAGGCACGCATACGAAATCGACGCTGGTTTCTGCTGTGGCTTACCACCTGCAAGGACGACAGGAAACTGGCATGTGTCGACCGTTGCACCGCCTAGATCGAGAGACCTCGGGGCTGATCGTCTTTGCCAAGCACAAGCTCGCTCACGAACGGCTCGTACGGGCACTGCGCGCGCGGCAGGTGACGCGAGCCTATATCGCCTACGTGCATGGTCTGTTACCATTTGCAGAGCGACTGCTCGAATTGCCCATACTACGGCCATCCGAAGGTAAATTGCAGCGTGCCGTGGCCCCTTATGGGAAACCTGCGTGGACGCACGTCTGGCGCGATACACGGTATGAGCGTGCGCCAATAACGAAGGTGCGACTGCGACTGTTGACTGGGCGGACGCATCAGATTCGCGTACATATGTCGCACATCGGTTACCCCCTCATCGGTGACTGGCTTTACGGACGGACGCCTGATCCCTGGCTAGATCGGCAGGCACTGCACGCCGGGGAGCTACGCTTCGCTCATCCAATAGATGGGCGAACAATCGAGTTGCAGGCCGATTTGCCCCGCGACTTGAAAGACCTTGAAGCGCGCCTTCAAGCAGGCACTAAGGTTGACGCGCAGAATAAGTAGCAAGTGACAGGAGGAAGGCAGCGTGTTTGAAGGAAAAGAGTGGCTCATGCGGTTATCCGCTGTGCCAGGTGGGTCTGGAGATGAAAGCCGCGTCGCTGCCGCTCTCATGGAAGCGGCTGGACCTTATGTCGATGAGATGACGCTAGATGCGATCGGCAACGCCATTTTGACGCGCAGAGGTAGCGGTTCAAGGCGCCCACGCGTGATGTTGGCAGCTCACATGGATGAGATCTCGCTGCTCGTACGGGCGATCGAACCACGCGGCTTTTTACGTGTGTCGCAAGCAGGCGGATTCGATCCGCGCGCACTGCTGGGACAAGAAGTGCTCGTTCACGGCCGGGAGACGCTACGCGGCATCATCGGGTCCAAGCCGCCTCATCTATCGAGCGCAGAGGATCGTAAGAAATCGATTCCGTTAGACGATCTGTTTATCGATATCGGCATGCCCGAAGAACAAGTGCGTAAACTCGTCGCGGTTGGCGATCGCATCACGATCGACAAGCCTGTCATGGCGCTACTTGAGGAGCGGCTTGCCGGCAAAGCCATGGATGATCGCGCGAGCTTGACGGCCATGCTGATCTGTTTGGATGAGTTGACGCGCTTACGCGCAAAGGCTGACGTCTTTGCGGTCGGGACAGTCCAAGAAGAGATCGGGTGCAAGGGGGCGCAAACAGCTGCTTTTGGCCTGATGCCAGACCTTGCAGTCGCCATTGATGTCTGTCACGGAGAAACGCCAGGTATATCTGACGATCGCGTGCAAAAGATCGGTGGCGGTCCCGTGATCACGTTTGGCCCTTTTATTCATCCGCAACTTTTTGCTCGCCTGCGCGATATCGCCAAAGACAATCGGATGGACGTGCAGATCGAAGTGGCACCGGGACACACGTCTACTGACGCCGATCCGATTGGTACTTTGCAAGCAGGTATTCCTACAGCACTGATCTCGATTCCGCTCCGCTACATGCACACGGCCGTCGAGACGCTCGACTATGCTGACGTACGCAATGCCGGAATCTTACTGGCGCAATTCATCGCCAGTCTGGACGCTGAGTTTGTGGAGGGACTTTCATGCTTTTAAAAGAACTCACAGAAAGCAGTGGGCCGTCAGGGTTTGAAACAGAAGTTCGCGATCTGATTCGCAAAGAGGCGCAGCCGTACGCAGATCGCGTGTACACCGACGCGCTCGGTTCGCTGATCGTGGAGACAGGTGTACAACATCCGGGTCCCAAAGTGCTGATTGCCGCGCATATGGATGAAGTTGGACTCATGATCGTTGGTATCACACCAGAAGGGCTTCTCCGGTTCCGCGCAATCGGCGGCGTAGATACTAGGATCCTGGTAGCCAAGTCAGTACGCGTAGGCCGCGATAGACTTTTCGGTGTCATCGGATCCAAAGCTGTGCATTTACAAGAGAGCGGCGAGCGTGATATTCCGCTCAAACTCGAACAGTTGTTCATCGATATCGGAGCGCGGTCACAGGAACAGGCGAGAAAATATATCCAAGAAGGCGATTTTGCCGTCTTTACCACCGTTTACGAAGAAATGGGCGATGGCCGCGCAAAAGCAAAGTCATTTGACGATCGCGTAGGTTGCGCGATTGCCCTCGATACGCTGAAGCAGAAATTCTCGATACCTGTGACGTATGCCTTCACAGTTCAAGAGGAGATCGGGCTACGCGGTGCAGGCCCCGTCGCGTACCGTGTCAAACCGGATCTCGCGTTCGTACTGGAAGGCACGGTGTGTTCAGACGTCGTCGGAACACCGAGCCACGGCGAAGGTACACGTCTTGGTGCTGGGCCCGCGCTATCAGTCGTGGATCGCAAGACGATTGTGGATCGCCGGATGCTCGACTTTCTCATGGCGATCGCGCACGATAATAACATTCCTTACCAACTAAGAAGGGTGCTCGGTGGAGCCAACGACGCAGGAGCGATTCACCTGACGGAGATGGGCATTCTCAGTGCAGCGATCAGCGTGCCGACCCGTTACATACATGCCCCTTCGCAAGAGATCAGTCTGGATGATGTCGCGCATTCGCAACAACTGCTCGTCGCTGCACTTCGACGCATAGAACAGGGAGGGTATCCATCGATATGAAGGAACTAATTCGCGGACTGTTGACGGTCTCGGGCGGATCCGGCAACGAAGGCGGTGTGGCGGCCGCCATTAAAGCGCAAGTTTCCGGTGTGGCGGATGAGGTTTTCACCGACATCCTTGGCAACTTGTTTGCGATTAAACGACCGAAAGGGGCAGGCAGCGGAAAAACGGTCATGCTGATTGCACCGATGGACGAACCTTCGGTCGTCATTACGGATATTGGCGAAAACGGGTATTTGCGCTTCGAACCGTTGGGGCGACTTCAGGCGAGTGCTTTAATCGGCGCACGTGTGCGTGTCGGGCGGACCGGGCGGCTTGGTGTGATCGGCGTAGAAAGTAAAGCGGATCACGCACACTTGGAATTTCAACACCTGTTTATCGATTTGCGTACCGCTGATGCGGCAAGCGCCGCTGCGTACGCGCAAGTTGGGGATACGGCGACTTTTGCCTATGGGATGGAAGAACTCGATGATCACACTGTTATCGGCCACGCTCTTGGCAGCCGGGCGGCTTGTGTCGTGCAGATCGAAGCGTTTAAAAACGCGAATTCATCGGCCACTATTGTGGCTGTATTCTCGAGCCAAGCACAAGTTGGATCGCGCGGCGCGCAAGTTGCCGCCTATCGTATTCGACCAGACTTGGCTGTTGCGATCGATATCTCGCCGACAGGAGATACCCCAGAGGCCAAGCGCATTTCGCTGACACTTGGCGGCGGAGCCGGGATCAAGGCGCTCGATCGCGATATGGTTGTAGCACCAGCTATTCGTGAGCAACTCTCAAGAGCAGCAGTCAAAGCCGAAATAACCGCGCAGATCGAAGTGTCTCCGCAAGCGCATAGCGAGGCGGGGGCCGTTTTCCTCAGTCGCGAAGGGATCCCCACTGGCGGCGTGGCCATCCCGGTACGTTATGCAGACACTCTCTCACAAATGGCAGATCTGCGCGACATGACTGCTTGCGTACAAGTCTTGGAAGCATTTTTGTCGGATTTGTAGTATAATGGCACACATTCACCGCTGACTCACTGTACAGCGACAAAGCGCGGTTGATCTTTTTGATCACCGCGCTGTTTGTTTACAGTGACTGATAAGGAGGGTGTCCAAAATGTTGCGTTACCTCACTGCCGGCGAATCGCATGGCCCTTCGCTAGTGGCGATCATCGAAGGCTTACCGGCTGGTATGGAAATCGATACTGAGGTGGTCAATCACCAGTTGTGGCGTCGCCAGCAAGGTCATGGCCGAGGCTATCGGATGAAGATCGAGACCGATGAAGTGCAGTGGCAAGCGGGCGTGCGCTTCGGAAAAACCATGGGTACCCCAGTGTCTTTTACGATTACCAATCGCGATCACAAAAATTGGTTGACCCGGATGGCCCCTACGGGAGACGCGCCCGAGGATTTGGCGATCATCACCAAACCCCGCCCCGGCCATGCCGACCTACCCGGGTATCTGAAGTATGATCTCGCTGACATGCGTGAAGGCTTGGAACGGGCGAGCGCACGTAACACCGCTACTTTGGTCGCAGTAGGAGCGATTGCGCGCCAACTGCTGCAGGCTTTTGGCATCAAGCTTTTCTCCCATATCGTGCAAATCGGCGACGTCGCAATCGATCGCAGCGTCTTGTCAGAGCTATCCTTCGAGCAACTCGCGGAGCGTGCCGAACAGTCCCCTGTGCGTACGGCAGACCCGGGTGCTGAGACGCGCATGATAGCGGCTATCGACCAAGCTAAGGCAGATGGCAACACGGTAGGCGGGATATTTGAAATCATCGCGACCGGTGTTCCTGTAGGGCTTGGCAGTTACGCCATGCCGGATCGGCGTCTCGATGGGCGTATAGCGGGTATGGTCATGGGCGTCCAGGCGATAAAAGGGGTTGAGATCGGCCTTGGCTTTGCTGCTGCCACCTTGCCTGGAAGCGATGTACACGACGCCATTTTGCACACCCCCGAGCGAGGGTACTACCGGCCGAGCAATGGAGCGGGCGGCATCGAAGGCGGCATCAGCAATGGGGAGCCGATCGTCGTGCGCGCAGCGATGAAACCCATTCCAACTCTGTACAAACCATTGCCGAGTGTCGACGTGATCACCAAAGAGCCGTATCTGGCAACTATCGAGCGTTCGGACGCTTGCGCCGCGCCTGCGGCCGCTGTGGTAGCCGAGAATGCGGTAGCGTGGGTGCTCGCCGAGGCGTTTATGGAGAAATTTGGCGGCGATTCAATGGTACAGGTGCGAGACCACTACGAGGCCTATGCGGCTCGGATACAGGCGCGTTCATAAGGGAGGACACGAGCCTTGTCAATCAAGCGTATCGCTGTCGCAACGACTACAGGCGGCTATGAAGTCGTCATCGGCTCCGGACTGCTTGCAAAAGCCGGTAACTATCTAGCGCAGGCCCTCGGGTCCAATTCGAGCGCTGTTTTGGTGCTCTATGACGAAGTGCTCGAAGCATTCGGGTATCCGCAGCGAGTACGCGCAGCGTTGATGGCTGTGTTTCCGTCTGTCCATGTCGTCGCGGTGCCGTCTGGCGAGGGATCAAAATCGTGGGCGCAGGCACAACGGTTGTACAGTGCCTGTATCGACGCTGGACTCGATCGCGACTCGGTGATCGTCGCGCTAGGTGGGGGCATGGTGGGGGATCTCGCCGGCTTTGTGGCAGCCACTTATATGCGCGGCGTTCACTTCGTGCAGATGCCCACGACACTGCTGGCGCACGACTCTAGTATCGGTGGTAAAGTCGCCATCAATTTGCCAGAAGGGAAAAACCTGATCGGTGCTTTTCACGCACCACGTCTGGTGCTGTATGATGTATCCACCCTTCGATCGCTGCCGGTCTTGGAGCGTGCCAACGGTTTAGCAGAAGCTGTCAAACACGGTGTGATCGCTGACGCCACGCTGTACGACTGGATAGGACAGCATGGAGCTGCGCTTTTGACTGGAGACGAAGAGCTAACTGCGCAACTGTTGGCTCGGTCGTGCCAGATCAAGGTGGACATCGTGGCCGTGGATGAACGAGAGTCAGGCGTGCGCGCGATCCTCAACTTCGGGCACACAATTGGGCATGCCATCGAGGCTGCGCAAGCAGGGCGAATGCCCCATGGAGCGGCCGTCGCCATTGGCATGGTGTACGAAACTCGGCTAGCTGTTTTGCACGGGTTGGCGCAGGAACAGACTGCCCAGCACTTACAAGACACGCTTTCCCAGCTGTCGTTGCCGACGGACTTGCCACCTGAGTTACAGTCTGCCCAAGGAATTGACCTGCTCATTGACCTGATGCGTCGGGACAAAAAAGCGGTTCGGCGTTCCCTGTCTTTTGTCCTGCCGCGCGCCATAGGAAGTGTGGAAGTGCATAAGGATATACCGGAGCAAAGCGTCCGCGAGGTTCTTTCGTCGCACTGATAAAGGCGGAAAACTATTGACCGCTCTACCTGCTTCATGCTACCATAGCCGCAGAGGAACGAGTACGTGCGCAGTTCGAGAGCGAGCTACGGCGTGTTCCTAACAGTGCCTTGGTGCGTGAGCGTAGATGAGCTGAGCGAATGAGTAAAACAGGTGGATTGATTCGGTCGACTTCTAGTCAGACCGTCACCTCTTGCCAGTTGCAAAGCTGCGTTCACGAGAACCGGGTGACCCCTCGGTTCTTTTTTATTGGGCTCAGGCGAGAGGAGCAGATCCAGACATGAAAGCATTTATTGACCAGTTGGCGAGAGGCGAGCATCTGACAGAGGCACAGGCTGAAGCAGCGATGCACGCAATGATGGAAGGAACAGCGTCACCCGTGATGATCGCAGCGTATCTCACATTACTGCGCACCCTTGGTGAGACGATCGAAGAATTGACGGGAAGTGCCCGTGCCATGCGTGCACATGCGCTACCTGTAGTCGTGGATCCGACAGGTTTGGTCGACACCTGTGGGACAGGTGGTGACCACTCTGGGACGTTTAATATCTCGACAGCCGCCTCTTTTGTCGCGGCGTCGGGCGGTGTTCGAGTGGCAAAACACGGGAACCGAGCCGCATCGAGTCTTACAGGCAGCGCTGACGTGTTAGAAGCGCTCGGCATAACGACCTCACTAACACCGGCGCAAGCGGCTAGGTGTCTGGAGGAAACAGGATTTTGCTTTTTATTCGCTCAGACTTACCATCCGGCGATGAAGCACGTGGCGCCGATTCGTCGCGAACTCGGTTATCGCACGATGTTTAATGTGCTAGGACCGCTGACCAATCCGGCGTCACCGCAGCGCCAGGTGTTGGGTACCCCAAGCGGGGAGATCGCGCAAAAGATGGCTAGCGTACTGGCTGCTCTCGGTACAGAGCATGCTTTGGTGGTACACGCTGCCGATGGCCTCGATGAGATTTCCATTGCAGCGCCCACACGAGTGTTTGAGGTGCGCGGCAATACCGTGGAGTCCTACGCGATCACCCCTGAGACGTTTGGCGTGGCCAGACACACCCTCGACGACATTCGCGGGGGAGACGCGGTACAAAACGCAGAGATGATCGAAAGGATTTTGAATGGTCAACCAGGGGCTGCGCGCGATGTGGTCGTCATTAATGCAGCGGCTGCGCTTTATGTCGCAGGCCGTGCACCGACACTTGCAGACGGCGCGACACTGGCGCAGCAGCTTATCGATGACGGTGCGGCCAGAAAAACGCTAATGCGGATAGTCGACTTTTCTCAGTCGATAGTCAAGGAGGTGGGCGCATGACGTCGATTCTCGATCGCATCATCGCTACGAAACGCGTTGAGGTACAAGCGCTCTATGCGAATACGGCGCTGGACGATCTGAAACGCCGGGCGCTCCTGCAACCGACGCCACGCTCCCTATCACAAGCGCTGCTTGCAGGGGCCCCGCTGGCCTTGATCGCTGAGATCAAGAAAGCTTCGCCGTCTAAAGGTGTCATCGATCCGAACTTCAAGCCTCTGGATATAGCGCGGGCGTATGAAAAAGCCGGCGCGAGTGCCTTGTCAGTGCTGACAGATCGCACTTATTTTCAAGGGAGCAACGACGTTTTGTCGAGCGTTCGAGAAGTGACAGACCTGCCTATTTTGCGCAAAGATTTTATTATCGATGAAGCGCAGATCTGGGAGGCGCGCCTGATCGGGGCAGACGCCATTTTACTCATCGCAGCGGCCATCCCGGAAGATGTCCGTCTCGCCTCTTTGTACCATACTGCAGAAGTTGCAGGGCTCGATGTACTGCTCGAGGTGCATACAGTCGCCGAGGTCGAGCGTGTCGCTTCGCTGAACCCGAAGCTGATCGGTGTGAATAATCGGGACCTCAGAACCTTCACTGTAGACCTCGGACAGACAGAGAATGTGGCGGCTGCAATCGCTCCAGGGACGTTATTAATCAGTGAAAGTGGCTTGCAGTCCGCCGCCGATGTAGCGCGGGTGTACCGTGCTGGCGCGCGGGCAATCTTGGTCGGTGAGACGCTCATGCGCTTTGGGGCTCAAGGCGTCGCCGCGGGCGCGCGCGCTTTGTTGGCACAGGTGCCGACGTGATAGACGCGAGCGATCAAGCAGTCAAAGTCAAACTCTGTGGTCTGATGTCTTCGCAAGACGTTTCTGTGGCACGCGATGCAGGAGCCGACTATATAGGTTTCGTTCTCGCGCCTAGCCGGCGAAAGGTAGCGCCAGATGACGTGCACCACTGGCTCCACGACGCTTCTTCGCAAGAAAGCACGGCTGCTTGTACCCCAGTCTTAGTTCTGGTGGACGAGTCTTTGGAGCAAGTGGTGAGATACACGCAGCAAACGGGCGTTCGTCACGTTCAGCTATGCGGTGATGAAACCCCTGAGCAGTGTGCACAGCTGCGAAACGTCTATGGACTCGTCGTATGGAAAGCCTGGGGTGTACGCGGCACTGCGCAAGATCGCGAGCTGATACAGTATAGCGGAGCGGTCGATGCTTTGCTGCTCGATCGTTATGCGGATCACACGCGCGGCGGAACCGGTCAACCTTTCGCATGGGAGCAGATCGATGAGATTCATGCGCTCGTACCGCAAATGCCACTGATCATCGCCGGAGGATTGACGGCCGAACGGGTAACTTCTTTGCTCAGTCATAACCACCCGTTTGCCGTAGATGTATCTTCAGGCATAGAAACGGCAGGCAGCAAAGATCCACAAAAAATGAGCGCTTTTGTTCAGACAGTTAGGAGTGTGTCTCATGTATCCAGATGAATACGGTCGCTTTGGCCAGTTTGGCGGAAAGTACGTGCCGGAAACCTTGATGGCGGCGCTCGAGACACTAGAAAGTGATTACCGTCGGCTTTCCTCGGACCCCGCATTTACGAAGCAACTGTCGTACTACCTAAAAGAGTACTCGGGGCGCCCCACACCGTTATTTTTAGCCGAGCGGCTGACAGAACAGGTGGGTGGAGCACGCATTTATCTCAAACGCGAAGATCTGAATCACACCGGTGCGCACAAGATCAACAACACGCTTGGACAAGGCTTGCTCGCCAAACTTACGGGTAAAAAACGCGTGATTGCCGAGACCGGCGCCGGACAACACGGTGTCGCTTCAGCCACCGTCGCCGCTTTATTTGGGCTGGATTGCACGGTGTTTATGGGCGAAGAAGATATGGAACGCCAAGCGTTAAATGTTTTTCGGATGCGCTTGCTCGGCGCCAAAGTCGTCGCTGTCACATCGGGCACACGCACGCTGAAAGACGCGACGAACGATGCCATCCGCCACTGGGTGGAGCACGTTGAAGACACCTACTATATTATTGGCTCGGTCGTTGGCCCACATCCTTATCCGATGATGGTACGCGATTTTCAACGTATCATCGGTGACGAGACGCGTGAGCAGATTCAGGAAAAAGAAGGGCGTCTACCCGATGCGATTGTCGCTTGCGTAGGTGGCGGCAGTAACGCGATGGGCATCTTCTACCCGTTTTTGCAAGACACTGAGGTCAAATTGTACGGGGTAGAGGCGGCCGGAGAAGGGGTGGACACAGATCGCCATGCAGCTTCAATGAATCGCGGTACACCAGGCGTTTTACACGGCGCGATGACGATGCTGCTTCAAGACACCTATGGCCAAGTACTTCCTGCCCACTCTATCTCCGCAGGACTGGATTATCCAGGCGTCGGGCCTGAGCATGCGTATCTGTTTGCCAGCTCGCGCGCAGCTTATGTGCCTGCCACCGACCAAGAAGCGCTCGACGCGTTTGAGACGCTCACGCGCAGTGAAGGCATAATTCCCGCGCTCGAATCCGCCCATGCCGTTGCCTATGCGATGAAACTGGCCGCCACTATGACGCGCGATCAGGTCGTCGTAGTGAATCTATCGGGACGTGGCGACAAGGACGTCCATACGATTGAGGCCCTACTGGGAGGGAATCTGACATGACACAACGTGGAGCTCGCGCGATTGAAAGTCGTCTTTTTGCGAGACGCGAAAATAAACAGGCAGCTTTTATCCCATTTGTCGTAGCTGGCGATCCGGACTTTGAGACGAGTCTCAGAATCATTTTGGAACTTGCCGCTTTCTCCGATGTCATCGAGATCGGGATTCCCTATTCAGATCCACTCGCTGATGGCCCCGTGATCCAAGAAGGTGCGCTGCGGGCACTACATGCGGGAATGACTCTGCCGCGCAGTTTGGAGCTGATGAGGCGGGTCCGGGAGAAAACCGATGTCCCGCTGATTGCCTTTACCTATGTGAATCCGGTCGTGCAGTATGGACCGGAAAAGCTGGCGCAGGCTGTCTCACAGGCAGGTGGGGATGGCTTTATCGTGCCTGATCTGCCGTTTGAAGAGAGCGATAGGCTACGGGAGGCTGCGCAACAAGAAGGGCTTGCGCTGATTCCGCTGATGTCACTCACGAGTAAAAGGCGCATCGACAAGATTGTAAAGGCCGCGAGCGGTTTCGTTTACTGTGTATCTTCACTAGGAGTCACCGGTGAACGCGCAGGTTTTGCAGATGAACTGCAGTCTTTCGTCGAAGCCGTCAAACAGGCGAGTCGTGTGCCAGTGGCCGTTGGATTTGGCGTCAGCCAGCCACAACAGGTGGCTGAACTGTCAGCTTACTCGGACGGGGTCATCGTTGGCAGTGCCATTGTCAGGCGCACAGAGGCGATCGCAAGCGCACTGAATAGTGGCGATGAGGCCGCGGTGACAGAAGGGATTACTGCACTGGTCTCTTTTTGTAAGTCGCTCGCGATAGCAGGCCAGCAGTCGTAACAATGGGATCGTGCGGTGCACGAGCAAAAGGGGATTTCGCATGGCAAAGAGCATCTCACGGATGTGTTTGATAGGTTGCGGCTTGATCGGAGGGTCAGTGAGTTTGGCACTCAAACGCTCAGGTGCAGTCGATACAGTCATCGGCGTAGATGTCGTGCCAGAGACACTGCGACAAGCGCTCATACGAGGAGTAGTGGATGAAGCCGAACCAGATTTGACCACGGCGCTGAGTGGGGCGCAACTCGTGGTAGTCGCGGCACCCGTTGCCGTGACGGCCTCGATCTTGAAGCAAGTGGCAGCACTCGAAGATGTCCTCGCTGCAGGGGCCATCGTGACCGATGTATGTGGCGCCAAGGGCCGCGTCGTCGAAGAGATGTCTTTACTGTTTCATCGCGCAACCTTTATAGGAGGGCATCCTATGGCCGGGTCAGAAAAATCGGGGATTGCGGCAGCCGACGCACGCCTCTTGGAGAACGCCGTGTACGTGCTCACGCCAGGTGAAGCTGCGAATCTAGAGGCGCAGTCGACGCTTCAGTCTATGTTGCAAAAGGCGGGCGCGCGCGTGCGACTGATGTCGGCGACTCGCCACGACCGCGTGGTCGCGGCCATCAGCCACGTGCCACATCTGATCGCAGCGACGTTGGTCAATCAGGTGCGCGATCTCTCCCTGTCAGACGACGCGTACACCCAACTGGCGGCCGGCGGTTTTCGCGACATCACGCGAATCGCATCCAGCGACCCTGCTTTATGGAGCGAACTTTCACTGGAAAACAGTCAGGAGATCATGGAACTCGTCGACGACTGGCAGAGTCGCTTGACTTGGCTCCAAAAGGCGATCGAAGAGCGGCGGGCGTCTGACCTGTACACATTTTTCTCTGAAGCTAGAAGCTTTCGCGATCTCTTGCCGGCCAAATCGACAGGCGCTCTTCGTTCTTCGTATTCGATCACGGTATCGGTTCCTGATGAGCCGGGCATGATCGGTGAGATCGCGTCTCTACTCGGGGCCGCGGGCATCAGCATTCGCAACATCGGTATTTTAGAGAGTCGTGAAGGAGATGACGGGCAGTTGCTCCTTCAGTTTGACACGACTCTGTTTCACGACCAAGCCGCGAACGTGCTGTTGGCGAAGGGATATACCATTCAAGACAGGACGTAAAACTGATATGACAAAATCTTGTCTAAAATGAGTTGACATTCGAACGTACGGTAGGTAGAATACAAATTGGATGTGCAATGTAGTTTCTCTCCACTCCTATACTATCTCTCTCTTGGCTCGCGAGGAATCGTGAGTCCTTTTTTATGCGTATAAAACTGGACGACCACGTGCACGCTACTGGAATAACATGCCGTTTGGTCTGAGGTGAGGGTATGAGATTGGCGGAGTGTCTCAACCAAAGTGATATAGGCAATTTGCGCAAGATTGCACAGCGGCATACGCTCAGCGTGCCTTTGTACTCCAAAAACTCGCTTTTACAAGAAATTCTGACTCGCTTCGGGGAACCTACCTACATTGCCGAGCGGACTGAACACTTGTCGGAGTCTGCGAACTCGGCACTGCTGGAGATTGCACTCGACGCGCGTGAGTCTTACACGAAAGAAGAACTTCTGGCGTTGCTACGGCGCGCAGAAGGCAAGGCTACCGCTACAGATCTCCTCGACGAACTGATGGCTGAAGGCATTGTTTTTGCCACCGGGTCGTCGAGTAAGCAAAGATATGTGTGTCCGTCTGACATCTGGCGACGATTGCACAGAATCACTGCAGACAAGCTCAGACAAACTGTCCAAACGAGTACCTGTGATCCGCAAATGTATCGTTACGATAGCTATACCATGGCGCGCGACGCCGTAACCTTACTGCTGTTCGTCGCCAGGCACACGCCCAAACTCACGCAAGACGGTGTCATCTTCAAACGCCAACAATCACAACTGCTTCAGTTACTCGAGATCGGGGAGGAGCCCCTGCCGCAAACGGTAGGTTGGCGCTTTGGGTTCGGTAGACGGTTTCACGATTACCCGGATCGTTTGGCGTTACTTTATGATCACCTATACGCTGAAGGATGTCTGTTGGAGACAACGGAAGGTCTCGTTGCGCCTAGTGAGGCCTGTGAAGTTTATACGACTCTTTCAGAACCGGAGCGCGCTCACAAACTATTTCGTTTTTGGATTAAAAGTTATCGCACCGCCATCCCGTCGCTGGCGCGCTTAGCTGCACGAATCGCAGAACTGACGGCAAAAGACTGGGTCTATGCCGATTCTTTAGCCCAGAGTGTCGCTAGCAATCTGTCAGACTATTATTACGAGTGCAAAGACCAAGTCTTTGCACTGCGCGTGATGCAGATGCTGGTGTATACAGGCGCCGTTATGGTAGGGCAAGGAGACAGCGATCGACAGCTGTATAAATTATCTCCACAAGGAGCTCTATGGCTCCACGGCAAAGCAGGGGATGCTCTTCAAGTCCAAGGGATGTCCGAGAGCAAGACACAAAATTCCACTCCCTTGGCAGTTGTACAGCCCACTTTTGACATCCTCGTTCCGGCTGAAGGAGATGCAGTATACGGCTGGGATCTACAGCAACTGGCTACACTTGTCCAAAATGAGCGGATGCGCCGTTATGAGCTGACGCGTGAGAGTGTCTACCGCGCTTTGCAGGCCGGCTGGGATCAAGAACGAATACTTTCTTTTTTGCACAAAATCAGTATGTACGAGCTACCAGGCAATGTGGAGCGAACCTTGATTGGCTGGTGCGAAGCGTTTGGCCGCATCAAAGTCGGCGTGTGCTGCATGGTGACGTGTAAAGACGCACAAACGAGTGATGAAGTGCAGCGTATCGCGCCTCTGGCCGCAAGGTTGCTTGGCACGGCCGGCGAGCGTACGCTGATCTTTCCGGCAGGGGATCAAGCAGAAATCGTGACCACTTTACAAAAACTCGGTTATCTGATTCAAGTGACCTCGCAGTAACCCCCTTAGCATCGTATTTCACAAACTGAATAGCCTAAAAAGCGCACCCGAATTCGTCATATTCGGGTGCGCTTTTTAGCGGATTGAATTGGCAAACAGATTTTCTTTTGTGTGGGAGGAAAGCGACAAGGGTATGGCGAATACAACAGAATAAAGAACAAAAGATTTCGCCAGTTGGTACCCTGAAAGATTTCCCCCTACACAGGAGGCGAGTGCTTTGAAAGACCTAGTCAAGCCGACCGACAAGAAACACTTTATCGAGTGGTTTTTGAATCACTACGAGTTGAAGAACCCGGAAGCTGAGTGGCTTTTACAGTACCTTGCCCAGAATGAGCAGATATTAGCACGCGTGCATTTCACGGACCACTTTCGCAACCTCCCAAAGGCGATGTTGCTGTCGACCACCTGTGTGCAGATGACTGCTTTCAAATATTATAAGAATAAACGCGTCACTTCAGATGTCGAGAAAGCGTTCTTGGATGTACACAATCATCCTGAAGAGGATCTATACGTCACGCTTTACTTTTCGGACCGAGCTGCTTGTCCTGAATACAGCGCTGTGCTAGAAGGGGTTCAATCACAACCGGCCGTTGTATCAACATCAGAAGTTCTGATGGCCCTGCAGGCGGAATTATGGTTAGGAACACTCGAACGGCAATTACAGGAGCAAGATCTGCGAGTTCGCCTCGATCAGGCGCTAGATACGCGAGACAAGGCTTTATTTAACGAGCTGTCCGCACAGTGGCGCGCCTTCTTTCCGGACTGATCACCCCTATGAGAGGTCTCGCATAAGATGATGCAAACTCCTTTTTCAGGGCTTGCGCCGTACGACAGATTGCAGTATGATAAGTTTAGTAACTAACTTCATAGTCATATCGCTCAGTTCCGAAGGTCTCGGAAGCGGGGGAACCAAGCATTTGGGGTGTATCCGGCACGTGCCGGTAGAAGATCTCTTTCTTCGAACCCGTCAGCTAACCTCGTAAGCGGAAAGAGAGGTGAGGGGCATGTTCGTTGCCGCCTTATTCGATTTCATGCTTCCGTGACGCGATTTGTGGTCACGGTTTTTGCTTTTTTCTACCACTATTATATGGATAGGGAGCGGATGAGCATGCATGAAATCAAAGACGGAGTCGTTGAAGGAATTGCCCAAGAAACCGTTTGTTCGGAGGCAAATCTTTGCATCATCGTACAAAACGAAGTTGCGCTGAACCTCGCGCTTTTAGATCATGATCAGGCTCGCACAGAGGCAGTAGAACAGTCGGCGGCCGAGGCACTGCTCGGTGTTGCGGCATCAGGTGTACCTTTCCACACGTACAGCGTCATTGAAGCCACACGTGGGGTCATGCACGGATTGGTCTGTGCGGGCCTTGACGTCTCATACGTGACCCGCCTTGCGCTACGCGGAATGAAGAGAGCCTTGGTGCAGGTGGGTGAATGGAACCCTGAGACGGAGGCCGCCATCAAGCAAGGGCTACAAGCCGCTCTCGTCGACCTTGGGATGTCCGCGCTCGAAGATGACCAGGCGCTGGATCTGCCAGCATTTTACGTGGATCAGTCCGCACAGCTTGGTCATACGTATTATTAGTCGATTGTGCGAACTACGGAAGATGTACGATTCGGCGCCCGCTACGGGCGCCTATTCATTTTAAGTAGTGATTGGCTTGCATCTGAAGACTCAGCCCCGTATCTTTGAATCAGGGAAAAAATAAGCGGCTACGCGAGATAGAGAAGTGGGTGCCTACTATAGATGAGACTGGAAGAGATGAATGTAGAGGACTTGAGCCGCGTAGCACCTATTTGCGATACAGTCGTGATATCGGTGGGCGCACTATCCTGGCAACCCGCTCATTTGCCTACAGGGGCATCGTGGTACATGGTCAGGCGTTTGCGGGATAGTTTGGAACGAGCGCTTGGTGGACGCGTGCTTACCTTACCTGTGTTGAACTGGGGGAGTACTGAGGATCTAGATGCCTTGTGGACGCTCTCAAAGACCGCGCAGGTAGAAGCTCTTGGCACCCTGTTTTCGAGGCTCGAGAGGCACTTGTCGATTCGTTACATCGTGCTGCTCATGAGTGAGCCGGGCATCGAGACGGCACTGCAAGAGGTCCTTCGTATGACCGATCGCGAGCGGCTGACCGTGCTTTCCTATGTCTGGTGGCGGGATGGACTGGGTGCTGAAACAGTCTATCGTCCCGCGGGAGAAGTTGCGACCTCCTTATTGCTTACGTTTGCCAATAGGGTGGTGGACCTGACAAAAGAAAGCGCCCAAGAGCATGGGGCTACACGTGCGTCCGCAGCCTGGGGCCACGCTGTCTTAGGACGTCTCGAGGGCGACCTGCGAACGCGCGTACAACAGATGTGGCAGCCCGATGACCCGACGCAAGCGTAGATCGAAGCGTAAAGAGCTGAAAGAGTCGATGAAGGATCTGACTGCGCGAGATGCCGATCTAGCGCAGTCAGATCCTTTTGTCATGAACGAGGCGCATTGGCGCATACTACGTAGATGCACCTTTCAGGAGGCTGACGATACGGGTGATACAAAGAATCAAGGCTTGGATTCAAAGTCCTACTGGTTTAGGCGCCATGGTCGGGGCCAACTGGGTTGGGGTAGTCTTTGGCTTTCTCTGGTACAGGGGACAGATGGCTCGATCATTTGTCTACTTCTGGCCGTTCATCGGTGACAGT
>JAPNUP010000030.1 GCA_026627345.1 Bacillota bacterium | reverse complement strand
GTCACGAACTTCATACAGATCCACTGTAGCCCCCAGTGACTGACCGATCACCTTTTCTTGACGCGCCGTTTCCAGTGCCTGTAAGACGGTATCACGCACTTCCAACAGTTTCTCCCACTGATCGCTGAGGTCGTCTCGACGGTAGGAATCCGCAAGCATCTGCCACTCCGTTAACTGTATACTAGGCGCTTGTGCCAAACCGTAATACTGCCATACCTCATCGGCCGTGAAAGTTAAAATCGGCGCCACTAGCGCGTTTAGCGTCTGCAGGCAAGTATACAGCACGGTTTGAGCAGAGCGCCGCGCTAATGCGTCTTTTTGCTCTACGTACAATGTATCTTTGGCAACGTCGAGGTAAAAGCTCGACAGGTCAATAGCACAAAAATTTTGCACGGTATGGTACACGACGTGAAACTCATACGCCTCATAGGCTTCCACAGCGCGTTTTTGGACATGCCATAAGCGATCGAGCAGATAGTGATCGATTTCCCGTAACTCTTCGTAAGGGACTCTGACATCCTCCGTGAAATCGCTCAAGTTACCTAGCAAAAAGCGAAATGTATTGCGAATCTTGCGATAGACTTCAGCCACTTGTTTGAGAATCGCATCGGAGATGCGCACATCAGCGCGATAATCGACCGACGCTACCCAGAGCCGCAAAATATCGGCACCCATCTGATCGATGACTTTGAGCGGGTCAATGCCATTGCCGAGGCTTTTGGACATTTTGCGTCCTTCACCATCGACAATAAACCCGTGCGACATGACCTGCTTATAAGGGGCCTGTCCTGTGACCGCCACCGCCGTCGACAGTGAGGAGTTAAACCACCCGCGATACTGATCGGACCCTTCGATATAGAGATCCGCTGGCCATGCGAGTTCGGGGCGCTGCCGCAGCACCGCCATGTGACTGCTTCCAGAGTCAAACCACACGTCCATAATATCCGTCTCTTTGCGAAAATCGGTACTGCCGCACGCACACTGTAATCCCGGCGCCAGCAAGTCCTTTGCCTCGCGCGCGAACCATACCGTGGAACCGTGCTCGGCAAACAAGGAGGCGACATGGTCCGTGCTCGCTTCTGTCAACAGGGGTTCGTTGCATGCGTTGCAGTAAAATACCGGAATCGGCACACCCCATGAGCGCTGCCTGGAAATGCACCAGTCCGTGCGCTGCGCGACCATATTAAACAGGCGCACTTTCCCCCATGGGATGGCCCAGTCGACTTGCTCAATTTGCTCGAGCATCTGATCGCGAAAAGCGGCAATCGAAGCAAACCACTGCTCGGTGGCACGAAAAATCACAGGCTTTTTGCACCGCCAGCAATGAGGATACTGGTGATCAAACGCATGATTGGCAAGCAACGCGCCTTTTTCGGTCAAATCTGCGCAGACGGCGGCGTTGGCTTTCTCATAGAACTGCCCAGTATAAGGTTGTGCCTCATCGGTAAACCGCCCTTTGTCGTCAAGCGGCGCGAACACCGACAAATCGTACTGCAGTCCCACCAAGTAATCGTCCATTCCGTGTCCCGGCGCTGTATGCACAGCCCCCGTTCCACTGTCTAGCGTCACATGATCACCAAGAATCACGAGCGAATCGCGACCGTACAAAGGGTGGATCGCGACACTGCGATCGAGTTGCGACCCTTTGATCACTTGGACAATTTCATGTGGAACGCCGTCTAGTGCGATGGCTTTGAGGACTTCGTCGACGAGTTCACTCGCTATCAATAGCTTGCGACCTGCCACCGCCACTAAGGCGTAATCAAAATCCCGACCGAGAGCAATCGCCTGATTAGCCGGAATCGTCCATGGTGTAGTCGTCCAGATGACGATCTCTGAGCCCTCAGGCAAAACCCCGTGGCTATCGCGCATGGCAAACGCGACGTAGATGGAAGGTGAACGGTGATTCTCGTACTCAATTTCCGCCTCGGCCAAAGCCGTTTCACACGTAGGACACCAGTAGACCGGTTTCTTGCCTTTATAAATGTACCCACGCGAAGCCATAGCGCCAAACACCCGGATCTGTGCGGCCTCATATGAGGGGTCCATGGTGACGTACGGGTGTTGAAAATCCCCACGCACACCAAAACGTTGAAACTGCTCACGTTGCACGTCGATAAAACCCCATGCGTAATTGGTGCACGCCTCGCGAAAAGCGACGATTGACATATCATTACGATTAATTTTATGCGCTTTGATAATCGCATTTTCGATAGGGAGGCCATGACAATCCCACCCTGGTACATAAGGCGCGTCGTAACCCGCCATCGATCGCGCCTTCACTACAAAGTCCTTTAGCGACTTGTTCAGCGCATGACCAAGGTGCGTATCGCCGTTGGCATACGGTGGCCCATCATGTAAGATGAATTTCGGTTTCCCGGCCTTACTCGCTTGTACTTGTGTATAAAGGTCCATCTCCATCCATTTTTTGAGAATCTCCGGCTCGCGCTTCGGCAAGTTGCCCCGCATCGGGAAATCGGTCACAGGTAAGTTTAATGTCTGATCGTAATCCAATTGTCAGTCCTCCTGTCGATGATTGTACATAAACAAAAAAAGCCCGCAGCCCGGTCAGGGGCGCAGACGTCAGTCGCGAGGTACCACCCTAATTCACAATCACGGTCACACATAACCGCACTTGCCTCAAATGACGCCATAACGAGCGTCAGGCGGTTACGCTACGGCAGATCAAGACAAGCGCTTGACGCTTTCACGCAACATCTCCGAGGTGATCTTCAAGCGGCCTGTCACGTCCTGACTCTCACCGTCTGTCGGGCTCTCTTTGCGCTCGTGGCCGCCTTACTGTCCTCATCATCGATCCTCTTTATGTCACTGTCTACATCTTACTCAGAATGCTCCCCAGTCGTCAAATGATCCCACTCAGAAGTCTCAAGCATCTCTGCCTGTGCCTGTAAAAGGGAGCGAAAGCGCGCGCGATAAATCGACGCCTGTTTGCGCACCTCATCTAACTCTAGCGCAGACTTGCGCGCTTTATTCAGAGCATCTTGCACGATCCGGTCAGCGTTTTTCTCGGCTTCACGAATGACCAACTGCGCTTCCTTGCGGGCGTTTTGTTTCAGCTCTTCCGCCGTCTCTTGTGCCAGCATAATCGACTTGCCAAGGGAATCTTCCATCATCCGAAAATGCTTGATCTGCTCTTCCAACTGTCCGTTTCGCTCTTCTAGTTCTTTGTTCTGACGAATGATCGCCTCGTAATCCTTAATGATGCGGTCTAGAAAGTCATTGACTTCATCTTCATTGTACCCGCGCATAGAACGCTTAAACTCTTTATTATGAATATCAAGCGGTGTCAAAGGCACGTTTTTACCCCCTGGCATACGATAATCTGTGTGCAAAATCATCAAACATAGCGACCTATGCGTATAAAAGTGCGACCGCTGCGCGATTCCCCTTCAAGCGAGAGAACACGCGTCCTGCCACTGCCGCGAAGAGAGATGATATCCTCCACATCGATCTCTGTAGACGGATTCGTACATGGGCTGAAATTGAGCGCGACTTTTCCAGTCTCAATAGGCTCAATCGCCTTGGCCCTAGACATACCGAATGCATGTGCGACGTAGGCATCAAGGCGCAAACTCTGCAAGGTGAATACTTTCTCGTCAAGTTTCGGTGCAGGAATATCCGGCACTTGACTGAGCTCGATCTGACGCGGCACGATCGTCACCCGCCCAGCCTTCGTCCACTGCCCGAGAAAAATGGGTGCTACCGTCTCTGTACAAAAGATGTACGCATCTGAATCCAAGATCGCGATGTCTCCGACCCGATCACGTTCGATGCCAAGCCCGATGAGTGACCCGAGCACGTCCCCATGGCGCACAAAGCCGTCCCCAGACCAAAAGGTGACCCGCAAACACGCGACTTGGTAATTCAGCTGAAGTGGCGTGTCCCCGGCATCATAAAAGCATCCGCGCACGCGTTCGGCGCCGGTGTACCCGCCGAATCCGGCAAACGCCACCGCTGTGTTCTTGACAGCGCCTTCGGCCATCCGCCTCTCTCGGGGCGTGAGAAATTCAGTCAGTGCCGGTCTCCCTGTCTTCTCCACTCGCGCGACCAAGTCATGAAGACGTTTTAACAAGGGCCGCTCCTCAGACCGATAGTGAACCAACGCCTCCTCGCGCATGGCGATCTCGCCTTACATCGGACCTATGCCGCTAAACAGAAGTTGCAGGAGAAAAAGAACGCCTTTCTCCACGAACCAATAAGCGACAAAGGCGACTATGTAAGAGATGTCCAGATACCCTCCGCCAAAACGCAAAGGAGGAATAAACCGCCGGAATGCACCGAGATAAGGCTCCGTCAGGCGAAAGAGAATGCGTCCGAGCGCCGTCTGACTGATATCCGGAAAAAAACTGAGCAAGAGGCGCGCGAACAAGACATACCAATAAGCCTCGAGTACAAACCAAACCGCGTTAATCACCAGTGCCGCCAATCTGTCACCTCAAATGCGATCTCGTCTCACCGGCTAGATATTCACTGATCGTACCTTGAATATCCACATTATCCGGCGCACACAAAAAAATGTTATGCCCTAGCTTTTGCATATTGCCACCGAGCGCATACACACAACCGCTCAAAAAATCGACGACGCGAAGTGCCTGATCATAGGGCGAACGATGTAAGTTGACGATGACAGAGCGGTGCGCTTTCAAATGATCTGCGATAGCCTGCGCATCTTCATAGGTCGCTGGCTCAGATAGAATCACCCGCACCTGCTTTTGTGTATGCAGGTTCACGACAGTACCGCGCCTTGCGTTGACAAAGGGATCCTGCTCAGGTTCCCCCATCTGCTCCTCCATCATGCCTTCTTCCTCGTCGAATTCTTCCTCATCCGGTCCGAGGCCAAGAAAGTTCATCACCCGTTGAAACATCTAATGGTCCTCCTTTCCATACGCGAGTCTACCAACACTCATCTGCGCATCCATCTAGTTCTAGTAGTCTACTTTATAGAATACATCATAATTCAACAATTTTCGAGTACTAATCTCCGTCCGATACGAACCAGTGTCGCGCCTTCCTCAATCGCGAGGGCAAAATCGTTCGACATTCCCATGGAAAGTTCCGTTAGCGGCAGTCCGCAACGCTGGGCCACGCCATCTCGCAATTCGCGCAGCCAGGAGAATTGCCTGCGCAATAACGCCTCACCTGCACCTTGGGTACCGATCATCATGAACCCGACAACCTGCAGTTGCCCCAGTGTTGAAATCTCTTCTAGCAAGGCTTCTACCCGATTCGGATCGACGCCAGACTGTTGCGGTTCACGGGCGATATTCACTTGCATCAACGCTTTTACGATCCGTCCCTGTGCTGTCGCCTCTGCGCACAGTACGCGCGCGAGTTCTATTCGATCCAGTGTATGAATGAGACCAAAGTGTTGCACCACTTTGCGCGCCTTATTCGTTTGTAGCGGACCAATAAAGTGCCAAGTCACAGGCAGCTTCGCTTCGACTTTAGGTTGCGCGACTTGCCAGCGATTTTCCCCGAGATCAGACAGCCCGACTTTGGCGAGGATTTCTGTTTGCGCCAAATCGATATACTTGGATACACCGACGATTCGCACAGCATCGGATGTTCTTCCAGAGCGGGCAGCTGCTTGCGCGACCTCTTGCTGCAAGTGGACAAGTCGCTCTTTCACTCCACGCTCGTACAGTTCAAGGTCGGACAATCGTTTACCTCCTCTTACGTCGCCAGATGACCCCAGCATGGCGCCCTGCTTGCCCATGACTCGCTCTATGAGAGAATTGTCCGCCCATGCAGCTCGTGCAAACCGCCACATCCACAAAGTGGTTCGCCTTAATGCCCACTTCTTGCAGCTCATGCCAGCAAAGACTTGGTAAGTCGAGTTGGGCATGCAGACGAGACGATCCCCGCGCCATAGCCGGTCTACGTGCTGGGGCGAAGCGCTTGTACGCTTGCTCGACTGCCCTGATCACCGGCCCATCCACCTCGTAACAACAGCCCCGAATAGCTGGACCGAACGCCACCCAGATGCGTTCTCGTTGCGCGCCTTGACGAACCATTTGTTCGACCGTCGCCGTAGCGACACCACTTGTCGCGCCGCGCCATCCTGCATGCGTAGCGGCAATCACACCCGCGACCGGATCAGCCATCAAGATGGGTACGCAGTCAGCAGCGAGTACAGCGAGTCCCGCTTCTTCAACGCTAGTCACGAGGCCATCACAATTTTTCACGGCATCTTCCAACGCCTGTGCACCGCGACCGACGTCTTCTCGGCCAACCACGGCGACTTCATTTCCATGAACCTGTTCCATGTACGTGATTCGCTGTGGCGAAAGGCCCACCATGTCTCCGAGCCGTTCACGGTTCTGTAGCACCCGCTTCGGATCGTCTCCGACATGGAGCCCTAAGTTCAAACTTGCATAGCCACCCTCACTCGTGCCGCCCGAGTTTCTTGTAAAGACAGCTAC
>JAPNUP010000149.1 GCA_026627345.1 Bacillota bacterium | reverse complement strand
ATCTAAGCGGAAACCCTGCGACGGCCGCGATACTGCAGGCAACCGTGCGCGTACAAACCGACTATGCGGAGATTACTTGGCAGAAAACAGACTTGGCACAAATGTTCGGCTATCCCGTATGGTACTTCAATCATGAGATTTTCTGAAGCGTATGGATGGCGGCATGTGAGTGGACACGTCTGTCCTCCCCGATCTTCAGCATGATAGCATTGACCAGAATGAATCAAGGTGCGTCTCGTTCGGCATCAATGAGAGACATGCGTCTGTACTGTGTTCCCATCCCGTAGATGGCTCGAGTCAGCGCAACAGCCAAGCCCCCGAAGTAAACCGAAATCGACTACGATCCCGAGACCTGTGGGCTGAGCAAGGGACTGGCGCTACTCGGATTGCCTTAATCTCGAACAGATCCAAAGCTTCATCATTTCGTTGTGCCATTCATTGAATAGATCCATAATTGAATCCATGAGATACGCGGCAGCCATCAGAATGTTGCACCACTGTGATGCACTCACTTGTTGAAGCTGCGCATAACCAAAGAAAGGGGTCTCTACGGGCCCGTAGGGTTCACGGGCATGTTCATCCCAAAATTGCAAATCGAGTACCCCGTGCCGTTGATACACGGGATGACGAAGTCCTTGCGCCAGGCTGATCATGATCTCGTGCTTACACCGTAGGGAGTACCATTCAACGGCTATCAATACCTCCGGTGCGGAAGCTGCCTGACAAAATTCAAGAAGCTTGGTTTTCCAAGCCATGAGGGCAGGAGATGCCGATTCATCAGAAGGTACACTTTTATCATGAGTCGGTGTGACAGACAGTAGAAATCGACGATACGTCGTATCCGGGTCTGCTCGCTCTATGGGAGTCGAAAGCGTCAAAGCGGAGGCTAGTTCCAGACTCGTAGCAGCCTGTAGAATAGCCTGCGGAAATTGAAGGTGACAGAACTGATCGAAGAGCTGAAACTGAATGGCAAAGTGGTGAAGTTGATCGAGCGTATAGGATCCATTGTTCAAATGGTTAAAAAATACGTTTTCCCACAGTTGCTCACAAACCCTTTGGTACAAAACACGTTCGTATTTACCCAAAATTGTGGTGATGGACATGCACCCCAGTCGTTCGTGTTGTAAGCGTTCATTTTCCTCATAGGGCCCGTCCTCTTCGATGAATGGCTAGGCAGGGGCTTATACCTCAGTCTATGTAACGAGGCTAGTGTATATCCCTACTATTCCGAATAGAGTTCCGTCAATATTCGATGAAGGTTGCACAACGTGGTTTCATCACGTGTCGGGGTGCTCATCCGGTGCGTCGATAGCCTCTTTATACCACTGCAAAAAAGCCGGTTCTATCGCTGATTGCATGTCCTCCAAACAAAGTTTCCCCGAGTACACAGTGCGTTCATCAGCCCAGTCCCCCCACGAACCAAGCACCCCTTTGACCTGCTCCCATTTGCCATCCGAGATCTGAACCTCTACATTGCTGCCTTTACATGTGCCAGTTATCAGAAGCGTGGGTGTCACAGAGTGGGTTCGCTTGCGATACTCAATGGAGAATGCGGGCGAATCCGCAGTCACTGGATTTAGGTGTAAACGTTCATCGCCGGCAACCCATTCGTTGCATAACTGTTCGAATATCGCGCACATTGCTTGGAGAGTTATGTCGGATTCGCTCTGCTGCCGTTTCTTATCGTCAGCTTTCCGTTGTTTGCTCTGCTGGCCTTGCTCGGCGATCGCGCGCATTTTCCTTTGTACATCGGTCATTTTGAACTCCTCCTATCAGGCACGCTTTTGCATCTTAGGTCTGAGGATACCGGGGCGCCCTTGCACGCGATCGAGGGGCCTTCGAATCAGGATCTCCTTTAGACCATTGGCCCATTTAAATGGAATCAAGGGCCATAAGTACGGAACGCCAAAAGATTTTCGCGTGGCTAAATAGAGGAGCCATGTGACAACGCCAAAGAGGAATCCCCAGGCTTTGAATCCGAGGGAATGGCCAATCTGAGTCACGATGATGATCCAAAACCGGCTCACTTCATTGGCTGATCCTAGTTCATAGGAGGGAAGAGCAAACTGAGAGACAAGCACGAACGCCATGTAGAGAAGCACCTCTGGCTGAAGAAAATTTACATTTGGCGCCAACTCACCAAACGCAAAGGCGGCGATAATGCTGACCATGGCGCCAATGTTTGTCGGTGTATTGAGCACTGCCTTTCGAAGCACATCGAGGGCAAATTCGGCAATCATCAATTCCCCCCACAAAGGGATGGGTGTCTGCTTGTCGACTTTCAGAAAGCTAAAGAAACTGGGAATCGTGTTGGGATGAAAGTTAGCCAGCAAGAAGAGACCCGGTAAAAAAACACTGATCAAGTTGGCCACTAGACTGACTGCCCGCGCATAGGTGCCAAGTACCGGGTAGATGTGGTATTCCTCTGGTGTTTGCAAGAGTTGAAAGAGCGTGATCGGCGCGATGATCACTTCTGGACTGGTATCCACAATGATGACCACATGGCCATCGACGAGTGCCGTGGCGGCAACATCCGGACGTTCCGTATACCGCGCCACCGGGTAAAATCCCCAACCGACTTTGCTGATTAGCTCGATGACGGCTTGTTCCGCCATGGAGACGATGTCAGCGCGAATCGACTGTAAGGACTGGCGCACCTTGGCCACGAGCTGTGGATCGGCGACATCGGATAGATACATCAACGTAACGTCCGTTTTCGATCGCGTGCCGACTTGCATCAGTTCCGCGCGTAACGCGGGGTCGCGTAAGCGGCGACGAATGAGGGCGGTGTTCATGAGCATGGTTTCCACAAACCCATCACGCGGTCCGCGAATGACGCGTTCGACTTCCGTTGGTTCAATACTGCGCATCGGATAGATCCGCGTGTCAATCATGAACGCGTATTCGAACCCGTCGATAAAGGTGATGAGCGGGCCAGAGAGAATGAAGCGAATCGCATCTTGCATCTTGGTGATCGTTTGCACCTGTACAAAACCTACGTTTTTGTTGAGATAGTCGACCAATTCATGAAGCGAATCAGATTGATTTTGATGATTTTGTTGAAACAGCAAGACGTGCTTTTCAAACTCTTGGAGAATGAGCACCATGTTCATCGTGAGAAAGTAGCCGTTTAGTACGTACGCCATCATTCGCAGATTCCCGTACCCAAATGGCTTGGCCATGATGTCCCAGCTGTGACCTGGTCCTTGGCCGACACCGAGCAAGGCGTTTAGATAGTTCACATTGGTGTCGAGGCTTGTGTGAATATCCGGAATATCCGCTTGTATAGTCAAAGGTGATTACCTCCTGAGTGATACGTGATAGTGGGCTGCGAAACGTCTAATTGGGCATCGCCATCAATACGCGATCAGTGTAATAAAATCCAAGAATGCGCAGGTAATTGAATCCGTTATCCGACAGGTAGGACGAGCCCCACTGCGACATGCGCTGAGAATGAAAAAGTGACCAATTTGCGCTACCACGCCATCCTGCTTGGTAATCGAGAGGGGCGATGCCGCCGTCGGCATAGGTGTAGGCATAGGGCCAAATGTCTTGGATGGCGCGATCTGTTGCCGGTGTGCCACTTAAAGGACGAAAGGTCTCAAAGTTGGTCGTATTGTCCACATCAAACGTAAATCCACCGATCGTGACGGGGTGCAGATGGTGATACCAAGCGAACATTTTCACTGCTAAAGCGCCGGCATGTAAAGAGTCTGCGCTCCAAGAGGGAAACCATTCGTTTGGTAAGACGTCCGCACAGTACTCCTGAAATCCGACCGTTTGCACCCACAAAATGTTCCCCCGCGGGTTATTAAAGGCTCGGATAGCTACATGAATAACTTGTGGAGCAGGGGTGTTATACAACGTGTGATGCGCCGCAATTGGTTGCGCCCACGCCGTGCGGGTTGATGTCAGCAGGCACATACCCGCACAGATTGCTACTTTCAGTGTCATTCGCTGTATCTGACGCACGATCATCACCTCGCAATTCGGGCCGGATCGATATGTAGGGCCGGAATCCAAGGTGAGTACAAACCTTCTGTCTTTATGGCTGCTTGGTGTACAAAACCTTGACGTTCTGCATAGGCAGCGATCAAGGCGGCTATCACGTGTCGATGAAGATTACCTTGATCAACGAATGGCTCATTGCGCTGACCAGATCGATAAGGAACCAGCGTGATGGGCTGTACTTCTTGTGGCTCAATAGGCGCCTGGAGGATCAGCGTCTCGTTATACCCTTTCGCAAAAGTCATAACGGTGGCCATCCCCATATGGCGCACACCAATGAAACGCGGATCCTGTGCAGTGGTAACAAAGGTGTGCCATCGGCCTTGCGCATTGGTGAATCCTGACTTAATTACTTTTCCAGTGTTCGGATCGATCACCAAGATGCGCGCGCCAGCGACCGGGTGTGACTGTGGAGTGCCAACGCGAAACTCCATAGAGGCCCCTACAGGTGTCAGATCTGCTGTAGACGCGGCGTGTGCGTGGTTTTCGAGGGGTATCACCTGTGTGAGGATTAGCGCTGAGATGACAGCAAACTTGTTCAATATGTCTCCTCCTAATAGGTTGCGATGGAAACAGAGAAGTAGAGAGAATGTTTCACAGACGGCGTGGCACCCTGCTCTTACAAAGTCTGGTATAGGATATCCCGAAAGTGCTCACCCATGCATTGGACCTTTATGCGTAATTCGGGTTATGCAATGAGTCCCGTTCATGAAGCGAAGGAGAGCGGTTTGGGCAGGCCCAAATGATGCCGGACAAATTTCCGATTTGCGCAACACGGTATACCATATCGGGGAATCGAATACAGGAAGGAACGTGACCGATGAATCCATATCCGCTGTCCGCACAAGGAAGTTACCAACACTTTATGCCCCGCCAAATGCAAAGCATAGAGGAATCCATACGAGAGGGTCGCGACCTGACCATTGAGGAATTGCGAAAACTGCGTGAAGCCATCGGCGCGTTGACCATTGCGATACGAGAGCAAAGGAAAGATTCGGAGTACCGGGGAGAGTCAAACGCAGAGCAAGAGGAGCGTATCGCTCGCCAGTGGAAAGAACAGCAAGGAATTTGGAATCAGATGGCTCAGATGCACTGGCACAGTCGGCAGGAGAGTGCACAACTACAACAAGAGATTCGACTCTTTAGGGGAGATCTCCAGAAGTTTTTACAGATCGTCCAACCCGATGGGCAACGGGATGCATCTTTAGGGACTGAGGTACAGTAATGACGGGTTGTTAATAGTTAGACCTTTGACAGCCAAGGTAGGCGCGGCTGTCAAAGGTCGTTGTCACTCGGCGCGTGACTGCAGGCGACCGCCTGAGAGGCGGGAATCAAGTGGACACGATATTCACCTCATCGATACGTATACTTTTTCGGTGTCACGACTCTACGCGAATGTAAACATAACAGGATGATTTGCCCAATACGGTGAATCTTTTTTGTCACGACAAGATTCGACACGAAATGGTTCGTATGCCGATTATAGTAGTCGAGGGGGTTCTACAGATAAGAATATGGGGGATCGGTGTGGGGAAAAGTGGAGAGATGGCTATAATTCGATCGAAGGTTGACGCTTTACGGAAAGAGATGGCGGATGTGGCCGCGTGTCATGGAAATCTTCTGCATGAAAAAGTGATCGCCATCAGCCAAATTTTAGATGAACAGATCGTACAACTACAGCGCTTGTTATTACAGTCTCGAGCTCGCCCTACAGACGCACCGCATTCCCTAACAAAAATTACGGCTTGAGATCGTGTGGCCTACTACTAGTCATAATGAACGAGGCCGGCCCCTTAAATCGTAGTCACGTGGGTTACACTGGAGGTAGGGAAACCCAGTACAGAGCCACAATACGAAGGGAGCCGGTACTATGCAGAATACCACAAAATATGTGGGTTTAGACGTATCCAAGGAGATGATCGCAGTTGCGGTGGCAGATGCGGGTCGAGAAGCACCACGGTCACTGGGCAACGTTGAAAACACACCGGAAGCGATTCGCAAACTGATGAAGAAAATTGGAGACAGCGCAGATCTGGAAGTGTGCTATGAGGCGGGTCCAACCGGATACGGGATCTATCGCCAACTGAAAGTGATGGGCATCTCTTGTATGGTGGTTGCGCCGTCTCTGATTCCGAAACGACAAGGAGATCGCGTCAAGACGGATCGACGGGATGCCTTGCGACTGGCGCAACTCTTGCGATCTGGCGAACTCACCGCGGTGTGGGTTCCTGGGGAAGAGGACGAAGCCCTGCGAGATTTGGTTCGGGCCAGGCAAGATGCCAAGGAAGATTTGTTACGGGCCCGGCACAGACTATCGAAGTTCTTGCTGCGCGCGGGTCTCTGTGCGCCATCCGGTGTCCGTAATTGGACTACCAAACACCGACAATGGCTGAACATGCTGAAGTGGGAACATCGTGCGCAGCAGATTGCCTTTCAAGAATACTGGCACCAAATTGACGAAATTGAGGAGCGAATCAAGCGCCTGGAACAAGAAATGCACGCCCAGGCAACAGAAAGTGCTCATGCACCGGTGATTCAAGCTTTACAGACGCTGCGCGGCGTAGCCGAAGTGACGGCGGTTACCCTTGTCGCAGAAGTGGGGAAATTCTCTCGGTTTCGAAGCCCCAAACAGCTTATGGCCTATGCGGGGCTCGTTCCACGGGAATACTCTAGTGGAAGTAGTCGCTGGCAAGGGGGGATTACGAAGACAGGCAATACGCATGTGCGTTTTGCGGTAGTGGAATCGGCTTGGAGCTATCGCTACAAGCCTGCTCTTAAAGGGGCATTGCGCAAACGGCAAGAGGGGCAGAAGCCACAAGCACAGATGATCGCTTGGAAGGCACAAGACCGGTTACATCGCAAGTATTTTAAACTGATATCTCGAGGGAAAGATTCCGGTGTGGCCGTCGCCGCAGTAGCTCGGGAGTTACTAGGGTTTATTTGGGCCATCGCATGCCAAGTGGAACGATATGACGTGCCTCAGGAAACCGCAGTGTAGTCTAGAGATCTGAGGCGACCCTACTAAACAGATCGTCGCGTTCACAAGCAGTGGAAGGTCGGGCTCGGAGGCAAATCCCGGGACAGGGAATCCTCGAGCCTCCTATGTGCTAGGCCTATTGCCGAATGCACGATCCTAGTCCGAGGCAGCCCTTGACGGAGGTATGACTTGCGGTACCCAACCCGCGTATATCAGATTGCCGACCGTTGCAGAAGATTTGCCTTCGAGCCAGGCTTTTCACTCTATCTGTCATAGCTAAGGAGAATGTCTTCCTCTGGTCGACATCCCCTTGGTCGAGTATGGTCTGAAAGTGCCTCGTCAAGAACTTTCGCGGCATATCCTCACTGCGCTGCGGTATTCCACGGTCTCTTGACGACCGAAAACTCCGGATTTATGGGGAAAACCAACGTGACCTGGGAAACTTGACAGGCCTCGTTCATATCAGGAGGCTGTCCTAGTAATCAAGGATTTTAGGGTGTGTGCGTCGAATAGATAGGGAGCGATAACAAGTGTGCTAGGAGTGATTACCTGCTATGAAAAAGACCTTTCGTCCGTACAACCAGAGCCAGTTATTTCTGCTTCCG
>JAPNUP010000145.1 GCA_026627345.1 Bacillota bacterium | reverse complement strand
TCACCTCAGACGCAAGAAACCGCCTGCGCGCGCTTTACGCCCAGTCATTCCGGACAACGCTTGCCCCCTACGTATTACCGCGGCTGCTGGCACGTAGTTAGCCGGGGCTTCCTTCTCTGGTACCGTCTCGCACAGAGCATTCCCTCTCCATGCCGCTCGTCCCAATTGACAGAGCTTTACAATCCGAAGACCGTCATCGCTCACACGGCGTTGCTCCGTCAGGCTTTCGCCCATTGCGGAAGATTCCCTACTGCTGCCTCCCGTAGGAGTCTGGGCCGTGTCTCAGTCCCAGTGTGGCCGGTCACCCTCTCAGGTCGGCTACGCATCGTCGCCTTGGTGGGCCGTTACCTCACCAACTAGCTAATGCGCCGCGGGCCCATCTCGCAGTGCTGCATTGCGGCAGCTTTCCTCCTCAAACCATGCGGTCTAAGAATCTATCTGGGATTAGCACCCGTTTCCAGGCGTTATCCCAGGCTGTGAGGCAGGTTACCCACGTGTTACTCACCCGTCCGCCACTGACACCCGAAGGTGTCCGTGCGACTTGCATGTATTAGGCACGCCGCCAGCGTTCGTCCTGAGCCAGGATCAAACTCTCGAATCATGTACGAGACTTGCGTCTCCTACTGTTTCGGCGGTGCTCACTTGCGTGAACACTTGCCTTACTCGCGTGGTTGTTGCGCTACAATCGCTTGCAGCGACTTGGATACGTGTTTAGTTTTCAAGGATCCACAATTCACTTCAAGGCTCGCTCATCCGCACTGCGAAAGGCTTGCCCGGCCCCGTCTGGTCAGGTTTTTCTCGGCCCGGCCTCGCGGCGACAAGTAGTAATATAGCACGCCTGCCTATCCGGTGTCAACCGCTCAGGCGAGGTTTTTTCTAAAGCTGTCCTCAGTGAAGATTCTTCGGCAAAACGAGGTGCAATAGAACGGCGAGCACCATCAATAAGATGGCGAGAGAAAGCCACATGGCACCTTGCTGTACGACGAATTCCATACCCAACTGACCTCCTTTACAGACGCATCGACGCATCTGATGAAGGGAAGCGACCGGAGGTTGCAACCCTCCGGTCAGCATCCGACACTACGATCACTCACTCACAGGTTCATCGTCAGAGGCTGCGATCTTGGCGACCGTGCTGACCTCCGCCTCCCCGACATTGATCAGCTTGACCCCTTGTGTATTGCGTCCGAGCGTGGAGATGCCATCCATGTGAATACGAATCGCAACACCCGTATTGGTGATAATCATGAGGTCCTCATTGTCATAGACCATCTTCAAACCGACCACAGGTCCGTTCTTATTGGTGACATTGAGCGTCTTGATCCCTTTGCCGCCGCGCGTTTGCACACGGTAGTCGTCGATCGACGTGCGTTTGCCGTACCCTTTGCTGGTGACTACAAGAACCGTGGTATCTGGCTGAACGACGTCCATATCGATGACCTCATCGCGTGCATCAAGAGAGATCCCTTTGACACCTGCTGCGTTTCTGCCCATCGGACGCACATCTGACTCTGGAAAGCGAATAGACATCCCGTACTTGGTTCCAATGATGATATCTTGGTTGCCATCCGTCAAGCGCACACTGATGAGTTCATCATCCTCGCGCAAACCCAGAGCGATCAGCCCACCTTTGCGAATGTTCGCGAAGTTGCTAAGCGGCGACTTCTTGACAATGCCATGGCGTGTGCCTGTGAACAGGAAGTAGTCTTCCCCTTCGAGATCCGTTGTACTGACAGGGATGACCGCAGAGATTTTCTCCCCTTGCTCAATATTGATCAAGTTAATGATCGGAGTGCCTTTCGCGGTGCGACTGGCTTCAGGCAACTCATAGGCCATCAGTTTATAGACCTTGGCTTTGTTTGTGAAGATCAACAGGTTGTTATGCGACGAGGTGATAAAGAGGTGTTCAACGAAATCCTCTTCCTTCGTCCCCATCGCAGTCACGCCTCGACCACCGCGACGCTGACTGCGGTACGTACTGCTTGGCAGACGCTTGATGTAGCCTGTGTGCGTGATGGTGATGACAACTTCTTGCTCCTGGATCAAATCCGCCTCATTGACTTCACCTTCTGCAGCGATGATGCGCGTGCGGCGATCATCTCCGTACTTGTCGCGAATCTCCGTGATCTCCTTGCGCAC
>JAPNUP010000035.1 GCA_026627345.1 Bacillota bacterium | reverse complement strand
GCCCTAGCTCCTCGTAGCGGCCACGTAAGTGTTCGGTCGGAAGGCCTCGCGATGCCACTTATTTGCAGACTGTATTTTTTGGATAAACTCGTCAAGGTATCTTGACAAGAGGTTGGGCTATCATTCAGAATGACTATCGTGACTAATGCATAGATTGGAAAAAGGTCCAGCATAATACCTGATGTGGAATATTAAATGGATTTACAGATTATCTTGTTTTATGGCTCCTCGCTCCCTACTGTGAAAGTGCACCTATCACTCTCGATGTAGCAGGGTAGAAGCCTATGATAAAAGCATTGGATAGGAGCACAAATGAACGGGCTCACGGCTCCACAAGCCCGCCCAGATGTATAGCGAAATACAGTTTCGTCAATCCTGTAGGTGGATAGGAGCGCAGATGGGCGGCGACGCTTCCCATACCCTATATGCTTTTGTTATAGCGGTAGAGCGGCTCCGATCAAATAGATCATCGTAATCAAGTTGCGGGTTGTGCGATATCCCCGAGCTCTGCGTTTGGCTGCTTGGATCAGTCCATTGATCGCCTCGATGAGCCCGTTCGTCATCCGGCTTTCAAACCAGTGCAGGATGCCCATGGCGTGCTTGCGGATCGTCTGAGCCGCCTTCATCATGTCGGGGACTTTCGACCGCATCGCCCATCCGTACCAAATCTGCATGTGCAGCGGCGCCACACGAACTGAACTGTTCCAGAACTCCTGAAAGGCAACCTTGAGTTGATACGCCTTGGCTGTCTTCAGAAAGCTGGTGGAGAGCGTAGCCAGTCGGCTCTTCTGGTCAGTTGTCAAATCCCGCTCGTTGCGAAGCCAGAGATACCGTGTCTTCTTTAACTCCGGAGCACGCTGTTGCTCTTTGCGCCGCGTTTCGTCTACCGCATCACCCAGCAGCTTCATGACGTGGAACTTGTCAATGGTCTGTCGTGCATCCGGGAATTGTTCCTGCATCCCTGCCAGGAAGGCGCCAGACATGTCAGAGCAGTACTCCTTGATCTGAGCCGGGGTCCCTTGATGTTCGGACAAGTGCTCGGCAAATTGTCCGATGGTGTGGCGATCCTTGCCTTCTGTCACAAACACCACCTTGCGGGTGTCGCTGTCAATCACTACCGTGACATACTGATGTCCCCTGCGAGAGGACGTTTCATCCACAGCGATGCGCCGGACGGAGGACAGATCCTGGTTCTCCATCGCCTTGTCCACATAAAAATGGATGATCCGCCAGATACGAGTGTCATGTTCGCGAATGATACGAGACGCTGGTTTGACGGGCATCTGTTTGCTTAATTCCATTACCCACGCCTCAAATTTCAAGGTGAAACTGCAGTTGAAGCGAGTCCAAGGAAGACGAGCAAACTTCACTGTTGTGCACGTCTTGCACTTGACCCGGGGATGCGGTGCATGCAAGAAGGTCTTGAACTCCCAGAGGTCCAGATGCCGCCATGTCTGCTCTGTGCTGCCCATGTCGTAATAGGGTTGGTCTTCAGAGCCACAGACTGAGCAAGTAAACGTCGGATGCTCGTGCAAATCAAGGTAGATATCAAACTGCCCCTCTTCTAAATTGAAACTTCTCGAACGCACGAACCATGGGTAGGGCAAACCCAGTGCTTGCTGAAACAGATCAATCTCTTCTTTTCTATTTTCCACTGTAACTACGCTCCCTCTCTAAATGGGTCATAGTTACAGCTTAACCACCTCTATGACATAATAGACAGCGAGGAGGCTTTTATCTTTGCTGTAATCCTCCTGATAAGTACGCCAGTTGGATGGATAGCAGGCTCCCTCTTTCAGGTTAACCGTGCTCTTCCTATGATTTTAAGTCTCTGCTTCATTGTTCTTGCAGCAATCTTGTCGCTGTTTGTGAT
>JAPNUP010000026.1 GCA_026627345.1 Bacillota bacterium | reverse complement strand
ATGAGGATACCAAATAAGACATAAGGTATTGACATAGGGATAAGACATTTGACATAAGACATTGGTATTTGGTATTTGGTATCCTAAGTCATTGCCTCTATATAAGAAGATACATACCACATATCCCCCATATGGTATTTGATATCACGTATATTCGTATTTCGTATTTCACATTTCACATTTCGTATATTCATATTTCGTTTTTCGTTTCTCGTATCTCATTTCTTCGTATTTCGTTTTTCATATCTCGTGTTCTCGTATCCTATGTCATTATTTTCGTATTTCATATCTCATTTTTTCGTTTCTCACATTTCATATCTCGTGTTCTCGTATCCTTTCTCATTTCTTCATTTTCTCGTATCTCATTCCCCATGAATTCGTACCCTATCTCATTTATTCGTTCTCGTGGTTCATTCCATGTCATAGCTAGGTTGATCGTATCTTGTGTCGTTGTTTCATTTCATTGTCCATTCGTACCCTATGTCATTTATCTCGTTTTTAGGTCCATGATGTTCACTATTATTCCCGCTATCAAATACGCCACCAGATAAACATACCCGACTAGATACAATGTTCCCGTCAGAATTACTATTGGAAAATTTCTACTAACTAGGTACATTAAGTCAATTTCTGATATCACTCCCAACACATTTGCTATTAGAATTAGTTTTGGTTCACCTTTCTGAATGTAATTTATTATCGATTCATACAAGCTCCAAAGTGAAAAAATTATTGCCGTTATATACACATACCATGATGGATAACATGTATGAATTTCTATTCCTACTAACCATCCTGCTATTGGATATATGCCCATTATGAATCGTAATTCATGAGTTATCATCTTCCTCTCATCACCTTTTTGTCTGTTCTTATTGTCTTTCGTAGAAACTCCGCTGGTGTTAATACATATACTATTCCCTTATCTGTTGTTATTATTATCCTTGCGAAGTTTTCAGTTTCTTTCAACTCGATGTTTATTATTTTTTCTTCTTTGCTATTATAGATAATGTATGCTTGTTCTGATTCTCGTATCATTTCTAGCCTTTCCGTAACTAGTTTCCTGATCATGTTATCTCTCATTGGGTTTGGCATTTACTTCACCCTTGCTGTCTTGTAGGATTCTAGAAATTCTCTTTGACTTTGCGTATAAATTGTTCCGTCTTCTGTTTCAGTTATTATCAAGTTTCCTTCTTTTCGTATGTTTACTATTTTCTTTCCTTTCAAGAATAATTTGTAACCTTCCTTCTTTAACTCTTGTAATGTGTTTAACATGTTTTCTATTTCGTTTTCGTTAATGTTCGTGTTTTTTTCTTTTTCAGTTATTACATCTCTGTTCATAAATTGTCCTTCTGTTAGAAACAGCAATTCTCCATCAGTGAATTTTATTATGATGACCCCATTTTTTGTACTGATTCCCTCTATTTGTTTTGCCCCATCCGCTCTTCTCATTTTTACTGTTATTCCTTTTTGGAGTAGAGATTCGATTTTTTTTATTTTTTCTTCTACAGATCCCATATGAGTATATGGGGGTTGGTAGTATAAAAGATTATCCCTCTGCTTGTAGTATATATTTCCCACTCCTCATTATGATTAGTTCCTTCGTGACAATTTCTATTCCTAGTGCCGTTGTTGCCTCTTGTGTTATTTTCTCCTCTATCTCTTTAATTTCCTTGATCTCTTTCAGTCTTTCTGACTTTGATAGATTGATTTTTGTCGTTCCTAGTGCTTCGAAAATATCTTGTATTAACGATACGTCGATCTCTCCTTCAATCCTTATTTTCATTTTCATATTCCCACACTAGGACGATTTTTCCTTCCGTGCTTACTTTGCCTTTCTTGAACTTAACCACGTCTGGTACTTTCTTCTTATAGAATGAGGTGACGTCGTTTATGATTTCTTTCATTTCATCATTTTTAGTTATATCTCTTCCTATTATTTTCGATTCAGTGAATGTGATTTCCTCTTTCCCTATTAATTTCGTCAGTGCAAGTAGGAATTTACCTTCTTTCGTCTTTTTTGCGTCATCACTTGTTCCGATTATTATGTGCCTGATCGTGTTACCTCACCTTCGAGAACTGACACGTCTTTTTTAGCTCACAGAATTTGCATTCATCGAATGGTGCTATAAGTGTTCTTGTTTTGTAATTTTCTATTTGTTTCTTTATCCATTCATCATCCACGTGATATTGTGAGAAGAATATTTGTCCTGTTTCAAGTTCTGTTACTTTCCCGTCTTCCACGATGAACTCTTTCATTTCATTATTCCCTATGTAGACTATTACTCCTTTTGTTGTGTTTAGCATGTTCATATAGATCAGTACTTGGAATACATGTTCTTCATAGGGATGATCTGGGGGTTTATATACTGTCTTAAATTCCACTACGATGTTATCTTCAGTTATTCCGTCAAGTCTTCCTATTAATGTGAAGTTGTCGTATTGCTTTCTCACTTCTTTCTCAAATTCAATTTTCTTTTCCCCATACATCGTCAGTAATGTCTCTAGTCCCTCATGCAGTGCTATACCTCTGATTA
>JAPNUP010000184.1 GCA_026627345.1 Bacillota bacterium | reverse complement strand
TTCACTCCTGTCTCGTATCATAGCACTTTAAACGGCAAAAAGCGGCGAGGAAGACCTCACCGCTCACGTCTGATCTGCCTGCAACAGGTCAGTCGCTACTGCTACTGCTCTCATTCGACTGATAGAGCTGAATCAACTGTTCGCAGGTCTCCTGATACTGATGCGCATCCGCCCTGATCTTACCAAACTCTCGATTCGGTACAGATCCGGTCTCGAGACTCGTCTCATCAGCCTGTAGCCTCGCTAGAGCTTGCGCGTGTTTGTTCTCCAAACCTTGTGTGCGCCGGTTCCACTCGCTCGCCTGTTTTTCCGATGCTTTCACGGATTGCTGCAGCGCTCCGAGGTCGGATTGCAACTGGTTGAACGCAGCGAGGATACCATTGAAACTGTCGTTGGTGAATATAGAGGATACGAGACTCTGTAAGTCATTATTGATTTGACTCAGCGAAAATGGATTCAAAGTGCCTGAAAACAACGCAGACGAATTGCCACCATAGACGGATGAGGTAACGGAATCTCCACCATACACCGACGATGTCACGGTCCCACCGCCATACACGGATGAGAGGACAGATGGAGAGGTGCCGTCACTTCCGTAAACGGATCCCGTCACCGAGGCGAGGCTGGAGATCTGTGGTTCATAGGTCGAGATCAGATTCTGAATGCTCGCAAGAACAGTGGCATCGGCAGGATTCGTACCTGCAACGGCCGCGCCTTGCCCGTTCTGACTCCCATGGCCATTCCCTTGATTGCCACCACCGCCGTAGCCACCACCATGATTACCATTGCCACCAAAGCCACCGTAGCTGCCACCACCATTACCACCACTGCCAAAGCCACTCCCATAGCCATAGCCACCGCCATGATTCCCACCATCACCATGCCCGTGCCTGTCCTGTGCGACGTTGGTATGTACAGCGGAAAAACTGCGATCCTTCGCAAAACTAGGTGCACTACCTGCTGTCAAGACGATCGTTGCCGAGAGCGCCATCACTGCCCATTTGGATCCTTGCACGATACCCATGTCCCCTTTGCGCAACACCAGGCAACAAAAAACAAGCGTTCGGTAGTTCAGCCACCATAGCCTTGCGGCCTTAGGTCTGTAACTTTGCGTCCCTGGCTTTCGCCCGGTATGCCTGTTCGTTGCTTGCCTTAGCGAGCTCTTTCATTTAGGTGAACTCTAGCACGTAAGGCTAGAGTTTGTCAATACTTTTCGACACCGTTCATCGCACGCCAAGCAAAAGTTCCATGACAAGTTGATCAAGCTTCTCATAACCAAGCCCGACTGCCGCGTGGGCATGCCGATCAAACGCCAAGGAGGCGACCCTTTGTGCTTCTGCTGTGGAATACACCAAGGCCCCTTGTTCATTCATCGCGCTTAGTTCACTTAGGATACCTGCAATCTCAGCATCTTTATGGAAGCGCTGTGCTTTTTCCTTTAAGATGAGGTACGTCCGCATACAACCCTCTGCGAAAGCGCGCACACCGGATGCATCCTCCGTGCGAAGCGCATGCGCGTCAAAGTGCCGCATACCTGTATAACCAGCATCCTCAAGCAGCTTCACGAGGAAAAAAGCGGACTTGATATTTTCCGCTCCAAAACGAAGATCTTGATCGAAACGCGGGCCTTTCTGGTCATTGAGGTCGATATGAAACAGTTTGCCTGCATCGAGCGCTTGCGCAACCTGATGCACGAAGTTTAAACCCGCCATCACCTCATGGGCAAATTCAGGGTTAACGCCGACCATCTCTGGATGCTGCAATGTGGCGATAAAGCCAAGCATCGCACCGGTTGTCGGCAAGAAGATGTCGCCGCGCGGCTCATTAGGTTTCGCTTCTAGCGCAAGGCGCATCTTGTATCCTCGATCGAGTGCATATTCACAGAGAAAATCTACACCTTCGCGATACCATTTGAGCGCATCGCGCGGGTCCTTGCCGGCATCCACTTCACTGCCTTCGCGCCCGCCCCAAAGAACAAACACCTCTGCTCCGAGGCGCGCACCGACATCCATCGATGCCATAGCTTTGTGTACGGCGTACTGGCGTACCTGTTTGCTGTGCGAAGTGAACGCACCATCGCGAAAGACCGGCTCTGAAAACAAATTGACTGTTACCATCGGGACTTTCAAGCCTGTACGCGAAAGCGCCGCTTCGAAATCACGCAAGATCTGTTCGCGTTCTGCAGGCGTTGCATCGATAGGCAGCAGATCATTATCGTGAAAATTGACCCCATACGCCCCAATGGACGCCAAGAGCTCTACGTTGTCCACAGGCGAGAGCACTGGCCGCACTTCGCTGCCGAACGGGTCACGTCCGCGATTACCGGTTGTCCAAAGTCCAAAGGTAAAACGGTCAGAAGGTTGTGGTGTGTACACAGGGAATCCCATCCTTTATTGTTATCGAAATAACGGCTGAGCGGCGCTATTGCGTCACGTTACCGTCTGTTTTCAAGCCACAAAATAGCGGTGACGCCGCGCGGGTAATACCGGCTATGCGTAATCCGTCCAGCCACCACCTGATCGCTCCAACTATAGTAGGAGAGTTCAGGGTGCGTAAGCCAATCGACATGGGCCGCGTCAGCCTCTGCCATCTCGACAGGTAGCCTCAGCACGTCTTCGACAATCGCTTGGCATAGGTAAATTTTGCTGAGCCATGAGTTATCGCTTGTCGAAGAGATTTTCCACCCACCATCAGGGAACAGACAGACTCCTTGCGTCAATACTGTCTCTGTGTGTCGCCGCAAAGCTTGGATGAGTTCACCATACGGCCCATCCTCGCTGAGCTCTTCTTGATACCCCAAGAAATACGGGAAAATCAGCCCTTCAATCGCCGGAATGATGCGCGATTGATTGCCCTCTCCCATAACGGCCGGAATCCATCCGTCATTCGTCTGATGCCGCACCACCGTCTCTGCACAGGACGCCGCCTGCGCACGAGCCTGCTGCGCCATTTCAGGGTTCCGCTCTGCCCAAAAACGGGCGAGCGCCACATACACAGCCCACGTTTTGACGGCTAGATAGAGGTTATTGCGCGCCTGACCCAAAGAGGTATCGAGGCTGTCATAAGTCGTGATCTCCGCACCTCCGAGACACAAGGCGCTGTCCACACTCATCACGCCGTCGCGCTGACTTGCATCAGGATGATCTCGCAAGAGCAAACTCTCGAAACACGCCTCAATCAGATCTTGACGCCGGCCACTGAAAGTATCATCACCCGTACGCTCAATATACACCAAAGCCGTGCACAGCCAGTTCACCAGTTGTTCATGCGTCATGAAGGAGAAGCAATCAGTAAGACCTGCTTTTTCGTAGGCCGAGCGACCCGGAGGCGCAAAGCAATTGGCTACCCCCATGTCGTGCGTAAAGCTGATACCGCCCGGGTACTCCGTCTCATCCCCTGGTAACCTGACCGCGTCCTGGTACGCATAGCGATCTGCAAATTGGTCGAGGACGTTACGTACTACCCACGGGTTCATACGCAATTCGAAATACACATGATCGACTGTAAGGTCCAGTGTATTCATCATCCGGTACTCGCCCTCATTGACAATCCACAGCGGATGCCCTTGTGCTTCTAGCAGTTGCGTACTGCCGTAGTAACTGCGAATTGCATGCGCCAGCATCATCTCCCGATCACTCGACAATCTGGTTTCCTGCAACCATGTATCTGCCCGTCGCGCCGCAGCCATACGAGACTCTTGCATCTGAACCGCGTAGCGCGCGACATCTTCGAGATTGGCAAACAACCGGGTATATACATACTGCGCCGCAAGTCCCGTCGTCACGATTCCGCCGCGATAAAAACAGAGGGCGAATGTAAACGTGCGACGCTCCCCTGCCGGCACCTGCATCCGCATCAGACCGCAAACACCGAGGCCAAAGCCAGCGTTTTCGATGCGCTCCGCTAGGATCGACTGTACGCTAAAGCCAAGCCAAGGCGTCGCCTGACCATCGCACGATACGATCGCCGAATAGCCGCCTTGCCCCACGCCGCGCACGCTTTGGCCTGTAGCCTCATCGGTTTCGAGGTCGATAATGCGCATGCCTTGATAAGGGTACTGCCCTTGATAGCCAAAGCAGGCTTCGCGCGCACTGTGACCGGCGGTGTTATCGACGGTCAATTGCGCATATATGGCAGGAACGAGCGCCTCGCGCAACGCATCCGGCGAAGCCTTCTCCGGATCTGGCACCGTGCCGTGTGCTGAATAGAGGCTAAAGACGAGATCCTCAGCTCGCCATACATCCGTGCCGAGCGAAAAGGTGCGCGCGATCTGATCATCGGCGTACACAGGTAGATCCGAGGTCTGTGTTCCACCTGGCTCCTGTGCGGCAAAGCGGCGACTCTCATCTTCCGCGCCACTAAAAAACGGGAGAAAGCGCCAACTGCCACTTTGGTCCTGCGCGCCGATGAATATGCTTTCATTGGCCGGACCACCGAGCTCCGTGCCGAAACCACCGGAAGCGCCTTTAAAACCGAGAGTAAAACTGGAGAAAGCGCCGATCGGCGCATGATGCGCATTGAAAAAAGGAGAACGCAACGTGCCACCTCCATGTGTCCACCGGATATAATATGACCGATAAACTAATTGACAAATCTATTATGCATGGGATCTCAATGAATCGCAATAGGGGTACGAAAATTGTCACCCCATTCGTTGCCTCGCTATACTATCTCTAAATAACGGCGCAGCCGCTTATTTTTCCCGTAGACGGTGGTGCGACAGCACCATGTCACCGTTTCTCTCAGCAAAAACCCCCGAGACGTCGAAAAAGTCTCGGGGGTTTCTCACTGTACCGTATGTGTGTAATACCTACGCTGGCTGCCCACTACCTGTATTCCCTGCATTACTCGAGTTGCCCGTACTACCGGTCGACCCACTTGCCGTGGCGCCGCTCCCTTGACTACCTCCACGATGCCAGGTAGGCATCGTGCCATTGACGAAGTTGGTAATCATCTGCACGGTCCGCGACTCCATGGTCTGCGCCTGCGCACTGGTGAGTTTACCTGCTGTGACCATGCTGTTGATCTGCTTGATCGGACTCGCATCCAGCGCGTCAACGACGGTCGTGACCGACACATTTTGCGCAGTCGCTAGAGATGCTAGTGTATGCCCGGCCTTCAGATCCGCTTGTAACGCCGAGGTGGTCAGATGCAGATCACCGGCGACCGCGGTCAGACCGGACTTCATCGACATCATGCCAAACCCGACGCGTGGACCCATGCCACGACCGTGATGGAAGTGCCCTCCACTCCACCCACCTGCCATGGGCGACATTCCCGGCATACCTTTAGCTGAAACAGTCGGTGCCGTGCCGTTTACCATGTCAGTGATCCGCTGATCAACTCTCTTTAACATCGCCGTTTCCTGTGCAGTCGTGATCTTGCCCGCTGTCACGAGACTCGTCAACTGTTTAGCCCGTGCGCTCTCGAGGTCCGCGATCAGCACACTTGTCGAGACGCCTTGTGCGCTAGCGATCGCACTGATCGTCTTACCAGCTTTCAAGTCGGATCGCAACGTCGTCGTGGATAACTTCAGATCGGCTGCAAGCGTGGAGAGCCTAGCCCCCATACCACCGTGCATATGGTGATTGCCTGTCCACTGCCCATGCACACGATGATGTGGGGCACTCGCAGTCGCTGTACTCGACTGTGTCGTTGCGGCAAAAGCCGCAGTCGATCCAAGCAAAACGATGGCAGCTGCGCCAACAGACCCCACGACAACCTTCTTATTGAATATCATCTTCATCTCTCCTTGTCTATTTGCCTGATTGTGAAGGTCGTCCCCTCACAGTCTCTATCCTAGGCATGAAGGATTGAAGTCTGCTTGAAACTCAGAAAATTTGTTGATTAAAATGTGACACCGACCTGTCCAAGGGATTCCCCTTTCCCACTGGGTCGTATATAATTAAATTATACGGTATGGTTAATTACTGACGCGGAGGTGACCGATATGAGCACCATTATCGAAGAAACACCGTTTCTTGGTCTCCAAGTCCAAGATCGGTTGCCCAGTGACGAAAACGTATTTCCTGTTGCTTGGTATGCAGTCGCATGGTCCCGAGAACTTGGCACGACGCCCGTCAAGCGACGCTTGCTCGGAGAAGACATCGTCCTATATCGCGACAAGGGTGGACGGGTGCACGCGCTCACCGCGTACTGCTCGCACCGTGGAGCAGACTTAACGCTAGGTCGTTGTACAGCTCAAGGGCTGACTTGCGCTTATCACGGTTGGACGTTCGATGGAACTGGGGAATGCGTGCGCATCCCCGCCCACCCAGAGCGAGCCATACCGGAATTTGCGCGCATGACCGCCTACGCGACGCAAGAGCGTGCTAACCTCATCTGGGTTTATCCCGAAGCGATAAGCAAGAACGTGACGCCACCGCCGCTATCCTTATTCCCGGAACTGGAAGATGACCGCTTCGCACTGTCTCCATACGAGCAGCGCTGGCAAGCCCATCTCACACGCGTAGTTGAAAGCGTGCTGGACGTCGCGCACCTTGCCTTTGTCCATAAGCGAACGATCGGCAAACGAGTGTCCGAGGCGGTTACACAGATGGCGTTTACGGTTCCGGATCGCGATTCCATAGACATTGAAAACGGCGGTGGGAGACTGCTTTACCGCTTCCCCCAACAATGGCTGTTACGCCCTTCACAGGCGAGCAGCGCCGAGTTTATCAACTACGTGACTTTCACGCCGATTGATCGCCAAGAGACGATGATTTACGGTTATGCCGGACGCACATTCGCGCGCCGGATTCCTGGACTGAGCCAGATCTTCTCCCGCTATAGCCGACGAATTTTGAACGAAGACAAGATGATCGTGGAAAGCCAACATCCGCGTCCCATCCCCGAAGCCCTGCGAATGGAAGCACACGTACCCGCTGATGCACCGCAGGTGCGTTTTCGCCAGCGTTGGTTTGAATTTTTGTCCAGCCCAAACGAGCCCAAAGTGATGATCAAAGATGGCGGATCACGGCCCTAGAAGGCAGGTCGCACTGCGCCCATGGGAGGCGTCCCGTGCGACCTGCCCTCTTCCATTATCCAGCCTGCTCCTGTGGCTCACCTTGTTGCAATCGGTACATCTGCGCATAGCGCCCACCGCTCGCCAACAACTGCTCATGTGAACCGCGCTCGACAATCTGTCCATGATCAAGCACCAGTATGACATCAGCGGCGCGAATGGTAGAGAGGCGGTGCGCAATGATAAACGTGGTACGCCCACTTTTCACCACTTCCAGTGCATGTTGAATCAGGGCTTCAGTCTCCGTGTCGATGGATGCAGTCGCCTCATCGAGAATGAGAATCGCCGGATCGAAGGCCAGCGCACGCGCGAACGAGATCAGTTGCCGCTGACCCGCTGAAAGGGTACTCCCTTTCTCACGCACCATCTCCTGAAGCCCGTCTGGACACTGCGCGAGCAGGCGTTCACCGCCAACCGCGCATAAGGCATCGTAAACCCTTTGCTCACTGATGCGGTCTTCTCCCAAACTGATATTATCCGCGAGCGTCCCTGTAAACAGATAAGGATCTTGCAGCACGATCGCCATGTGGGCGCGCAGATGCTGAGCTGCCATCGTACGAATGTCCCGCCCGTCTATCAAGATGCGCCCCGCTCGCGGCTCGTAAAAGCGCAGCAACAGGTTCATGATCGAACTTTTCCCTGACCCGGTATGCCCTACGAGCGCAATCGTCTGTCCTTTGGCCGCGACAAATGAGATGCCAGACAGCACATCGTGCTGGCCGTCGTAACTAAAGGATACATCGGTAAATTCCACCTCACCCTCGAAGCGCGCAATCGCGCCGGGTTGCGGATCAACGCCCGGTTCGTCGAGCAGCGCGAACACGCGATCGGCCGACGCGCGCGCCTGTTCGAGATTCGCCAATTGATTGACGATCTGTCCAACCGGCTGAAACAGACGATTCAAGTAATCGACAAACGCATATAAGGCGCCGATCGAAAGAACGGCCCGCAAACCGAGATAGCGGTAGCCGACAAATGCGAGCAATAGGATGAAAAACCCGTTGCGCAGCACCGACACTAAATTATGGCCGGTCCAAGAATTGACTCGCAACAGTCTTGTTTGCGCTGTGTATAAGTCATTGCTCACAGCGTCAAACTCGCTGGCTGTGCGTTCCTGCCGGTTGAAGGCACGGATAATCGTCATACCCGCGATCGTCTCGCCAAGCATCCCGTTAATTTCGCCGATGAGTTGTCGGATCTGTTCGTTCACCCGCACTGCATATCGGCGATAGAGAATCACCCAAGTGACGATCACTGGAATGAGAATGAGGCAAATAAGCGCAAGGCGCACATCGAGTATCATCAGCGCGATAAAGATCCCGACTAAGTTGACAACACTCGACACGACCGTCGCCAGTACCGTCACGTAAAGTTCGCGAATCGCCTCCGTGTCATTGGTGATACGCGAAACCACTTTTCCGGCTGGCAGCTGATCAAAGTAGGGGATCGGCAAACGCTGGACCTGGCGAAACACATCCCGGCGCATCGTCATGATGACGCGATTGGCCGCTACCTGTAACAGATACTGCTCTCCATAGGTAAAAGCGGACGACACGACCAATAGGCCAAAATACAACAGCGCCAACTGCACCATCGGCCAGATCTCGGGCTTGTAAAAGGCGAACAGCTGTGTCGGTGATAATGCTACGGCCTTCAAAACGACGCGCCGTGAGTCAGTGACAAGCACGACATGCCGACCTTCTTGCACAAGATCGGGGCTCGCTGGAATGACCTCCGGCAGGAAGTCAAAATGGGCGCCCACTTGAGCAATACTCACGGCCCGACCTTTCGGTTCAGACGGCAGGAAGTAGGTAGCGCGGCGGTACCAGTGACCCTCATAGGGCACGGCGTCTGGCGCAGGCCCTTGCGTCTCATACCAAGTCTGTTCAATGCCGAAAATGTGCTGATTGATGATCGTCTTGGCAATGAAGGGCCCACACAGATCAGCGGTCACTGCGATCAGCAGCATCGCCAGTGCGATGATGATCTGTCGTCGATACAGGGCCGCGTATTGAACCAACCTTTGTGTAGTGTTCATGCCCATACCCTCTTTTCACGCGACGTCGTGACGCCCGCTCCGTCCGTGTTATCTTCCAAACGCTGGCGCACATACTGCTCATAGTACCAACCCTGTTGGGCAAGCAGATCAACGTGTGTTCCTTGTTCGACAATTCGCCCTTCCTCGAGCACCAAGATCCAATCCGCGTGCGCGATCGTCGCCACTCGATGAGTGGCAATCAGTGTGGTACGCGCTTGGCGAAGCTGCCGGATTTCCCCTACGATGTAGGCCTCCGTACGCGCATCTACCGCTGACAACGCGTCGTCGAGCATGAGGATTTCCGGATCGCACAGCAAGGCGCGAGCCAAGGCGACCCGTTGTTTTTGCCCACCAGAGAGAGAAACACCTTTTTCACCGACCATCGTCGCGAGACCTTCCGGAAACTGCTGAGTGTCCTCGTGTAAAGACGTGATGATAAGCGTGGCAGCCACCTTCTCATCGGAGGCCTCAGGGACGCCAAAGCGGATGTTGTCTGCAATACTGCGCGAGAACAGTTGTGGATCTTGCGGCACATAGCCTAACCATGAGGTGACCTGTTCCACGGCAAGTCGCTCGATTGGCACCCCGTCAATGGAAAGTGACCCCCCGTGTCCAACCGGGTATTCGCGTAACAGTTGGCGTAGCAAGGTCGATTTGCCAGCCCCTGTACGACCAACGATGCCTAGTGTCTGGCCTTTGTGGATCGTGATAGAGACATCCTGTAGATTGTCGACCGCAGACAGCGGGTAGCGAAAACTGTAATCGTGAAAGGTGATGGTGACAGGTGACACGAGTCGTTCGACTTGCGGTGGATCTGCGACGTCAGGTTCACGACTGAGCGTCTCGGTGACGCGGTCGAGCGAAGCATTCCCGCGCTGCATAATGTTGATCAGTTGACCGATGGCGAGCATCGGCCAGATGAGCATGCCGAGATAGACATTGAAAGACGTTAACTGACCCAGTGTCAGTTGGCTTTGAAACACCATGTAGGCCCCGTAGCCGAGACCGATCAGATAGCTGACACCGACAAGTATTTTAATCGTAGGTTCAAACTGTGCGTCGATGCGCGCGACATCTGCATTCTTCTGATAGACGTCCTGGGTCACTGCGGCAAACTGTCGCTCTTGTGCAGACTCCTGAACATAAGCGCGCACGACGCGCACACCTGCAATCGTTTCGAGGACGCGATCATTCATATCCCCAAAGGCGTCTTGCGCAAGGGTGAATCGTTCGTGCACCACCCGCCCGTACTTGGTCATCGCCAAAGCGATCAAAGGTAGCGGCGCCAGCGACAACAAGGTGAGCTTCCAACTGATCAACACCCCCATCGTGATCAAAATAGTAGCTGAAAAAGTCGTCGAGTCGATCAGAGTCAAGATGCCGAATCCGGCAGTCTGGGACACGGCGTTCAAGTCATTCGTGGCCCGGGCCATCAGGTCACCTGTCCGATTGGTCTCATAAAAAGTGGGTGTCATGCGTAGGAAGTGGCGCATCAAACGCGAACGCAAGGTCAACTGCAAAAGGTTACTTCCGCCAAACAGCCTGACCATCCACAGATACCCCGCCACATAGCCGACGATGATGACACCACCGTACAAAAGCAAGGTGTGTAGCAGGGACGAGGCGGTGATCGACCCGTCATTGAGCTGATCGATCACGCGTCCGATCAGGTCTGGTGGGATCACCTCCACAAAATTCAGAAGTAGAAGTAAGCCTAACGCGACTGCATAGCGCTTCCAGTGTTCGTAAAAAAACCAGCGTAACTTATAAAGGACAGTAAACACGAGACTTTCCCCCTTCCAACGACGATAGAGACACCGGTTGGCACGGTATCTGTTGGGCCACTGACAGTCATGCGCGCACGCCTATCAGTCTTAGCAGTCGCCGACGCCTCAACGAGTGCAAAGAGAAACAGCGCAGATCTGCCCATGGGCGAGACCTGCGCTGTTTCTCTAAGACCCTCACTGAAGCTACCTAGGGTCAGAAAGGCGCTACCGGGTCACATCCCCACGCGGCGACAAAGAAACGACGATCACTCTGACTCACGACCATCCAGCCAGACTGCGCCAACACGTCGAATCCTCCATCGCGCATGAGCATGCTCCCCCTTCCGTTCATGATGAATATGACTTCCATACGTTAGCATCTAGCGACACCCATGTCAATCCTCATTGGCGCCTATTTTACATCATCCAAGTCAAGGCACATTTTCAGCCATTGTCTAAAACGATCGATAAGTCTAAATTCGCACAATTATTTGTCCAAAAAGGCCAATCTCCTATTGACTTTAGTCCTTTCTACCAGCATGATGATAGCAATTCGGCTGGTGAACAGCTAAAAACTTGGAGGTTGGTCATGGGTAAGAAGAGAATCATCGCAAGTGCGGCAAGCATCATCCTTGCCATGTCTGCAACCGCGTGGGCCGTATCACCGGCTATGGCCAGCTCGCGGTCAGTGGCGCACTACAGTTCAGTGCCATCTGGTCAGATTGACATCGGTCTGAGTGCCGACCCGCCGAAACTGGATCCCAGTCTATCGAGCGCCTTAGTGGATCGACAAGTCATGATTAATATTTACGATACCCTTTTTCAGCTCTCCGCGAAGGGCCAACTGGAGCCTGACTTAGCCACTGGCTACACAGTGTCTAAAAACGGACTCACCTACACACTTCACCTGCGTAAGGGCGTACTCTTTCAAGACGGCACACCTTTCAATGCCGCGGCTGTGAAGTTCAACCTGCAGCGCGATTTGCTCAAGATCTCACCGCGAGCGAGTTCACTATCCTCTATCTCCGCCATCGATGTGACTGCCCCGTACACGGTGGTACTTCATTTATCGAAGCCTTTTAGCCCGCTTCTCAACGTCTTGACAGGTCGCGCCGGCATGATGGTGTCGCCGACAGCTGTGAAAAAGGAAGGCGCGAATTTTCTCAATGATCCAGTGGGAACAGGGCCTTACGAATTTGTTAAACGGGTGACAGGATCCTATATCGACTTGAAGGCCAATCCGCACTATTGGGTAAAGGGCGAACCCCATTTTGCAACGGTTGAATACAAGATTTTCACCGATCCAAACGTCGAACTTCTGAACCTCCAGTCAGGCGCAGTTCAGTTCATCGACACTGTCCCCCCGCAGCAAGTATATTCGCTATCGTCCAATGCCAGCTACACGGTCATTAACAAACCAAGTTATGGTTATCAAGGGATCTATCTCAATGTCAAGGCAGCCCCTTTTACAAACGTTTATCTGCGGGAAGCGGTCGACCATGCGATCAATCGCAATCTGCTCGTCGGCGCGATCTTCAGGGGCACTGCCGTCGCCGGCAACAGTCCCTTCGGCCCAGCGTCACCTGCCTATGTCAAAGCAGAGGATGCAGCCCCACGGGTCGATCCATCTCTCGTTCGCTCACTACTTAAGAAAGGTGGTAAGCCGGCAGGGTTCACGTTCACCATGCAAACGGCTGCCAGTCCTCTTAATGTACAGATCGCCGAGATCCTTCAGAGTATGCTGAGTCCTTATGGCATTAAAATGAAGATCGATCAACTCGATTTCGGCACGATGCTCAACAATTCAACGGACGGCAACTTCACCGCCATGGCACTTGGTTGGAGTGGTCGACTCGATCCCGATCAGGATATCTACTCCTTCTTCTACACCGGGGCTCCGCTGAATTCTTCCCAGTACAGCAACCCAAAGGTAGATCTGTTGCTTAACCGTGCGCGCGCCGTGTCGAATATGGCGCAAAGAAAAGCGCTGTACGCGCAGGCTATGGCCATTATCAATCACGATGCGCCCTACGTCTTTTTGTACCACCCCAATAATGTACTGGCCTATAGCAACACGATTAAAGGGTTTGTCTACATCCCGGATGGTCTGATCCGTGTAGCCACACTGTCGTAAGAGGTGAATCATGATCGCACTCGGCACCCGTAGAATATTGCTTACACTTCCAGTCCTCTTTTTGATCAGTGTGATCGTGTTCAGTCTCTTACACCTCATTCCTGGCGATCCTGCCCGAGTCATTCTCGGGCAGGACGCCACACCTCGCGCACTCGAGGCGCTACGCGTACAACTCGGACTGACCAAACCGCTTTGGGTCCAGTATCTGCAGTGGATGGGCAACGTCTTGCATGGCAACCTCGGGCGGTCACTGCAAAATGGGCTACCCGTTTCCCTTCTCATCGGCCAAGCCTTGCCGGTGACCATCGAGCTTGCGGTCGGAACGATCCTTGTATCGGGCCTGATCGCGATTCCGCTCGGCATCTACGCAGCGACCCATCGAGGGCGTTTAGCTGATCTCATCACCGTCTTTGGTGCTTCGATCGGGCTTTCCATCCCTCCTTTTTGGCTTGGTATCATGTTGCTTCTCCTGTTCTCCGTCAATCTTCACATATTTCCTTCTTCTGGATTTGTGCCATTCGGACAAAATCCGTTGCAAAACCTGCAAGCCATGTGCCTGCCGGTACTGGCTACCGCTGTTCGAGAGGCTGCGGTACTGCTGAGAATGATGCGTTCCAGCCTTGTCGAGGTGTTGGACGCTGACTATATCCGAACGGCGCGCGCCAAAGGGCTGATCTGGCGCATCGTCGTCATCCGGCATGCCGTACGCAATGCCTTGGTACCGGTCTTGACGCAAAGCGGCCTTCAGATCGCAGGCCTTCTCGGTGGACTCGTCATCACGGAAACCATCTTCTCATTACCTGGATTTGGAAGTCTCCTTGTCAACAGTATTTTCAGCCGGGATTACACGGTGATTCAAGGGGGCGCGCTTGTCGTAGCTGTCCTCGTGGTTGGCGTCAACTTGCTCACCGATCTCTGCTATGGGCTGCTCGATCCGCGTATCCGCATGGACAAGGGAGGGATGTAATCATGGCGCAGGTGCAACCACAGACTTCCATCGGGCGCAATCAACCCGCTGTCCCTTGGCGTATGCGAAGAGTGTTCTCCTCCAAGCGAGTGACCCTATTGATCGGCGCCATCCTGGTGGCCATATTTGTGATCGCAGCCATTTTCGCTCCATTGATCACCCCAGAATCTCCTGAGCATGTCGATCTGTATCACATGCTAGCGCCTCCTGGTGGGCTGCACTGGTTTGGAACAGATGAGTTAGGACGGGACTTATATACACGGATCGTCTACGGTGCCCGTACATCGCTGACAGTGTCATCGATTGCAGTGGCCATCGGCGCTATCATCGGTGTCAGTCTGGGACTACTGACCGGATATGTCGGTGGTTGGGTCGATGAATGGATCATCATGCGCTTGATGGATGCTTTACAGGCATTCCCCTTCCTGATTTTTGCATTAGTGATTGGGGCAGTGCTAGGCGGGGGCATCGTCAACGCGGAGATTGCGATCGGCATCGGTTTTATTCCGGGGTTTGTTCGGATCGCGAGGGCTCAAGTACTGATCCACAAACGCGCTGAATATGTAGAGTCTGCTCGCGTGGTTGGGGCAGGTCCGATGCGTATCATGGTTCTGCATATCTTACCAAATATTATGGCCCCTATCATCGTGCAACTATCCTTGGCTCTAGCAGGAGGCATCGTAGCAGAAGCAGGCCTTAGCTACTTGGGGCTTGGCGTCCAACCACCGACGCCCAGTTGGGGCGCCATGCTCAAATCTGCGCAAGGATATCTCACCATTGCTCCTTGGCTCGCCATTTTTCCTGGTGTGGCTCTGGCCCTGGCTGTTCTCGGGTTCAATTACCTCGGCGATGGTCTGAGTGATCTCATGAATCCGAAAACATAATGCCTCCATTCCCGACAAAAAAGAGCGCGCGATATCAGCGCTCTCTTTTTTGTCGGGAGATCGTGCTTCATCAGACTTCCTTCACTGGCGTGATCAGCCACTGTCCATCAGGATGAGGCAGACAAGAGAATCCGACACGTTCTTGCTCAAGCCATTCGACATATCCGATAAACGCTTCCGGCTGTACAGTGATCGCACTACCTTGCACAAAGCTCTGTATCAGCGCTTCATCAGGCAAGGTCTGCGACCAGTCGTCTGATCCTTGCTCTTGTTCGTCGCCTGTGACATTGACATTGCACAGTTGTTCGAGCACTTGCGTACAGGCTTGCATCAACTCAGGCATCGTGAAACTAGGCATATCGGTTGACTGCAACGTCTGCAACCACGTGTCCACTCCGCCTTGAGAGAGCATGTGATACATCTCGCCGAGCGACTGGCTGATCGGAGGCTGTCCAAACGGCGATGGGTTCGTGACGTCCGGTTGCTGACTCGTCTCGCTGTCTACATCCGCTCGCTGTTCCCGCTTCTCTTCCATCTAAAAAACTCCCCTTCACTGGCAGACTGTGCGACTCTCGGCACCCAAGCGTCGTACGCTTTGCCCACATTACATGCCAGAAGCCTTGCCCATGTTCTGCGTCAGAGTAGGGGAACCACTAGATATTGACTCAGGAAGCCTGTTCCTTGCAGTGCAGTTGCACTAAGATGACCGCGAGCTCAGGTGCACCGTTCGACCAGGTGATCGCCATCTCGCCACTTCCTTTTGATGGCGATGTGAGCAGCGCCAGATCCCCCCCAAAAACTTGGTATTCCGAAGACTCCGATGACACAAGTACTTCTCCCTGCGGGACATAGAGAGCTACAATATCTCCGTCCCTTCGCACACAGAGAGGCTCAGCGCCTTCGCTCACCCAGATGATCTGCACCACCTCGTCAATCCCTGCAGCTACCATCACGTTGAAGTCCTCACCTACACCGCTACTTTGCGTTTGCCAGTCTCCAGAGTAGGTGTCCGACAGATAGGGAGTCAAGTGCGCGCGGTGATGCCCTTCGTGTATAAGCGTAATGGCGCCACGCGTGACCACTGTGACGCGCCTGTACCCTTTTAGTGGCGTGAACGATGACGGAGAAGACGTGATCGTCGCCGTGCTTAGGCGCCAGGCAAAGTCGCGTTTCGCGTATGTGGCTCCCTCAGGACCGATCGCGAGTTCCCGGGTCTGACCTCCGCCCCACTCGTGCACCGCCTGTTCTTCACCTCGTATCACTTTCATCTCGCCCACGCTTCCTTCCTTATAAGACAGGCGCCACTTCGTTCAGATACTGACAATACAGCTCCTGCAATCGCACAAAATTATCCAGTCGCACAAATTCGTTTGGCGCGTGTGCCCGCTCGCCCGCGCCTGTCGCGCCAATCGTGATCGTCTCGACGCCCAACATCTGTTGGAGCATGCCCCGCCGAAAGAGAAATCCGCAGCATGCCCTGTCGCCTGATGAAGAACCTGCTGTAGCACCCGTACACTGGCATGATCGGCCGAGAGACGATAAGGGAAAGCTTCCCCTGGCAGATCTTCCACCGTAACCGTCGCGTAAGGCGGAGCCACACGTTCGAGGTACGCTCGAACACGCTCGCGAATTGTGCGCGGATCTTGTCCCGCCACGAGTCGACAGGTCAACTTGGCGAACGCTTCGTGCGGAATGACCGTCTTCACGCCTTCTCCTTGAAAGCCGCCCCACATCCCGTTTACTTCTAGTGTCGGGCGCACCAAGGCACGCTGTACTGGCGTGTATTCCGGCTCCCCGAACGATGCTTTGATCCCCCATTCCTCAGCCATCTTTTCCATCCCAAGGGTTCGACTCTCCACAATCGCCTGATCAGCCACCGAAAATGGCCGTACCTCATCGTAAAACCCGTCTACGAGGATCCGACCTTCCTCATCGCGCAGAGCGTCGAGCATCGTGACGAGCGCGTGCAACGCATTCGGGGCCAGCCCTCCCATCCCTGAGTGGATGTCGACGTTAGCCGTTTGAACACGGACTTGGAGTCCTGCCAGCCCGCGCGAAGAAAGTCCGATGAGTGGCGCCTCCACACTGCCGACGCCACCGTCCGCGCTGATCGTGAGATCGCATGTCAACCATTCGCGATGCGCCGCGATAAAAGTAGCGAGCGATGGACTTCCGATCTCTTCTTCGCCTTCAAGTAGAAACTTTGCGTTAAAAGGCAGCGTGCCGGTTGTAGAAAGCAGTGCCTCGCATGCGATGATGGGCAATAGTACATTGGCCTTCATGTCGGAGGCCCCACGCGCATAGATCCGACCTTCCTCGATATACGGGTCAAACGGCGGGTGTGTCCAAAGCGCCAAGGGTTCTGCCGGTTGTACGTCAAAGTGTCCGTAAAAAAGAATCGTCGGTTTGTCAGATCCCACTTCCCGCTGCGCATAGACGATAGGATGAATCGCTGTCTCGACGATTCGCACATCGTCGATGCCAGCTTGGTGCAAACGCTCTGCCATCCACTGCGCCGCTTGGCGCACATCATCATGATGTGCTGGCTCTGTCGAGATACTTGGAATCTTGAGTAGTTCGATTAATTCCTTTATGTACCGTTCCCGATTTTGCTGCACGTAGGCCTTGACTTGTTCCACTACCCTCATCTCCTCATCTGAGCGCTTACATGACTCGCCTCGAGAAGCGTCAGCAGCGCTCCCGCCACTGACCCACACGCTGAGCGCAAACAACTCCGCCAGCGACACCTACAAGACCGATTTCCAGTTCTCCCCTATCATTGACCAAGTCCCTTTTTGCAACATGCTGAACAAAGACTCTACCGAGTCACACTCAGGATAGCACGCTCAGGCGGCGATTCGCTAGAGTATATGAGAGAGGGCCTCGCGGCAGTCACGAGGCCCTCGCCTTTGGGTATACGTCACCCGCGCTAGAAGCTGACCGGGCGCCCCCCCAACTCGTTACTTTGCCACGCTGCCTCAGTCAAACGCGCCACGAGGTAGCCACAGTGGGCAGGCGCGGCTGCCTCCTTCTTTCGGCCCATGATCAGATCGATGAAGTCATGATCAGGTGTGCTGGCCACAGGAAACTGGTCAGGATGTACTTCCACCAATTCAGCACGATCCCCTTCAGCGACAAATAGCTTGCCATTGCGATACAGCGCCGTGCCGTCGTCTCCGTGGAAAGAGACATCCTCCCACCAACCGATTGATGCACTACCAACAATATTCCAAGAGCCAATAGCGCCACCACGAAAACGCACTGTCACTGCCGAGTCGATATCGACTGGTGTTCCACGATTATCAATGCGGGCAGACACCTCTTGCGGTTCAAGACCAGAAGTCCATAACACGGCGTCCAGAAGATGGGAGCCCGAGTCATTGAGTTGACCCCCGCAGGAAAGTTCCGCGTCTTGTCGCCAAGAACCACGCGTGCCTTCAAGCCAGCGCTGTGCTTGATAGGCAGAAACAAAACGCAATGTGCCCAATTTCCCGGACTGAAGTAGGTCGCGCAGGTATTGATACGCGCCCTCCGTATGGCGTTGATATCCGACAGCCAAGTAACGACGCGTCAACTTGGCGCGTGCTATCATCTCAACTGCGTTGGCGCTACCGGACACGAAGGGCTTCTCCATGAGAACGTGTAATCCTGAATCAAGACAGGCCATGCCTTGCTCAAAATGTTGGCTGTGTGGTGTTACGATGACGGCCGCCTGTGCATTAGCCTCTTCTAATGCACGCCTGTACTCGCTATAAACCTTTACTTCCCGCAATTGTGAAAAATCAGCCTTGGCCTTATCGATAGCTGAAGAAGCTGGATCTACGAGTCCCACGATTTCTGCGTCCTCTATCTGAAGCAGGTTCTGGATATGCACACGCCCCATACCACCCGTCCCCATCACCAACACGCGAACCTTGTCAGACACGAAAGTTTCCCCCTCTTCTAGCATTCACAATGAGTTAACAAAAGTATTGGGCCAGATGATCGTGCGCCCTACGAATACCGTCACGTTCCTTTTCTACCGTTCCCCAGAAACGTGCATCCTCAAGTTCCACAGAGATGCATCCGTTGTATCCTAAAGCATCGAGACCAAACGCCACTTTGCTCCAATCGACCTCGCCACACCCCGGTATGCAGTACCGCCATGACCCTTCCGAAAAATCGGGAGCGCGATCGAGCTTAGAAGGAAGATTCCCGTACAAATAGCAAGACTCGGAGAGCCATTCCGTATCTTTCCCGTGACAGTGGTATATTCGGTCTCCGAACTCTCTCAGAACACGCATGTAATCGATCCCTAGACGCACTAAGTGCGAGGGGTCAAAGCAAAGACCCAATGCACGTGAAGGAACGGAAGCAAACATCGCTCTCCAGACTTCTGGCGTGTAGCCAAGTGTAGCGTATTGAGGGCCAGGCCCTGGCCACCCTTCGAAGGCGATCCTTACCCCCACTTCTTCACAAGTCCTTGCCACCGTCGTAAACGAAGATTGGAAGAATTCGAGTGAATCGCGAATAGACTGTGTCCTATCCGCGGGCACCAAGCACATAAAGATGACGCGCGCGCCGAGGGCGCCAGCCTGTCGAATCTCAGCAGAAACTGACTGCACCGCTGCATCCCGCTCTGTAGCAACAGGCGAGATAAGTTGCGCGACTTTCCCCACACTGACGGTCCCGATCCGAAGGTGATACCGCTCACAAATCTCCACAGCCTCCTGCGTGATGGTCGGCAGATCAAGTGCAGTCAATCCTATTGAAGCGGCAAAATCAGCAACTACTTCAAGGCCTTGTCTGCCTAAATGCGGCGGTATAATCGTCCCAATGTCTACATGCATACTAAATCCTCCCCTAATCGAAGTAGATCGCTTTCCCGGAGCGTGCTGACTCATAAATGGCTTCAAGAATTTCCGTCACGACTAACGCCTGTTCAGGTAGGACCGTCGCCTCCTTATCCTCCATAATAGCTTCCACCCACATCTTCGCTTCAAGATCGGCATCACTCATCGCTTTACCGTCGTAAAATGCCACTCCGCGCGACCCTAGCTCGATTTTATGGGTGTACATCTTACCTAGATCCTCACCGTTAATTCGAAGGCCATCCATCATGTCGGCACCTCCTTCCGTGCCTGACAAACTGCACTTAGCTTCGCCGATCTCTAGTGTGTTAAGTGCCCAACTTGATTCCAGAATGATAGTAGCTCCATTTTCCATGGTAATGAATCCGAATGCTGAATCCTCTACAGTGAACTTTTCAGGATCCCAGGGTCCCCAAGCATTGGCGGCATCTCGTTTTTGCCCTAATTTGTGATAGGTCGTTCCAACCACAGACTTTGGCCTATAGTTATTCATCATCCAAAGTGTTAAATCCAGAGCATGAGTCCCTATATCGATAAGCGGACCTCCCCCTTGCTTTTCCTCGTCGAGAAATACGCCCCAGGTAGGTACGGCTCGCCGCCGAACCGCGTGCGCTTTCGCAAAATAGATTTCACCGAGGTCTCCACGAGCGCAGACTCTCTTCAGATATTGGCTGTCGGGACGAAAGCGGTTGTTATAGCCAATTGTCAGTTTTTTACCGCTTCTTCGGGCTGCCTCAACCATTCGCCGTCCATCGGCTGCTGTTTTTGCCATAGGCTTCTCACACATGACATGCTTGCCTGATTCTAACGCCGCGATAGAAATGTCTGCGTGGCTGTCGTTGGGCGTTAACACGTGAATGACGTCAAGAGTCGTGTCTTTGAGCATCTCGGTATAGTCCGTATAGACTTTCGCTCCCTCAATGCCGTACGTCTTGGCGGCACCTTCTGCGCGTGAGGCGATGATGTCACAAAAAGCAGCCAGTTCTACCTTAGGCAGTTTGGAAAGGCTTGGGAGATGCTTGCCGTTTGCGATACCTCCACAGCCAATCAATCCAATTCTCAGTCGTTCCATTCAGAAAACCTCCTCATTAGTGGTCCTTCTCTCGATCAGCAACGTTTTGATTTCAAACGGTTTGATCTCCAAAGCAATCGGCGCTGCACTCCATGTTCCCTCTGGTCGCTCAAGCAGATCGCATTCGCACCACCGCTGTACAAAGAACCTTGGTTCTACCTGTACCCTGCTTCTTCCGCCAGTAAAATCATGAAAACGCAAGATAATCGCATCCGAGTCCTCTGCCAGCTTCACAGCGTCAACTTGCACGCTGTCTGACTGAATATCAAACATCGATCGCCCTTGCCCTTCCATGCTGACCACACCCGTTTCAACGCGAAGGGGGCTGTTAAGATCCCATGCTTCCTGTGCGACACGACCGTCTAACCAGTTTCCGGAGTGCGGAATCAACGAGTAAGTAAACCTGTGATCTCCACGATCCGCGTCGGGGTCTGGATAGGTGGCGGACTTGAGCAAGGTCAATCGTAGAACATTGTCCTTTACGTCATAGCCATACTTACAGTCATTAGCCAGCGCCACTCCGTACCCGGTCTCAGATACATCCGCCCACTGATGCCCCACTGTCTCAAATCTAGCTTGATCCCAACTGGTATTCCAATGTGTGGGCCGCTTGACATTTCCAAACTGGATGTCAAAGGTCGCCTCCGTGGCCCGAACAGCCACTGGGAAGGCGACTTTCAGTAGCTGTTGTCGTTCTTGCCAATCCACACTCGTTGCAAAGTCAATTCTTGGGCTGTCTGCGTAAACAATCAGATCTTGAGTCACAACCGAATTTCCGTAGACCCATTTGTTGCGAATGATGGCAGCAACCGGCCCCACCGAAAGCACCTCTGAACTGACCAAATCAGTGATCTCTCGCATTTTCCTCTGATAAAACAAGTCAATGTCCCACGCATCATGGGCAAGTGGTTTATCTTCAAACACTTGTAAAACGTTGGCTCTCGCACCTTCAGCCAGAACTTGTCGATCACATCTTTTGTCATACACGGTGGTTAATTGGCCACTAGTGTTCCAAGCAAGATCGTAATAGGGTGTCGAGAGTCGACCTTCCACAAAGGTAAATGGATGATTTGATTCCGTAACAGGAGCCGATAATTCGCCAATCAGTGCTGTGTATCCGAGTCCAGGGACCTCCTTGACTTGAATCCAGTATTCGTCATCGACCACTTGCATCCGCAGGTGTTCGCCAGCGATCTCTCGAATGGCCTTGCCCCTTAGTACGTCTAGTGGCAATCGCACGACGCCACCGCGAGCGTGCCCTGCTGAGTTAAAGACGACAAAGTGATCGGAATTCGCACTGGTCATGGCCTGCACTGCTGCAGTCCATTGTTCTACTCCAATGGCTGCCGCATCCGCATATTCCAACCGACTATCTTCGTACACTTCATGAATGGACGAACCCGGGATAATGTCATGAAACTGATTGCGCAACAGTATCTTCCAGCCCTCTGTGAGATGCAACCGCGCAGCGCGGCCTCGCTCTTTGCCTACCCAAGCATTGATCCACTCTGTCTCTCTGTAGGCGAGCTCCAACTTACGGTTCATGCGCTTGTTGTACGCTTGACTGGTGTACGTACCGCGATGATATTCCAGGTACAGCTCCCCATCCCACGTATGAACATAGGCATCAGTGCTTTCTACCGTAGCCTGCAATCGCTCAAAATACTCATCGGCTCGCCCAGTTTTTACATGTGGAATCCCTGGCATGCGGTCCAGCCTTCTACGCAGTTCCAGCATGTCACGTGTCACACCACCTCCACCGTCACCGAATCCATAGGAAACCAGTAGCTCTTGGTTGATCGACTTATCGCGATAACCACTCCAAGCACCAGCGACCGTTTCCGCCGTGAGCTGGCCATTGTAGGTATAGAACCATCCTTTGTGCGATCCTGGTTCCGGTGTGGTAATAAAGTGGGCTAGGACTTCGCTGCCATCCAGTCCTCTCCACAGGAACGTATCATGTGGCATGCGATTGTACTGATTCCAACTGATCTTTGTCGTCATGAACGTATGAATCCCGGACTTTCGCAGAATTTGCGGGAGTGCCCAGCTATACCCAAAGACGTCCGGCAACCAAAGATACTTGCACGTCACACCGAATTCCTTTTCGAAAAGACGAGTGCCCAAGAGGAGTTGCCTCACCAACGATTCACCAGATGGCAGATTACAATCGGCTTCCAGCCACATTGCTCCGCCAGCCTCCCATCGTCCTTGCGCCACCCGCTCTTTTAGGCGTGAATAGATATCCGGATAATCAGTCTTCAGATACTCGTACAATTGCGGCTGCGTCTGAAGAAACACGTACTCCGGATACTGTTCCATTAGCCTCAGTACTGTAGAAAACGATCGTGCAGCCTTTTCACGCGTATGCTGCAGACGCCAAAGCCAAGCGACGTCAATATGCGTGTGACCAACACAATAAGCCGTGACCTGACTATGCTTCTCTATGCCATCCAAAAACTGGTCCAAATAACCTTGCGCTTGTGAAACAGACTCATAGAATGCTTCGGACCCAGGTTCTCGCCAGTCCAACAAGTCCAACGCACGATCTAAGGCGCCGAGGAGTTGTACGCGCTCTGCGCTATTCTCGTCAAGCCAATGCACAGTCTGCAAGGCGGCCATTGCAGTAAAAAACAAATCATCGCTCGCTTCATCTAACCAGGTGAGTTCTGCCATCGCGAATCGGTATTCCTGCGTTCGCTTTCTACCACCCCCTTCTAATCCAGACCACAGGCGAAGATCGATCTTCACCCATTGCCCAATCCGATCGGCTGGTAGAAAAACCTCTTGGTGGTTACTATCCACACCTTGGTAAGGCTCTCCGTCCAGATACAGAAGTGACTCAAAGCCCGAGTTGTTTCCGGCCCCCGTACGGCCGAAGTCGAAGCGGGCCAACACGCGCCTTTCCCTCCATATCTCCGGAATGGCAATAGCGACCGACAGCCAAGCATACCGATCACGCCCTTCCCATCTATCCCCAATGCGCACCTTCTGGCCATGTGGCCCTGTGGTGGCCGGGCGTGTACCGACGGCACCGTCTGGGTCCTCGACCAACTGCCACCCTTCGATGGTTTGTGAGTCGCGATATCGAAGCCGAGCCAAATCTCGGATGCGTGACTGCAGTTTCCTCTCGGTTAAAAACAAGGCTGTTCCCTCCTGGATGACTCTTTCAATGCAGGACTATGCACTGGTGACACGTAAATCCCTCACCATTTCTCTAGGCGTCGAGAAATGGCAGGCTACCAGGTGTTCGGCGATTACAGGGTCCGCTTCAAGTTCAGGTGCCTGCTTGACACATATATCTGTAGCTAGCGGGCACCGCGGCTCAAATGGGCAACCCTCATGGGGAACCACACCGGTCAACTCATAGCTCTTTGGTAAAACCTCTGAGACTCTTTGTTCGCGGCCTTCCAGAATGGGGACTGCAGAAATCAGAGCCTGCGTGTACGGATGCATTGGCTGTTTCAAAACCTCTTCCGTAGGACCTTGCTCAATGATCTGTCCAAGATACATCACGGCAATGCGACCACCTTGCGCGATATAGCGGGCAACGCGAAAGTCGTGTGTAATGAACATAAGACCTAGTTGCCGCTGCCTTGAAATGGCCTTCATATTATCCATGATGCCGATGCGTAGGGAGACATCGACCATGGAGACGGACTCGTCTGCGATCAAGAATTTCGGGTCCACTGTCAAAGCCCGCGCGACTACCACGCGTTGTCTCTGACCACCTGACAGTTGATTGGGGTACTTGTTCATCACATTGGCAGGATTCAATCCCACCATCGTTAGAAGTTCCTCAACGCGCTCTTGTATCTGGCCTCGCGGCACCATTTTGTGATAACTCAGCGGGTCGTAAAACAAGTCTTTGATCCTTCGAACCGGATTTAGCGCAGCATACGGATCCTGAGGAATGAGTTGTGCCATCCGAGCAAAGGCTTTGCGTTGTGCCCCTCCACGTGCGCCCCCGAGTATTTCCCCATCCAGTGTAATCGTACCGGAAGTTGGAGGCGTAATGCCTGCCAGCATGCGACCGAGTGTGCTCTTCCCGCATCCACTTTCCCCCACGATCGCAACAAAGTCACCAAGATCCCAGTCCAATGTGACATTTTGCACCGCACGAACGATTTGTCTTGTCCTTGATAAACTACTTCCTTTTTTCACTGTGAAATGTTTTGAAACATCCCGTATCTTCATCATCTACACGCACTCCTTTGCTACAGCACATGACACGCTGCCTCAGCATCTGGACCAATCGTGCGAATCTGTGGCATTTCCGTCAGGCAGCGTTGCTGTTTAAGCTCACAACGATCAGCAAATGCGCACCCCTTAGGAAGATTGAGAAGGTTCGCCGGTTGGCCAGGCAATGCGCGGGTCTCACTCAAGTCCCCAACAAGAGGTGGAATGGAAGCAATCAATCCCCGTGTATACGGATGAGATGGATTCGCCACAATTTTTTCGACAGGTCCCGTCTCCACAATTTTCCCACCGTACATGACGATGACCCGATCTACAACGTGCGCAATAACGGAGATATCGTGCGTAATAAAAACAAACGATATCGCGCTCTCTCGTCGCACGTTGTCCAGAATGCGCAAAACAGCGGCCTGACTGATCACATCGAGCGCCGTAGTCGGTTCATCTAGGACAACGAGACGAGGTCCGAGAAGTAAAGCTAAGGCAATACTTACACGTTGCTTCATTCCTCCCGACAACTCATGTGGATAGGCAGATAACACCCGGCCGGAGTCGATGTACATGGTGTCAAACAGCTCTGTCGCACGCGCTAGCGCGGCACGTTTATCCATTTTGTGCGCGTCAGCGATATCTTCAATTTGCTGACTGATTCGCAAAATGGGATTGAGTGTATTTTGAGCAGCCTGAAAAACCATGGAGGCCTTGCTCCAATAAAAGCGTCGCTTCGCCTCCTCGCTCAACTCAAAAAGCTTAACGCCACCCTCATATGTGACCTCGCCTCCAGTGATCTCACCAGGGTCTGGAACACTATCAAATAGCGCAAATGCCACCGTACTTTTACCGCTTCCGCTTTCCCCAACAATCCCGATGCTTTCCCCCTCACGAACCGTGAAACTGATATTGTCCACGGCTTTTACAGGGCCTTGATCACTGGGAAATACGATGGACAAACGGCTAACCTGCACGACGTCACTCATGGGCTCGACTCCTTCATTAGCGAGCAGCGCGCAAGCGCGGATCGACAATTTCATTTACAGCGTCAGCGGATAATACAATCCCCGTCTGCAAGAGCACAATCGCCAGAATCGGAGAGATCAAGAACATGATAGACTGCGTGCTGTACATAGCCCCGGAACCGCCGGTTGCGTAGTTCAGCATCACGCCCCAGTTGTCCGCCTTAAAGGGAACAACGCCTAGATAAAAGAGCCCCACCTCAGCATAAACGGTACTCGTAAGAGCAAGCATTAAGTGGACGATAATGTAAGGCATCAAATTTGGTAAAACATCCTTCAGCAAAATCCGCCAACGCGATAGGCCGAGCCCCAGGGACACTTCCACAAATGAGCGTTCGCGCACACTGAGTACCATCGATCGGATAGCACGAGCAAGCCCGCCCCAACTCGCAAAGCTCAAAATGGCCGCCATCATGACGTAGTTAGACAAACCCACTGTGACGGCGAGAATAATGGTCAAAGCGATCGACGGTATGGTGAGAAACATGTCGGTGATACGCATCAGAATATTGTCTATAACCGGGCCTAGATACCCTGCCGCCAAACCCACCACCGTGCCGATCACAATGGTAAAAAACGCGCCAAGCAAAGCCACAAACAGTACGTTTTGCGCGCCTTGTACGATCTGTTCCCAGATATCTCTGCCGGCATAGTCCGTACCCAAGATGTGTTTCCAGGAAGGCGCGGCATAAATGTGATTGGGATCCGGGACAGCTCCGTGAGGATACATGAGAGGCCCAAAAATGGCGAGAAACAGAAAGAAAATTAACAGAACCAACCCGACTACGCGGGAGGGGCGGCGCCTAAAGATCTTCCAAACTGTGGACACAAATTCCCCTCCTACGCTTGAATCCTAGGATCCAGTTTTGAATAGGCAAAGTCCGCGATCACGTTGGCTACAATAATCGTTGTCGTGGTGAGTAGGAAGCAGCCTTGAATCACAGGATAGTCGCGACTGTTGATGGCCGTCGCAAACAAGTTCCCAATACCAGGGAAAGCATACGTGCCCTCGATGAACACCGATCCGCCAAACATGGCACCTAGGCTCAACATAAAGCTCGTAAACAAAGGCAAAATGGAGTTCCATCCCAAATAGCGCATCTGTTTTTCGCGCGGCAGGCCACGCAACCGCGCTGCCATCATGAAATCGTCATTGATCACAGTGATCGTTGTCGATTTCATCGCTAGTTCCCAGCTACCGAACCCCGTCAGTACGTAAGTGCCGACAGGCAATACGATGTGATAGAGAAAACTCAGCAGGAAGGGGATGTTCAGACCTGGCGTCTCCATAATCCCGTAAGCACCCGACGAAGGGAAAACATGCCACACAACGTTAAAGAGGTACAACAGGGCCACGGCAGTGACGTAAGCTGGGATCGCATGTGCGATGGATCCTACGTTGTCAATCAGTCCGCTCACCCAGGAGTTTCTTCTAGATGCACTCCAAACCCCTAACAGAATTCCGATAAAGAAGCTGATGACTAAGCCCAGCGAGACTGTGACAAGCGTCCAAGGTAGGGCATTAAGGACAAGCTCGGTGACAGGTACTCCCGTTTCTTGTATGGATGTTCCCATGTTCCCGTGAAGAAGTTGACCCAACCATTCAACGAATTGAATAAGGACAGGTTGATTCGGGATGGCGTTCATGATGGAGCGAACCTGATCCATCGCCTGCTGTTGACTCATCCCTTTCATCAAAAGCTGGTGGTACATCACTTCGTACGGATTTCCTGGCATCAGTCTAATAAGAAAAAATGTGAGTGCCGCGACAAGAAAAATCATGAGCACGGAGATTCCCAAACGCCTCAACAGTTTGGTCATGGGTAAAGCGCCACCTCTCGATCGTTAGGAGAATCCTCGGGCGTAGGCGCCAGTCGGTTTCTCTCTAACAAACGCAAGGCTGCACGAACACCCACAGTGCTCAGTAGAAACAAGCAGGCCGTGATCATCATGGCCAAGACGTCCAATTCTTTAGAAACAACCTGTGTGGCACCCCAAAACGAGATGAATTCTAGAAGCCCAAGGAATACAGACCAAAAAACCATGAGCTTGGAGCCGATGTGAAGCATATTGACGACGGCACGTCGATGTTCTCCATGGTGATTCCGTTGCAACGCAGCACCTCCTCAACTAGGGATTGCAAGCGTGAGTGAGCACGCACGAAGTACTCACTCACGCCAGAAGGTACGGGTATTACTGCTTCGGCTTCATCAACCCTAGGGACTGATACACGACGATAGGGTTGTTGTAGGTAAACATATTGAGCAGTGCCGTGTTGTGTTGGAAGTCCGGCCAAGTCCAATTGGCGGTGGAATACGTGCGGCCTGCCATTTGGTTCCAAACATCCAAGGCTGGAACCCAATAATTGTAGGCTTTAGCAAGCTTGTATATGTCTGTTCGTTGTGCCGTTTCCGGAAGATTCCCTTCAATCGCTACGGTGAGCTTGAGGTTATTCACGAATCCTAATCCTGGAACGCGGACAGCCATTGGGGCATTGAGACCACTTCCTGTGGTTCCGTGGTCGATTTGACCAGTATTGCTTACACTATAATCGTTATCTACAAACCAGGCCTGATTGTAGGTGTTCGATGGGTACACATTCCAACCGCCCCACCAGCGAGTTGCCACTGCAAACTTTCCTGTTCCTGCCCCATCCGTCGGAGAGTAGAAGATCGTCGAATCCATGACGTCTGCGTTTGTCTTGACACCCAGATTCCCTAGTTGACTCGCAATCTCTTGGATACCCGCATCCCAATCGGAGAAATTCGGAGCCGAGATCGTCAGAGTAAACGGCTTACCATTTGGCATTTTCCAACCCGATGCCGTCTTTTTGAAACCGACTGACTTGAGGAGCGCAGCTGCCCTCGTAGGGTCATAGTTATAGGGATTCAGCGAAGCCAGTTGCGAATGGGTCAGCCACTGCTCATTCGCCGCCTGAGTCATGCCATCTGGAATTTTGACAGAAAGACTGCCGATCGGCTCACCCACCAGCCTCGCAGCATGCCGATTGATCATGTAGGCGATCGCTTGGCGAACTTGAATCAGATTGTATGGGTACACATTCTCATTAAACATCATGCTCATACCAGTACTCTGAGGCGCGGCCACAAAGTGGTTATCGTGCACGCTCATAACCGTCTTATATACCGGCGGCGAGAAAGATACGCCTGCATAGTCGATTGTGCCATTCTCTAAAGCGCGCCAAGTCACATCGTTAGTTGTTTGGTTGGTAACCAGCATCTCATCGGCCGTCACATTGTTGGCCAGCACGTAATCAGGATTTTTCACATAAAGCTGTTCAGCCGAGGTGCTTCGAGAAAATTCCCAGGGCCCATCGTAGATCAGGTTAGCGGGAGACTCAAAATTGTGTCCCTCTATAACATTCGCCCATTTCGTTAACAACGCCTCGGCGGCGATAGTTGTTTTCGCTTTGGCCGGGCCTCCGGCCGCTTTAACCGTCTTCCACAGCAAGGCGTCTGCGGGAAGCATCTGTTGGAAGTCCACGGCGGGCATGATGTTGTTGTTGTTTAAAATTTGTTGTAAGAGGACCGAGGTGCTGTAGAGGAATTTCGGATTCTTGTAAAAAATAATCGTCTCTGGATTTACAATCTTCATTCCTGTCAGTCCCCAAGACTGAGCGTTGCCGACTATGAACTGCATTTCAAACGTTACATACACATCCTTAGCCGTGACTGGAGTCCCATTGGACCATTTAGCCTTAGGATTCAGGTGCACGGTTACCTGATTGCCGCCATGACTAACTTGCCAATTTTTAGCTAGAACGGGCCAGAAGTCGAAATTCCCCGTAAACTTGTACCAAGCAAGAGGCGCGTAGGCTACACCGTCCTGAATCATGTTTCCGTTCGCTTGTGGTTGTGGATTGTAGATTCCATTCGTCTGCCAACCACCCGCATAAGCTATGGTGGTCGTTCCGGCCGCCTCTGCGCCGACAGCAGTACCGAGAGTCATGACGACCGCCGTGCCGAGTGCGACCGCAATCTTCGTTGCCGTACGTAGTTTCACCATTCGATAAGTCCCCCTTTTCTGAAGCGCATGTTGTTCGCGCTTACAAATAATATGTTATACTATTAGCATGTATATGACATTAGCATAATTCGTATGGCACGTCAACGCATTTTAGCAGATCGGATGCACGTTGATATTGACATATTATCATGCTATTATAGGCCGGAAAGGGCGTGATGAATCGTGTCGAATCGTGCCATCCTATATGAAAAGATCTATTCCCATCTAAAAGCCGAGATTGAGAGTGGACATTACCAACCGGGTGATTTGTTGCCGACGGAACAAGAGTTAATGGCCACTTTTGAAGTCAGTAGGATGACTACTAACAGAGCCCTACAATTACTCGCCTCAGAGGGCCTCATCGTACGCAAAGCTGGTGTGGGTACCTTCGTTTCAGAGGCTTCGGCCCAAGCTAGAACTTCAAGGCAACCTTTGGAACCCATGGCAGCAGAGGCGATCTCCACAGTCAACCCGAGCACTTTTTCCAGTGTCGGATTTGTCATTCCCTTTCTCGATCATTCTTTCGGACCTGGGCTACTTGCGGAAGTCGAGCGGGAACTGCACAAGCATGACATCGCACTCAGCGTGGGCTGCTCTTATGGCTCTCAGGTGACTGAGGAAGAAACCATCAATCGACTGGTGTCAGCCGGCATCAAAGGATTGATCTTATTCCCAGTAAATGGAGAATTCTACAATCCGGCGATTTTGAAACTTCATGTCCATGATTTCCCTATCGTCCTTGTGGATAAGCAGTTATCCGGAATCCCCGTCCCGGTTGTCACGTCTGACAATCGAGGTGCAGCTATCTCCCTAACGAACCACCTGCTCCAATTGGGCCATACAGATATCGCCTTTTTTTCACCTGACTGGGCCGGAACTTCGACTCTGGCGGATCGTCGCCTTGGGTTTGAGGACGCCCTAAGAACCGCAGGAAGAGAAGAGGCGACGATGTATCATATTCCGCTCATTTCGTGGACAGACTGCAACGACGGTTTTGACCGACAGCAAATCGAAGTCATCACGGCTTTCTTGCAAGAGCATCCAACTATCACCGCGATATTCGCCACCGATGATGAATTAGCTGAGTACTGCTTGGAGTCAGCTCGCCGGCTAGGAAAGGTTGTGCCGGATCAACTTTCCATCGTCTGCTTCGACGGACCTGCACCGAAGCCTGCACACTGGTCGTTCACATCGGCGCTTCAAGATCAGAAACAGATGGCACGTGAAGCAGTACGAGTGATTCGCTCACACCTGCACAAGGAGGCTGCGAACGAGATGCCGGAGACCATAACCGTGCCAACCAATTTGCACATCGGACAATCGACCGCAAAAGCGACACACATGATGTTGACACGATAGCGGCTGATTTGGACATACTGATTCCACGAGGAGGTCGAAGATGGATCTCGTATGGAAGACAGTCGCTATCGTCGTAGTCAGCATCGTTTTTTTGCGTCTTGCTGGGCGAAAATCGCTCGCGCAAATGACGCCGAGCACGGTAACTGTGATGATCATGCTAGGGGCTGTGATGGCAGGACCACTCTCGAGCCACAGCGTGATCACGACCCTATGCGTGATCGCAGGCTCTCTTGTCATCCTTTACTTGTTGGAGTGGTTGCAACTTCGATCCAAGACGCTGGCGCGGGTGCTCAGCGGTCAGGCGATCGACGTCATCATCGACGGTGCTGTGCTCCCGGAACAGCTGCGCAAGGCGCGAATCACCGAGGATAAACTGGAAATGCGGCTACGTATGGCGGGGATTTCCCAGATAGCAGACGTGAAGAAAGCGACCATCGAAATCTCGGGCGATCTCGGTTACGAGTTGTATCCCGATGCAAAACCGATGACCATTCGTGATTGGAAGCGTCTCATGGGCGAGCCCGAGGAATAAAGAGACAGGCCTTTGCTCGAAAGAGCAAAGGCCTGTCGCACTTTTTTATTGACGTCCAGCGAGCATTTGCTCACCGAAAGCCACCAACTTGCGGGTCATATGACCCCCGATGCTACCGGTGTCGCGAGTCGTCATCGTTCCCCAGTATCCATCTGACGGGGTCTGAATGCCAAGTTCTTGCGCCACCTCGTATTTCATCTGGTCGAGTGCTCGACTGGCTTGTACAACGAGTGGTGTGTTACTTTTTTGTCCTGCTGCCATAGAATCATTCCCCCTTACTTCATGGCGTTAGCGTGTCCGCCATTTACTGCGGTTATGCACAAATCATTCGTTTGACCTCTTCAAGTGTCTTTCAAGGCAGGCGTCGTACGATGTGTTTGTGGATAGGCGCACCCTATCCGCCCCCCTTTTTGATTCTCCCCCTGTCGCTTTTTACAGGGGATTTTTTTTGGTCACATATTTGTTCTCCTCAACGAATAGGTTCCATTGTCACCTATTTGCTAACCGGAGGGTTGCCCGTGAAACGAAAGTCGCTGACCGCTTCCACGATCACCGTGGCGCTGGCTTGCTGTTCACTGCTCCTTGCAGAACCGTCGACGTCTGCAAGCGCCGCCATTTTTCACGCTCCACGGATCAAGCTCACCTCTTCGACGAGTTCGACATCAAGCCCCTATGGATGGTCTTCATCCAACTGGTCAGGCTACGCTTTATCCGGCACAGCTGGCCAATATAACAGTATCAGCGGCGCATGGACAGTGCCGACGGTGGCACCAAGTAAAGGGTCTTCTTACTCCTCAAGTTGGATCGGCATCGATGGATACAACAACAGCGACTTAATTCAAACGGGCACAGAACAAGATTATTACAGCGGCGCAGCACACTACGATGCGTGGTGGGAGATACTCCCGGCCGCCGAGACGGTCATCACCAACATGACGGTCAAACCTGGTGATCAAATGACCGCGAACATTGTTAACGACGGGAACGGCGATTGGACGATTACCCTTGATGACAAAACCCAAGGCGAAACCTTCACGACAACCCAAGCGTACTCAGGACCTGCAGAGTCGGCAGAGTGGATCCAAGAAGCACCGACCATCGGTGGACGCGTCGCAACGCTTGCTAACTACGGTACGACCACATTTGACCCAGGTACCGTGAATGGAGGAAATCCGGGACTAGTTGTCGCGGACGGCGGTGTCATGATCCAAAAGCGGGCACAAGTGTCGACACCTTCTCTACCCGATACAGATACGGACGGTTTCGCCGTGGCTTACGGTGCGACCGCACCCACAGCACCCGCATCATAGAGACAACCGCCTGGGCAGAGGGCCGAGCCTACCTGCCCAGGTTTTACTTTCCAATCCCCCATTACCAAACCCTATCTGATTCGACCTAAACTATGGTATATTGTGTCTCGTTAGCACCAATCTAGTAACCTAATAAGGGGGCCCTCCATGCACGCGCATTTTCTTCGCAAGCTGGCGATCACTGCGCTATCGTCCAGCTTACTTGTGCTGCCTTTCTCTTCGATACCAGCACAAGCCGCCACTTTGGCCAAACACGCGCCTGTCGTCAAATGGTCACGAGGCGAACTGGCAGCCGCCCTGATGGCAAGCTTTCACCTCTCTCCGTCAGCCATCGGACCTGTTTTTCGCGATGTGACGACCAAGACGCCGAACACCACCGCCATCGAAACGGTAACAGGCGACCAACTCATGCAAGGCGTCACGCCGTTTACCTTCGCCCCAAATCGTTTCGCCACGCAAATCGATTTGCTAGCAGCGCTGGAAAATGAGCTTGGTCTGAAAGACAGCGTGTCCTTGTTGCAAAAACGGCCAGTCGTCCGAATGAACACCTCGATTCCCACATCGGATTGGGGAGTCATAGATGCCGCTTTGACACTTCACCTCATATCCGCTAGCCGGACCAGCGTATTTGACCCCTATGCTCCGATATCCTCGGCTCTATTTGCCCGCGAAGCGGCCATCGCCAAAAAGATAACGGCGACGCAAGTGGCAGCGGTGGCCGACTCTGCAGCTAACTCTGCCTGGATCGGATTCCCTTACTGGGAAAACGCCAGTCAAAACTTGAATGTAGGCGGCTCGATAAGCCAGATCGCTTACCAAGTAGAAAACGGAGAACTCGTCTTGCCTGGTCTCGCGACACTCACAGCTTCGCAAGGAACCCTTAGCTCAAGCGGTGCTTATCTAGCGCCAAACACGCCGGGAATCGCGACGGTTACTGCTACTGTAAACGGGACGGCCATTTCACAGAGTCTGGCGCTTTCCATCTATGCGCCTGACCAGCTGTCGTTCGCTTCGGCAACGCCAAGTGTGATGAAGGCGGGACAAGCCATCAGCATCACGGCCAATGTCTTGTCTCCAAATCCCAGCGACTTGTCCTCGCAAGTCACCGATCCGGCAGACAGCGGTCGAACGCTCACGCTGACGACTACTGGCCCTACAGGGATCACGAGCTCACTACAAGCGCAAGACAACGCTGGACAAGCTACCTTTACCTTTCGTCCACGCATCGCAGGAACCTATACACTCAGCCTGACGGCACCTGGACTCAGCACTTCGGCTACGACGATACAAGCGAGTCTCGGTCCTGTAGCGACGGCTTCATTGCTTCTGCCCACGCAGCAGATCACATACGGTCAATCAGTGCCCGTCAGCGTGTACTTGCAACCCAAAACAGCGCTGCCGCTGCCTACATACCTACCTGTATCTCTTTCGACACGAGGTAGCGCGCAGGTGCAAAGTGTCGTGAGTAGCGTGTATACCTATGCAGCCGAGCAACCAGGGGGCACCGCAGTGGGTACCATTAGCGGTGACGCGACAGGTCCCGCCACCGTCGTACTCTCGACGCCGGGCCTGGGATTCGCGACCGCGACCACGTCTGCCACAGGCATCAGTAGCGGCACCCTCGTAGCCAGTGTTTCTCAGACAGCCCTCTCTGCAGGATCCAATGTCCCCGTCTCCGCCCAGTTGACACAGGCGAACGGCCAGCCAGCGCCAGCCGGCATTCCGGTCGACTTTACCCCGGTGGCGCCCGATGGAGAGGAAGGTTTGCTGGCTACCCGCAGTGAAAGCAACGACGTCGAAGCGTACACGAACAGTCATGGCGTCGCATCAGCATCCCTGGCTGATCAATACATGTCGGGCACCTATACGTTAAGTGTGACGGCGAGTGGCTATAACACCGCCAACACAACGTATCAGATCAGCGCCGATCCAGCGGTTAAGCTCGATGCCGTGATCGCACCTTCTCCTTTTCTGATGGACGGACATAGCGCTCAAGTGTCTGTGGCCGCAGTAGACCGATTTGGCAACCCTGTCCCCGGATTCTCCATTCCGGTACACGTCGCATTTGCAGGCCACGATGGGCACATGACCGTGCAAGCCACAACTGTCTCTGGGCAAGGCAATGTGGCTACAGTGACGGCCGGCGCCCTGCGCGGTCAGAATCAGGTCATCGTCACCAGCTCAGCCTTTCCAGGTCAAGTGGTACGTCTGCCGATGATTGTCATCACCAATCCGGTGCAACTCATTCAAGGAAAAGGCACGTGGGCCACATACAATGTCTATGGCGCGATGGGCGCTGCAGCGATGATTCAGGAAATGAAAGCAGAGGGTATGACCCACCTGTACTTAGAAACGGCCGCCTCAGGAGCTGGATTCTACGGCCAGTTGCCGCTCGATCGCATCGTCGATTTGGCTCACCAGGCAGGCATCGCGGTGATCACATGGTCGTATGCGGCTCTCGACAACCTCAGTTCAGATGAAGCCGCGGCTAAAGAGGCGCTCGACTTTCGCACGCGACTCGGTTCATCCACCGACGGGTACACGGGCGACTTCGAACAAAACCTGAATGCGAACTCGATAGTCTCGTACTCCGCATTCATTCGTCACATCATCGGCCCACAAGGGTTGTACGTCGCCACCATCTATCCGCCACAGACGGGTTATGCAACGCCGTACGCCGCACTTGCGCCTTACGTGACAGCCTTTGCCCCAATGGATTACTGGCACGGCAAAGAGCAAGACTACACATTCGCTCAGGTGTACAGTTATATTACTGACTCGATCACCGAGATTCATCAGGCAGCGCCAGGCATCCCGATCGAAGTCATTGCCGAGGCGTATGACATCTGGTCTAACTCTGGCGTCGGTGCTTACAATCCTTCGGCCATCGAGGAAGAGGCCGCCATGCTCGGAGCACAGCAAGGTGGAGCTGTGGGGATTTCCTTCTATGACCTGCAGACGATCAGCCCGAGTCAAGCCGTCGCGCTGACACTCCCTTATCCACTGCCGACGGTCAGCAAATAAGAGAACGATATAACTCATAGACACCGACCCGTATCTCTGTGCCGAGAGATGCGGGTCGGCGTCTTTTTATTCCTCATTTTGCACGCTGCTCTTCTCTATAATAGAATGTAAGAAGGCGTGGCTACGCTAGAGAAGGAGAGCTGACCCATGACGCAAGATTGGAACGATCCTGAAGTCGCCAAACAGTGGGATGAGAACGGGCAAGAAAGCAATCCCGTTCGCAACACGCACTTAGCCATTCTCACTGCCCTGCTTCGCGATGTTACGCCGCACAAAGCCACGATCCTCGACATCGGGTGCGGCTCCGGGCAAGTGGCTTCGCGCATCCTTGCAGCGCGTGAAGACTGGGCTGTCGTCGGAATCGACAATTCCTCCGCTATGATGGCGATTGCGAGCGAGCGGTTGGCAGCCTATCGCTCGCGTATGACGATGATAACGGGTGATCTGAATAAGCTGAGTGAGGTGCCTCTCCCGGACGGTTCCTATGATGCCGCCGTCGCCGTACAGTCGCTTCATCACCTCTTACCAGACCCCATGCAAGCTGCTTATCGTTGGATCTATCATTCATTAAATTCAGGTGGCTGGTTCTTTTTGGTCGATCGCGTACAAATGGCAGACGCAAGTCTATGGCCTGCCTACCAAAGTCTTTGGAGTGAGCTCGACGCCGTTCACCACTCCACGCTACTCAAACACGAGGGCATCACACCCGAGGAACACGAGCAAACTCTCGTGGAGCGTGGAGACATGCCTGTCACGGTAGCGAAACACATTGATTGGTTGACCGACATCGGTTTCGCCGCTGATGTCCTACATGCGCATGCTCATCGCGTACTCATTGGTGCGCGCAAAAAACAGTAAGGGCAGCACTCACGAAAAGAGACTCTCACGACGCAAATCATAGTATGATACAGGTAGTGTTGAAAGCGCTATCACCGCCCGACAGCATGTATCTGTTCAGCGAAGGAATTCGGAGGGAGGGACGAGAGGCGGAGATACCGTATGTAGGCTTTATGCAATCGTCATACGTATCTGAGTAAACGCTCCTATCAGAAAGGCGGTAGAGTATGCAAAAAAAATGGCGTATGCTCCTTCTGATTTGGCTCATGATGTTCGTAGCCTACTTGGATCGTATCAATATCTCGGTCGCCGGTCCGACCATTCAGTCTTCACTGCACTTAACCCCGATTGCTTATGGCGCCGTGTTGTCAGCATTCACCTTCGGATACGCGATCTTGCAAATTCCAGGTGGTTGGCTTGCTGATCGCTTCGGTTCAAAGCGTCTGTTGGTCACAGCCCTTATATTTTGGTCTATCTTTACAGGTCTGACGGGGCTCGCAGGTTCCCTTTCCGCCTTGATCATCATCCGGGTCTTATTCGGAGTCGGAGAAGGGTTGGAAAACGGCGCACAGTTCAAACTGATTGGAGACTTCTTCCCCTCTCACGAGCGTTCCTCGGCTAATGGACTTTTCCTGACCTCGATCGCACTCGGTCCCGCCTTCGTCGCTCCGCTCGCCGCTTGGCTCCTCGGTGTCGCAGGCTGGCATGGCATGTTTCTGTGGTTTGTGATCCCAGGTGTCATCATGGCGATTCTCATCGGCTGGTTAGTTCCGAAAGCACCGGACGGTGGACCTATTCATACGAGAGTCATCACTTCACGTGGCGAATCCACGATGTGGAAGGATGTATTATCCCACCCCAGCATCTGGTTGTCCTTTTTTGCGTATCTATTCTTCAATATCGCGTTTTGGGGCTTTCTCGGTTGGCTTCCGACTTATCTGAGCCAAGCCCGCGGTATCGTCCTGAGCAAGCTTGGTTTTGACGCTTCCTACCCATACGTCATGGGGTTCTTTGGCTTGGTGATCATTGGCTGGCTCGGAAACCGCGTTTTTTACCGCTACAGGGCTTCCCTCATCGCTATCAGCTACCTGCTCTCTGGCATCTTCCTGTATACCGCCTACAACGCGCACACTGTCACGGCGAGTGTCGTCAGTCTGTCAGTCGCAGGATTCTTCCTATACGGCGGGTTCGGTCCGATCTGGGCCGTGGCGCTCGACCTGATCCCTGACTCCTTGCGTGCGACGCTGACTGGATTCGTCAACTTCGGCGGTCAGATCGGGGGATTCATCGCCCCGATCACTGTGGGTGCGATTGTCAGTGCCACAGGTTCGTTTAGCGGAGGTTTCCTTTTCATGATCGCCGGCGTCGTACTGGCAGCGATCGTACTGTTCTGGCTACAAGCGCTTCAAAACAAAGCGCATCGGCTTATCGATACCACCCTTGGCGCAACAACGCACGCATAAAGTCTAACGTAGTACATCGTGTTTTTAGAAGCTAGGGCTCGATCTGCCATCGCAGATCGCGCCCTTTGCCGTTGTCTGGGTTTGAAACGGGCGCATCCTGTCCACGCTACTAAGAGGCCCGGTTCGAAGGAGATGAATGCCGTGCATTCGAAAGAAACGGTTGTGTATATCTGCGAAGAGTATCTCGTCACCGGTCACAAACTATTTTTTAAGCAAGAGTTACTCACATCACAGTCGCATGCCGATCAAACATCCGTATACTGGAGCCGCCGCAAGCCGATTACTGACGGAACCTTTCGTTTAGCCCAACAGAATGGCTATACATGCCATATCATTCAAGTACATCAACCACCTGCCCAAGTATTGCCGCTACCTGTTTCCACATCGAGTTCGCGGCAGTCTTCTAAGCGGCGTCAACCGGCCCACCCCAAGCAGCATTCCAATAGGACTAAAACTGCATTCGCACGCTTTCTCACTCGCTGACAGCGTCTCAGAGTAACGGCGTCAGGGGCCTATGGAGCTACTACGCCCCATAGGCCCCCGTTTACATGCATATGAAAACCCTTTAATTTCCGGAAGACACCCACCAATACTGCATCTGTGGAATTCCTGGCGACGAATCGGCATACTTAACGGTTCCGTGCACATTCGGTGCATGAACGGTAAGGGAGGCTTGGTTATCCTGCCATAGGACAGGCAAATGCTTGGCCGTGAATTCCTCGTATTTGAAGAACACCTGCATGTTTTGCTTCTCAGTCGGATACGGGAGATGCGTTGCGCGAATCAGCGCGTCTTCCTCACGATTCGTGTACCCCGTGCCCGAGGGCGCGCCTGTTCCGAACAAGCCGCCGCCAGACGGATAGAAACCCGGTCCATCGTAATCCCAGCCGAGTCCTGTCGCCATCTGCCAGCCATTTGGATTCTGCAAATCGCTCGTCACATTGATCAGCGAACTAAATGTCAGAGGCTTGATCGACACATCGATGCCTTCTTGCGCCCAGTCCTGCTGCATGACCTCTACTTCGTCGGTCTCAGACATCGTCCCGCTCGGATACAGCATGGTAAACTTCAACTTCTGCTTCCCTTTAGTCATGACACCGTCGACCATCTTCCAGCCGTGCGCCTCAAGCAGGCGTTTGCCCGCCGCGATATTGAACGGATACGGATTTTTATTTAAAGCCGGATCGTAAAACTTGGTTTTCGGTACCGTGGGAATCGGTCCGTCGATCGGCGGCGCGTATCCGTGATACACATACTGATTGATCTGCTCATCATTAATTCCCATTTCCATCGCCTGACGCACATACAAGTTCTTGAAAATGCTTCTGACCTTTGCACCCTTGTAGAGATTCAACTCTGTGTCCAGATACCCAAACGTGTACATCGGTGTAATCACGTCACCTTGTGATGTGAGGGCCTTAGACGATCCTAGCTGGGTCAGGTCAATGTAACCGAGGTTGACTGAACCAGTGCGTAGTGCCGCGAACTCCGCTGTATTAGATGCTTCATAGGCAAAAATGATCTTGCTGACGATACTTTTGTGCCCAGCATACGCTTTATTCGGCACGAGTACCCACTCCTGATTGGGCACCGCTTTTTGCAATTTGAACGGTCCATCCACTACCGAGATAAAGTTCGGATTCGTTGCCTCTGCGCCTAGATACTTGATCTCTTGCGTGATGTTCTTGTGGATATCCCAGACAGCAGCTGGCAACGGAACGAGTTGAATGAGTCCATTGTAGATAAACCACTCTTGGTTTGCTGGATGATCGAGCGTCACGGTAACTTCGTACTGACCATTGGCTACGACACTTTTGACGCCTGACGGAATATCACCTGTACCTGCCCCCACATAAGGCCACGGAGCTGGCGCATTAGGCGCTGAAGCTGCCTGAATCACATGCCAAGTGAAGAGCACGTCCTTTGCGGTCACGGGTTGACCGTTCGACCACTTCCATTTTGGATTGAGAAAAATGTGATAGACAGTGCCCTGAGGATTGTAGGTGATCTTACGGGCGACGGAAGACTTCCAGTTGATACTGTAGTCGTTATTGATCCACAGGAGAGGCTTGTAGATCTCATCATAAAGGCCTGCGTTGTAGTCAAAACTAGCGTCCGTGATGGGAAGGTACCAGTTGTAGTTGGTCTGTGGGGACTGGGCCTCCACGATTGTTCCACCGGGAGTCGGAGCCGAGCGATGACTATGCACGCCACTCGA
>JAPNUP010000154.1 GCA_026627345.1 Bacillota bacterium | reverse complement strand
TTCGTGGTCGGGGACGATGTTCGAATACTTCATGCCCCCTCTTTTCATGAAGGTTTATGGCAAGACCCTTTGGGATGAGACTTATCGCGGAGCACTTTCACGCCAGCAGCAGTATGCGCAGGCACACGGAGTGCCTTGGGGTATCTCGGAGGCCGGATACTACGCATTTGACTATCAAATGAATTACCAATATCGGGCATTTGGTGTTCCAGGTCTCGGGTTCAAACGCGGACTCGACGACGATCTTGTGATTGCGCCTTACGCCACGCTACTCGCTTTTCCTTTTGCGCCGCGTGCTGCGCTGGAGAACCTCACGCGTCTGGATCAGTGGGATGCGCGTGGCCCCTACGGGTACTACGAGGCGATTGACTGCACGCGCGAACGGATGCCGGCAGGTGAAAAGCGTATGGTCATTAAGAGCTTCATGGCTCACCACCAAGGCATGAGTCTCGTCGCGATCGTCAATGGCCTACAAGACGAAATCATGGTGCGGAGATTTCATCGCGATACGCGTATAGCCGCGGTCGAGTTGTTCTTACAGGAGCGCGCGCCAGTGCAGTCTGACATGATCAAGGCACCGTCACCCGCCATACAAGCTGCTACCAAAGTGACACCGCGGCCACGCGCGAAACCGGCGCCGCGCGAGTTCACACAGATCGATCCGACATCGCCTGAGCTGTGCGTCCTTTCTAACGGCACGATGACCACTGTTCTGGCGCCTGACGGCAGCGGATTGATCCGTGCGCAAGGGATTGCTGTCACGCGCTATCGCGAGGATCGCCTGGCTGGCGATTTTGGTCCCTTTCTGTATGTGCGCAGTGTGACGGCAGATGCGGTCTGGTCGCCGTCATTTGCACCGTGTCGCAGTCAGTCGTCGCGTCAGCGTGTACAATTCGGCCTCGATAAGGCCACTTTTATGCGCGTTGATCATGAGATCGAAACGCTGCTCGAAGTCTGTGTGTCGCCAGAGCACAATGTAGATATTCGGCGCTTGACGCTGACGAACACGGCTTCCTATGAACAGATTCTCGAGGTCACGAGTTTCAGTGAGCTGTCGCTTGCACGTCCGGATGCCGATGAGGCGCATCCAGCGTTCAATAAGTTGTTCGTGGAGACCGAGTATGTGGCCGCGCACGAGATTTTATTAGCGCGACGACGGCCGCGCAGCCCAGCAGAAAAGCCTTTGTATGCGGTCCATGCGCTGATCGCAGAGCGTTCTGCCCGCGGCCCATTTGAGTATGATACAGATCGCGCTGCTTTCATCGGTCGCGGACGAAATTTGGCCACTGCACAAGGGCTACACTGTCGGCTCAGTGAGCGTACAGGCGCCGTGCTTGATCCAGCTTTCGTCGCGCGTCGACATATCGCACTTGCGCCCGGTCAAAGTGTGCAAGTGTTTGTGCTCACAGGGACTGGCGATTCACGTGACCAAGCGTTGGAGGCAGTACAGCATTATTCAGGGGTCGCTGCTGTGGAACGGGCTTTTTCGCTGGCTTGGACGCGGTCGCGCATTGAACTACAGCATGAACACTTATCCGACGATGAGGCGGCGTTGTACCAGCGCCTGGCTGGTTTGGTGCAGTCGGCGGGCCTGATGTCAAAAGCGCGCGCGGATGCGATCCGTCAGAACAAGCTTGGTCAATCGAACCTTTGGGCGCACGGGATTTCCGGAGATGTCCCGATCTGTCTCGTCACGATTGCCGATGAGGCAGAGCTGCCTTTTATTCGCAAAGTGGCGCGCGGTCATCGCTATTTACGGCGTTTGACGATGGCCATCGATCTCGTGATCTTGTGCGAAGTCGCCGGCGGATACAGGCAGGACTTGCGCGAGGCAGTCAGTCGCGCGGTTGACGCAGGTGGATACAAGGGCCCAGGCGGCGTATTTGTGTTAGGTGCTGATCAAATGACAGCCGAGGATGTCTACCTAGTGCGTTCGCTGGCCCGCGTCACGCTGGCAGCGGACGGTCCGAGCCTGTCTGCGCAACTGCGGTATGTACCGACCCTTCTTGCCATGCCTGAGTCCTCGGATGCGGGCTCGCCTAGAGATACGCGTGTCCCTGAACAACAGGCCGATGCAGACTGCCCTGTGAATGAGGCGGCGGTGGCGTATGAGCCAGTCCCGGGGCCTGATCCGAAAGAAGGACTCTTGTATAACGGTTGGGGCGCTTATGCGTTGGACGGTCGCGAATACCGCATTTCGCTGCACGGCGATTGCAATGTCCCGGCGCCTTGGGCCAACGTGATGGCCAATCCGAATTTTGGTTGCCTGGTGACTGAACTCGGTACAGGGTATACGTGGTGGCGCAATAGCCGCGAGTGCAAGCTGACGCCGTGGCGCAACGACCCTGTGGTCGATCGGCCAGGGGAGATTCTCTATCTCACGGATGATGATCTAGGCGCCTCTTTTAGTCCGATGGCAACCCCGATTCGCGAGGAGGAGCCGTATGCAGTCGCACACGGGTTCGGTTATTCGCGTTTCACGCATCACAGCCATGGTATTTGGCAAGAGGCAACTGTATTCGTCCCGATGGATGATTCGCTCAAGGTGGTGAAAGTTCACCTTCGCAACGACTCGGGCGCGCTACGACATCTCTCGGTCGCGTATTACGCTGAGTGGGTAATCGGTGTCAAGCGCGACAGCACAGCTGTGTGTCAAGTGACCTCGTGGGATGAGGCGAGACAGGCCCTCATTGCGCGTAACGCCTATCAAGAAGTCTTTCGCGATGCACACGTTTGTCTGCGGATTCAGCGTTCAGGGGAGGATGCCCCTGGTAAAGGAGACTACCTGTGTGACCGACACGCTTTTCTCGGACCGGCCTACGATCTGCAGCGGCCATCCGCTTTGCGTGAACGTGTGTGGAGCGCCGAGGAGGCGGTGAATCCCGATCCGTGCGCTGTGGTGCGCACTCATTTGACGCTTGCACCAAAAGAGGAAGCCACCTTTTATGTGGTGCTCGGCTGCGCAGATTCGGTGGAATCGGTAGAGGCGTTGTTGGACCGCTATGCGCAGGACGAAGCGATCGAGGCCGCCTGGGCACACCTGCAGGCATTTTGGCAGGAGACGACGGGGCAGTTGCAAGTGGCCACGCCGAGTTCCGAATTCAACCTACTGGTCAATGGCTGGTTGCTATACCAGACGCTCAGTTGCCGGATGTGGGCGCGCACGGCGTTTTATCAAGCGGGTGGCGCGTATGGGTTTCGCGATCAGTTGCAAGACTCGCTGGCGCTGCTCCATACGCGTCCCGATTTGACCCGAGCCCAGATTCTGCTGCATGCGGCGCATCAGTACGAGGAAGGGGATGTACAGCACTGGTGGCACGAGGAGACAGCACGGGGGATCCGTACACGGTTCTCGGATGATCTTTTGTGGATGCCTTATGTCGGGGCCCGGTACGTGGCGCATACAGGGGACAGTGGACTTTGGGCGGAGACGGTTCCTTTTCTCACCGCGCCTGTACTGGCTGAGGGGGAAGATGAGCGCTACTCCGAAACCGCGACTGGCCACGAGCAGGCCAACGTGTACGAGCACTGTAAGCGCGCGATCAAGCGTTCACTTGCCTTCGGGGAACACGGATTGCCCTTGATCGGAAGCGGAGATTGGAACGACGGATTGAGTCTGGTGGGCCCTGAAGGGCGCGGCGAAAGTGTATGGCTCGGATGGTTTTTGTGTGATGTGCTGGATCGCTTTACGACCGTCGCCGAGCAGCAAAACGACGCGGCCTTTGTAGCCCTTTGTATGGAGGCGCGCGAGAAGCTGACCTCTGCCCTTCAGGAACACGCATGGGATGGTCAGTGGTACAGGCGCGCATTTACCGATGCAGGGCACTGGCTCGGCTCCGTGCATGAGAAGGAGTGTCGCATCGATGCGATTGCGCAGTCTTGGTCAGTGATCTCAGGGGCAGCGCCTAAAGACCGGGCGACTAGCGCGATGCGGTCCTTTGAACGCGAGTTGGTCGATCGCAGACTCGCGATCGCGAAATTGCTCACGCCAGGATTCGACACTATGGATCCGACTCCCGGCTACATTGCCGGTTATCCACCCGGCATTCGGGAGAACGGTGGGCAGTACACGCATGGCGTGATCTGGAGTATCATCGCCTGGTGCCAGCTTGGGGAAGGGAGTCAGGCGTTTGATCTTTTTCACCTGCTGAGTCCGCAGACGCATACAGGGACGGCTGGAGAAGTGGCACAGTACGCAGCCGAACCGTATGTGATGGCAGCCGATGTGTATTCGGAGGGGCCACACAAAGGACGGGCAGGGTGGACGTGGTATACAGGGGCGGCAGGTTGGATGTACCAAGCGGCTGTAGAATGGATCCTTGGTCTACGCCGAACTGGTGACCAGTTGCTGGTGCAACCGTGCCTCCCTGTCGACTGGAAACAGGTGTCGATGACCTACCGGTTCGGGACCTCGCGCTATGAGATGATGGTCGAGAACCCTGCAGGGCACACGATGCTAGGCGCACAGTCGACTTGGACGGTGGATGGCGTTGCGCGAAACCCTGCGCACAGCGCGTTGCAGTTGGCGCTAGTCGATGATGGGAGCGTACATGATGTGCGGATAACACTCTAGCTAGGGCGAAGCTTCGTCGTATTCGCGCGCGTGGAGTAGCCGGGCCATGTCTATGGCCCGGCTTTTAACGTGGTAGCGGAGTTCTATGCCGAAGGCTCATTTTCCCTTCTATACCATCGCGCGCTCGATGTGATATACTATCTAAAATATAATATATGAATGATTGTCCGATGGTTTGCATTAAGTCTATATACATTGCCCAGGGAGGCGTGCTGTGATGAGTGCACCACTATATGAACAGATTGTCAATTGGATTACTACGGAAATTCGCGAGAAGCGGTTGCGACCGGGTGACCGAGTCATGTCAGAGAGAGAACTGGCACAACACTTCGGCGTCAGTACAATGACCTCGAAGGGAGCGCTTTCCCGCCTTGCGGCCCAGGGGCTGATTGTCCGTTTGCGCGGCAAAGGATCTTTTGTCGCAGACGTCACTAGTCGTGGCGCTTTGGTGCATAAGGAAGAGGAGGAGGAGGAGGAGGTTGCGGCCACGGCAGCTTCCGAGCGTTTTGACACAGACTGTTTGTCGGCCAATGAGGGCGTGACCGATCGACTGATTGCACTGATTATGCCTGGTTTTGCGGACTCTTTCGGCGCCAAAGTCGTCCGCGCTGCGGAGGACGCTTGTGCGACGGCTGGGTTGCATCTGTTGATTCGTTTGACACGAGGGCTGCGCGAGGTGGAAGACCAGGCGATCGATGACTGTTTGCGTATTGGCGTCTCTGGCATTCTAGTGATGCCTGTGCATGGAGAGCACTATAATACCAAAATTTTACGTTTGGTACTCGATGGCTTCCCTATCGTTTTGTTGGATCGCTTTTTAAAGGGCATACCTGCCCAAGCTGTGTGCACAGACAATGTACTGGCTGGACGCGATCTGACAGACTTTCTATTTACCAAAGGGCACCGACGGATCGCCTTTCTTTCGCCACCATTGGATACATCCTCCATCTCTGATCGCTTGCAAGGTTACCAGCAAGCGCATACCGGGCGAGGGTATCTGGCGTCACCTAAGTACGTATACACGGGGGTCCGTTCGACGATGCCAATCCATGAGACAGAGCAGCGCGATGAGATGATCGACCGTGAACAAAGGAGTCTGGAACTGTTCCTGCAAGGGATACCGGAGGTAACGGCTTACGTGGCCTGTGAGTACGAGATTGCCTTGCTAGCTCAGCGCGTCTTGGCCAAGAATGGTATGCATGTTCCAAAAGATGTGTCAATCGTGTGCTTTGACACCTATCACGGAGTGATGGACGAGGTGTTTTTTACCCATGTCCGTCAGGATGAAGAGGCGATGGGACGTTTGGGCGTGAACTTGGCGGTGCAAGCCATGCTGGGCAATGCGACACCCTTGAATGTGAAGATTCCGCACCAAATTATTGAAAGTCATTCAACGCGAGAACAAATTAGTGTATCAGTGTAACTTGACTACGCTTTCATCTATCGCTAGTATAATATGATATCGGTAGATGATTGGAGATGTCACGATTGCCTGAACCCTACGCTGCAGTCTATACGACCATTGATGCCAGCAAAGAACGTCTCTGGAAGATTTTTCCAGAGCTCGCGGTTCCATTCGCGCAGTGCTTTGCCAACACCTTAGAAACCACGGTCCAACTGCTGGATGATCAGACGACCTTTGTGATTACCGGTGACATTCCGGCCATGTGGTTGCGCGATTCGACGAGTCAGGTCACCCATTACTTACCGCTAGCCGCGCGCGATGCAGACGTAAAACGGCTGATTGGCGGTCTTATCCTTCGCCAAGCGAAATACATACTGCTCGATCCTTATGCGAATTCGTTCAATGAAACGGCGAGCGGACAAGGGCATGTGAATGATCAAACGGTTCGTAATCCGTGGGTGTGGGAGCGCAAGTTTGAGCTCGACTCGCTCTGTTATCCGGTGGCGCTTTGCAGTGAGTACTTGTCCGTGACTGCGGATACGTCTGTATTCGATGAGACTGTTCACTTGATGTTTCACACCATCGTGCGCACGATGCGTCGCGAGCAGCGCCATGATCGGGATTCACACTACACTTTTACCCGCGAGCACTGTCCCCCAAGCGATACCTTGCCTTTCGGGACGGGAACACCGACCAACTTTACAGGGATGGTCTGGTCCGGGTTTCGCCCGAGTGACGACGCATGTCGCTTTGGGTACCTGATCCCTTCCAACATGTTTGCGGTAGTCGTACTAGAGCGACTGGCGACTATTGCTCGAGACGTATACGGGGACATCGGCCTTTCACAAGAGGCACTGTCGTTACGCGATGAGATTCGCTTTGGGATTGAGACCTATGGCATTGTCGATCACCCGAAGTACGGACGGATATACGCGTACGAAACAGACGGCTTCGGCAACTACAATCTGATGGATGACGCCAACGTGCCGAGCCTTCTCGCCATTCCTTATATGGGGTATAAGCCTGTTGATGACCCTACTTACAAGCGCACGCGCCAATTTGTCCTTAGTACAGATAACCCCTACTACTATCAGGGTGCAAGAGCTGCGGGCGTCGGTAGCCCCCATACCCCTGAACAGTACGTCTGGCCCATCTCGCTCATCATGCAGGGTCTGACTTCTACTGATCCAGTCGAGCGACGGCGGCTGTTGCAGACTTTGCTAGATACAACCGCTGGCACTGGGTTTATGCATGAATCCCTTCACGTCGATGACCCGAATAGCTACACGCGCAGTTGGTTTGCCTGGGCTAACAGCCTTTTCGCCCAGTTCGTCATGAACTGGATCGAGCAGGATGCACACGAGATCGACAAGGAGGTGGTGTGAGCCAAGTTGGCCACTCGGCACCAGCAAAAATCAGTATCACTATATAAGGGGGCACTTTCCATGGGATTCACTAACCGTTTTAAGCAAGTCGGCATGATAAGCGCGGCTGGCATGTTTGCACTAGCTGCTTTGGCAGGATGCGGGCAAGCAGATGCAGCCAGCCACGCCATCGTGAAACGGGATGCGGCACCGAAAATCGGCGGATCCATTACGATCAACGCTTCTCCGCACGGACCTTGGGCAGACGTTTTCAACCCGTATTCACCTGGCGAAAATCAAGACGATATTGTGCCGGATATCTACGAACCGCTGGTTCAGTGGAATGGCGCGAATGGCGATTCGAAAGCTTGGCTGGCGCAAAGCTGGAACTGGAGCGATAACAACACAGTATTGACGGTTCATTTGCGCAAAGGCGTCAAGTGGTCGAATGGCAAGCCATTTACCAGTGCGGACGTCGTATTTACGTATGACATGTTGAAAAAGTATCCTGCGATCGACGGCAATGCGCTATGGTCCTATATGAAGTCGATCTCCCCAGAGGGACCGGATACGGTGAAAGTCGTACTGAACAAGCCGAACTCGACTTTCTTCTATTACTTCTCGGGCACGTTGATCGTTCCGGAGTTTCAGTTCAAAGGTGTCAACCCTGTGACCTTTACGGACAGCCATCCGATCGGCACAGGACCCTATAAGCTTCAAAGCTTCAACCCGCAGCAGATCGCCTTGGTGCGTAACGCGCATTACTGGCAAGCGCCTATGCCGTATCTGGAGAATGTCTACTATCCAGCAGAAACGTCGAATGAAAGCACGATCTTGGGATTGGCGACAGGTTCGATCGATTGGGCTACCATTTTCTCACCGAGCCTGCAGACATCCTTTGTCAACAAAGATCCGCAAAATTATCATATTTCCACAGAGTCGGGCGGCTTTGATGCTCTGTATCTGAATGTGCACCACTATCCGCTCACGATGCCAGTGGTGCGTCAGGCACTCAGTTTGGCACTGAACCGTCAAGCATTGTCACGCATCGGTGAGAGTGGCTACTCCGCGCCATCGGCTCTAAACGGCGTGAACAACAGCATGGTGGCCAACTGGTCGACACCGGCACTCCAAGCCAAGTACGCTTCCAAGTTCAATCCGGCGCTCGCTAAGAAAATGTTGCAAAAAGCTGGCTTCAAGATGAAAAATGGCACCATGATGACGCCGAAAGGTCAGCCATTCACATTGACGATGGACGTCCCTGCACCATTTTCAGACTTTGTGACGATGTCCAGCCAAATCAAGCAAATGTTTGGGGCCATCGGCATTCAAGTCAATGAAGAGTCTACTTCGGCTAACGAGTATCTGACGCGCCTAGAAACGGGTGACTTCCAGACCGGCATCAGTTGGACGCCATCTGGACCAAATCCGTTTTATACCCAAAATGGATTGATGAACTCGGCGTACGCAGGTCCCATGGGTCAATCGGCTTCGGGGCTGAACTACATGCGGTTCTCTGATCCACAAGTGCAGACGCTAGCGTCGCAGTTTTATGCAACAGAGAATACAGCTACGCAAAAGCAGATTATTGCGAAGCTTGGCGGTATTTTAGCCACACAGTTGCCGGTGATCCCGCTGCTAAACCGCAGCACCCCAATCGAGTACTCGTCTAAAACGATTGCTGGTTGGCCGACAGCGGCAAATCCTTACTGGAACATCTCGGCGGACACCGGTCCGATCGTAGTGTTGACACATCTGTATCAGAAGTAAGGGAGTTTGCGGATCGACGGGGCACCTCGTCGATCCGTGATTGTTAAAAAAGGTGGTGTAAGCAGCCGTGTACATTCTGAAACGCATCGGATTTTATCTCTCAATTTTTTGGGCCGCTATTACACTGAATTTTATCCTCCCTCGATTGATGCCCGGCAATGCGGCCTCGGCCATCATGGCCCGAGCGCAGGGACAGATGAATCCTCAGGCGCTCAAGGCTCTTGAGTTGGCGTTTGGTGTCAACACTAGCGAGACAATGTGGCAACAGTATTGGGGCTACCTCG
>JAPNUP010000140.1 GCA_026627345.1 Bacillota bacterium | reverse complement strand
GCTTGCGGATCAAAGCGGTAATCTCATCTGGACGAATACTCACAACAGCCCCTCCTTACCAAATCGATCGACTGATAGCTTATGGGTGAAATCTGTGAGCATGCCCTTTAGCGTAGCATCGATCACGTAATTCCCGATGCGAAGTTTATAGCCTGCCAGCAGTTCTGGCTTGTCAGTTACGCGCGCGGTTACAACCTTGCCCAACCGTGCTCCGACGGTTGTCGTAATCGTGGCGAGTTGTTGTTCGGCGATAGGTTCCGCGGTCTCGAGTTCCACCTGCATGCGGCCCTCACTCTCCAGCGCTCGCGCGTGAAAAGCGTCGGCCACCGCCCGGATGTACTCGCTGCGACCCCGGATGATGAGTAGCAAAACGGTACGTAAAGCGAGTGGATCTATGGTGTTGCCAAATACCTGTTGCACCAGTGACGTCTTGGCTTTCTCGGGCACCACCGGATTTTCCATCACGGCGCGTGCTTTGCTATCTTGCATAAGCGTCCAGGACATGAGTTGCAGGCCTTGATCGATCGCTTCTACGCGATCGGCGGCTACAGCCGCTTCAAAGACGGCGCGCGCATAGCGCTGCGTAATCGTGCCAATCAACATACTAATTCACCTAAAATCTTCTCTGCTTCTTTAATCATCTCTTCATGCACTTCGTGCGAGAGGTGACGGCGGAGTAGCTTCTCGCTGAGTTCCACTGACAGTGAGGACACAGATGCCATGACGCCGCTGAGCATGTCCGCACGTTCGCGCTCGATCATCGCCCGGTTTTCTTCAAGCAGGCGACGAGCTTCTTCTTGCGCTTGCGCGACTAGCTCACGACCTTGTTGGTCGGCTTGCAGACGCGCTTCGTCTAGGATCGCCTTGGCTTGGTGCCGTGCTTCATCGAGCAACTGGCGCTGCTCGCTCAAGAAGGCTTCCGCTTGTTGACGACTTTGCTCAGCTTCAGTGATCTGCGTCTCCACGTGGACGCGGCGCTTCTCGAGCATCACAGCGAGCGGCTTGAAGCCGTAACGCGCGATGATCCAGAACATGATCAGAAACGTGATGATCGATACGATAAAGGTTCCTAGTTCAAACACCGGGATCGTTGCCCCCCTTTATGCTTGGGATACGGAAATCGGGTACTGCAGGCAACTTACAGCGCGCCTTTGGAGAACAGCATGATGATACCGAAGGCGAGCGCGATGACCGGGAAGGCCTCGACGAACGCGATACCGATCAGGACACTGGCGAAGATCGTACTGCGTGCTTCTGGTTGGCGAGAGACGCCTTCTACGTACTTGCTCATCACAAGGCCGTCGCCTACGCCTGAGCCGACAGCTGCCAAACCTAATAACAGCGCTACTGCGATGTCAAATAATGCGGTTGTCATTGTGTAACCTCCTGGACGGTCGTACGCCGTAACATAATGGGTGAAGCTTTTTTATTCAGTGATGGCTACTTGGCCCGTAGGACTTTTGCCCCACGTACAGCGTCATCAAAATCGTAAATACGTACGCCTGAATGGTGCTGACAAAGCCGCTATACAACAGCCAGATGAGCAGCAAAGGCAGTCCGATCGGAATGAATCCGAACAACAGCGGAATCCCGAGAATGACGCTGATCAGCGCCTCGCCTGCGAAAATGTTGCCAAAAAGACGCATGCCGTGCGTGAGGGGATTCGTGATCTCCTCAATGATCGCCATCGGGTTCTTGAAGTGACTGAAGTACTGACGCGGATGGCGCAGGCCTCGCGCGTGACTGAGCAACCACACCATGACTGCCATCCCGAGCGTCATGCTCATGTTGGCCGTCGGCGAGTCAAACAGTGGAACTTCGTTATGTCCTGCGGCCAAGTTCGCGGCTGTAAGGCCCAGCCATGGAATCGGCGTATTCTGGTGAATGGCGACAGTCGCAATCACACCAAGCCAGTTCGACACGAACAGGAAGATGAGCATCGTGAACGCGAAAGGCAGCACCCACTGCACGACTTCTTCGCTAGGCATCGTATCGCGCGCCATACTCGCGGTGAAGTCGATCATCCACTCGACGAGGTTTTGCATCTTCGTGGGTTTTCGCATATCTAGGCGGCGCATGGCAATACGCAGGAAAATCAGTACGATCAGACCTGTCAAGATCATCATCCCGATCGTCGTGATGTTAATCTTGAACAGTCCGCCATGCCAGTTGTACAACAGATAGGGAAATGCCGGCAAGTTATCACCTACTTCCTGGTTGGAATCTGACCGCTCGTGCGAACGATGCCAAGCAGACCAAAGAAAATCAACACAAACCCCAGCAAGTACCCGACGAGTGTCGCGATCGGATTGATCCCCGGCGTCTTGACCGCAACGATCATGACCGTGCCGAGAACGACCAAACGCGTAAACATCCCCATCATCCCTGACGCGAAAAGTGGCGCACCTGTCATTCCGTCTTTCAGGTGCCCCTGTCTCAGCATGCTATAGACAACGTACGCAGCCCCTGCTTCACCAAGCAGCAAGCCGTTGATTTCCGGGCGAAAGAGAGGCAAAAGCGGCCACGTCAAAAGCGTGACTGCGGCGATGGCCAGTCCTATTCGTGAAATCACGCGCACGCGAACCTGCAGACGTTCCTGATCAGTCAAGACTTATCCCCCAATAATTTCTTCACAAGATAGGCCATGCCATACACGCCTGTACCGAGCCCCACCACAACCCCGAGGGCTGTCAGCCAAGGCCGATGCATATGCACAGCAAGCAGATGTCCGATATAGCCGAATACCAACATATTGGCGACGAGCTGGAAGGCCATGCCGGAAAAGACGGCAAACGCTTTCCACTCGCTAAACGAGGCCGCCGCCTTCTTCTTACGATCTGCTATAGTCGCCCACCACCTAGTCGGCAAAAAGCAAGGGACACCAGAAAGTCTGGCCAGTCAGGAGTGACAGGTTCTTGCTCGAAATGTCAGGGACTTCTTTCCAGGTACCACTATACCCATGTTTGTGGCAGATTAATCCTTGACCAACTGCGCTACGAGTGCGGAGGACGGGAATAAATCACCCATTTACCCCGTTTATACTACACTACCGGAAAAACAGGTGTCAACGAATCTGAGCGAATTCGGATAATCCGTTAGAGACGCTGACATGGCCCGGGATCGGAAGCGTTACTCCTCGTCCTTGATCTCCGCATGCTCACGTACCACATGCGTATAATCGTACCCGTGCGTGCAGTGTTCACAGTGCACCCGAACCACGTGCTCTCCGACGGGTGCGCTGACGTGATTCACTTTCCCGCACTTCGGACACTCTGAATCAAACTCCCAGTGTGTGTGTGGCGACATTTCATTCACCCCCTCTCCAGGCGGTATACTGCCAACCTACATCCGTTCGACGACCATCGCCACACCCTGACCGCCGCCGATGCACAGCGTCGCGAGTCCCATCTTGCCACCTGTGCGGATCAGCCCGTACAGCAGTGTCACCAGAATGCGCGCGCCAGAGGCACCGATCGGGTGGCCAAGGGCGATAGCGCCGCCGCTGACATTCACACGGTCTAGATCGAGCTTCAGTTCGCGGCTAACAGCGATGGCCTGAGCGGCAAACGCCTCATTGGCTTCGATCAGATCCATGTCAGCCAACTGCAAGCCTGATTTTTCTAGTAGCTTCTGCGTCGCGAAGATCGGGCCGAGACCCATCACTGCCGGATCGACCCCTGCAGATGAGTAGGCGCGGATGCGCGCCATCACAGGCGCCCCTTCGCGCTGTGCGCGCTCGGCGCTCATGACGACCACAGCGGCCGCGCCATCGTTGATACCCGAGGCGTTTCCCGCCGTCACCGTGCCTCCTTGCGAACGAAACGCAGGACGCAATTTGGCCAGCGCTTCAATCGTGGTCTTGCGCGGGTATTCATCGACCGCAAAAGACAGTGGCTCACCTTTGCGCTGTGGGATCTCAATCGGCAGAATCTCGTTGGCAAAGTGTCCGGCGGAGATGGCAGCTAACGCGCGTTCTTGCGACTGCAACGAGAAAGCATCTTGCTCTTCGCGCGTCAGTTTGTAGCGCTCAGCGACGTTTTCAGCTGTGATCCCCATGTGCGTCTGCCCGAAGGCACACCAAAGCCCATCGCGAATCATGCTATCGACGACCTGCTGATCGCCCATCCGATAGCCGGTACGCGCGCCATCAAGCAGATACGGGGCGCGGCTCATGTTCTCCATCCCGCCCGCCACCACAACCTCAGCATCACCGGCGCGAATGGCTTGCGCTGCGAGCGCCACCGACTTCAGGCCGGAGCCGCAGACCTTGTTGATCGTCGTAGCGGGCACCTCGTGGGGTAAGCCCGCCCCGATCGCCGCTTGCCGCGCCGGATTTTGTCCAAGGCCGGCTTGCAATACGTTGCCCATGTACACTTCGTCCACGGCGCCAGATGTAAAACCACTGCGCGACAGCGCCTCGCGAATGACTGCAGCGCCGAGTTGCGGCGCAGGGACGCCCGCGAGACTCCCTTGAAAGCTTCCGATCGCCGTGCGTACGGCGCCTGTAATGACTGCTTCTTGCATCGGTTTCACTCCCCTTGTGCCGAGCCCAAAGGACCCAGTCTACTGTATGCGCGCCTTAGGCCGCGGATGAAAAGTTTCCGGCTTCTCGCCCTGACCAAAATAATGACGCAGCGCCTGCACGATCCGCGCCGAGGCTTGCCCATCGCCATACGGACTCGCCGCAACCGCCATATCCTGATGGGCCACGGGATCCGACAGCAGTTCCGTCGCCATCGCGACGATCTGCGCCCGCTCTGTCCCTGCCAGCTTCAAAGTCCCCGCCGTGATCCCTTCCGGTCGTTCCGTGGTGTCTCGCAACACGAGACACGGGACGCCGAGAAACGGCGCTTCCTCCTGTACACCGCCGGAATCGGTCAAAATCAGGTGCGCTTTGGCCATAAAGTTGTGCGCGTCCACTACGTCGAGCGGCTCGATCAACGCGATGCGCGGGTGATCGCCGAGAATCCTGTTGGCCGGTTCACGCACTGCTGGATTCAGGTGCACCGGATATGCTACCACCGTGTCCGGAAAGCGTTCGACGAGTTCACGCACCGCCGTGAAGATCTGCTCGAGCTTGTCACCGATATTCTCCCGCCGATGCGCCGTCAGGAAGATCAGGCGTTTATCCGCGCCAAGACGGTCTAACACCGGATGGCGGTAGTCTTGTCGCACTGTCGTCTTCATGGCATCGATCGCAGTGTTGCCTGTGATATAGATACGTGCCTCGTCTTTGCCCTCGGCCAACAAGTTATCTGCTGACAGACGCGTCGGGGCAAAGTGCAGATCGGCCAGCACGCCTGTGAGCTGGCGGTTCATCTCTTCCGGGTACGGCGAGTACTTGTCCCACGTGCGCAGTCCCGCTTCTACGTGGCCAATGGCCACTTGTTGATAAAAGGCGGCGAGACTAGCCACAAAAGTGGTGGTGGTATCGCCGTGCACCAACACGATATCGGGTTGCACTTCTTGCAACACGCCTTCTAGCAGGTGCAGGGCCTTCGTCGAAATCGTGGTGAGCGTCTGTCGACTCTCCATGATGTCGAGATCGAAGTCAGGGGCAATCGCAAAAGCGCTCAGCACCTGGTCCAACTGCTCGCGATGCTGCGCCGTCACACAAACAGTCGTGGCGAAATCGCCGGCCGCTTGCAATTCCTTGACGAGTGGCGCCATCTTTACAGCTTCCGGTCGAGTGCCAAAAACGGTCATGACCTTTTTCAAAACGCGCCTCCTTTACTTGTGTGAAAAATACGGCGGCAGCCCCTCCGCCCAAACGCCTATCACAAAGTTCCAAAAATGCGGTCGCCCGCATCTCCAAGCCCTGGTAAGATGTATCCGTGTTCGTCCAGTCGTTCGTCCACTGCCACCGCATAAATTGCAACATCGGGATGTAGTCGCTGCATCTTGGCGATACCTTCGGGGGCTGCGATAATCGCGGCCAGACACACATCCCGCGCACCGCGCGCCTTAATCGCATCGACCGCAGCGGCAGCTGAACCGCCCGTCGCAAGCATCGGGTCGAGCACGATGACGCGGCGCTCAGACAACCCTTTCGGTGTATTGATATAATACTCTACAGGAGTGAGTGTATCGTGGTCGCGGTAGAGGCCGATGTGGCCGATCTCCGCTTCTGTGATCACCTGTAGCATACCCTCGACCATGCCGAGTCCGGCCCGCAGGACCGGGACGAGTACAGGTGTCGGCGCGATGCGCTTGCCGACCGCTTCCCTAAGCGGAGTCTGTACGGTATAGTCAACGCACGGCAGATCACGCGTGCATTCGATCGCAAGCATGATCGCCAATTCTTTGACGAGCCGACGAAAATCCGTCACACTCGTGTCCCGGTCGCGCAGTCTTGTGATCTTATCCTGAGCGAGCGGGTGGTTTAGACCGTGTATTGCGGGCACATGAGGCTCTCCTTATACTGCTTGTCTAGTCATGCGGTCTCATTATAACAAACCCTGGGATACGGGGCTACCGATGCCGCACCCTGCTAGATTGCGTTTAGAATACGCGGTTTTTGAGTACATTGAATAGTTATGGCGGGGTTTTAATGCCTTTCTAACTTTTTTGTCCTACAATACTCTTGGGACGTCCTCGCACAAGGAGGAAAGACGATGCCGAAGCTCGAGAGGGTGCTGATTTTGTCAGCCTCTTATGGTGAGGGTCACCAGCAAGCGGCATTGGCCGTGCAAGATGCCTTGGTGGCACGAAACCCCGGCGTTGACGTGAAGATCATCGACTATTTGCATACTGTTCATCCGATGCTCAATTCGGTCGCGCGCTACTGTTACTTGAAAAGTGTTCGCTTTGCGCCAGCGTTGTATGGCTTGTTTTATAAAGGAACTAGCCGGATTACCTCGCGTTCACTGCTACAAAAGCGTTTGAACCATTTAGGTTTTGAGGATTTGGCCGAATATCTGAACGAGTACCGTCCGACTGTCGTACTATCGACTTTTCCGACGCCAGCCGGTGTGATGTCACTGCTAAAGCAACGAGGACTGACAGACATTCCAGGGGCGACTGTGATCACCGATCACGCGATTCACAGCCAGTGGATTCACCCGTGCACAGATCACTACTTCGTAGGCTCTGATCATGTGCGCCAAGGACTGATATCGCGCGGCGTCTCCGATCACCGGATCTCGGTGACAGGTATCCCGATTCGCTCTGAGTATTTCAATCCGGTGGATCGCGACCAGATCCGCAGGCGTCTGGGGCTCGAAGCAGACGTGCCGACGCTACTCGTGATGGGCGGCGCGTACGGTGTGCTCGGCGACATCACCCAGATCTGTGAGGAGCTTTTCGCGTCTGTGCGCCGCATCCAAGTGATCGTGGTCTGTGGACGCAATGTCCGGATGCGCACGCAGATCGAGCAGCTCTCGCAAGATGCGCAGAATCCCGTTTGGGTGTTTGGCTTTTCTCGCGAGATTCACGAACTGATGGCAGTATCTGATCTCGTGATCACGAAAGCCGGCGGTCTGACGATCAGTGAAGCGCTGGCGATGGAATTGCCGATGCTTCTGTACCGGCCGATACCTGGCCAAGAGACGCAAAATGCCGCATTTTTGGTCAAATCGAGAGTGGCCGTCCTCGCGCGCAACCGCAAGGATGTGATTCAGCACGTGGAACGCCTGTTTCGCGATGGAGGTTCGCGTCTGGCTCGCATGCGCGCGAACACGCGACTGATTCGCCGGCTCGAAGCGGCGGACGACATCGCGGTCGAACTGGCGAATGTAGAAGGTGAAGTATCGGTGCGAGAACAGCTCGCTGTCAGTGAACACCTGTACGCGGAGCAGTCATGAAGTGGCTGCCCGCCAACCTGCTCCGTTCACACGTAGCAGGTTCCCTGCTCATTTTGATGACGGTGGAATTTGTGCGCGGTGCGCTGATCCTGTCCTTGCTCCCGACGATCGGGGTGACAGAACTAGGATTGACTCCAGCGGCAGTCGGATTAGCGATCAGCGCACACTACTTTTTTGACAACATCTTGCGCTCGCCGATGGGCGCGATTGCCGATCATATCGGCAGCAAGTATCTGCTGGCAGGCAGCCTGATCATCGCCGCCGTCGGCTTGTTGGTGGTCGCACAAGCGGACGGTGGACTCGATCTGGCTGCCGGCGCGGCGCTGATCGGAGTGGGCACCTCGCCCTTGTGGCCGAGTGTCATCAGCACGGTGACAGCCTCTGCTGGCGAGAAAGATAAAGCGAGCGCGATGGGATATGTCTACATCGCGTGGCTGATCGGAGGCGGCGCAGGACCTGTCATCATCAACTTCGTGCTGGCCGCCTCCTTTCGCGACGCCTTCTTGGTTTTGATCATTTTGCTGCTCGCAGCAGGTGTTACAGCCATTTTGCTCCACTATCCGAAGATCGAGCCGGTCAGTCATGCGACGCAGGCCACGCTTTGGTCACACCCGCTGCGTTATCTGCACGAATTGATGGAGCAGGTCAAAGAGGTGCGCATTCTCTTCCCAGGGATGTTCGTGCAGACGTTCGCGATCGGCGTCATGATCCCGGTACTGACGCCGTATGCGCGTGTCGTGTTACATATCAGCCCACAGTGGCAAAGTCTAGGACTCGTCATCGTCGGTGGGGTCACCGTACTTTTGCTCCCTCTGATGGGCAAGTGGGTGGATCACGTCGGAGCACGTCCGTTTCTCTCCGGCGGATTTTTACTGACATCGGGCACACTGGTGTTATTCACCCTGCAACATCGATTCTGGCCAGCCATCGGTGCACTGTCGCTAACTGGCTTGGCATATGCTATGGTATTGCCTTCGTGGAACTCTGTGCTCGATCGCTCGATTGACAGTACGCGGCGCGGTGCCATGTGGGGCGTCTTCATGACCGTCGAAGGTCTTGGCACGGCGGCAGGTCCAGTAGTCGGAGGCCGGTTGTGGGACGCTGTATCGCCGCAGGCGCCTTTTTGGCTGAGTGCGGGTGTTGTGGGCTTTATGGGCCTGTTGTATATTTTCTTGCGCATTCCAGGCCTGCGAAGTCGTCAGGCCGTCACGTGAGGTGACCCGTGTATGCCGATTAGTTGGCTGATCATCCTGATTCTCATTGTTCTTTTTATCTTATACGGTCCTTTCGCGGACCTGCTGTTTCACGTCTGGCGAATCGGCACTGTCACGCGGGGCAGTGAACTGTCGCGCGAGCTGGCGCTCACCTTTGACGATGGACCGGACCCAGTATACACGCCGGAGCTGCTCGAGCTACTGGCTGAACACGAGGCGAAAGCGGTCTTTTTTCTCGTCGGGCAAAAAGTGCGGCAATACCCTGACGTGGTGCGCATGATTCACGAGCATGGCCACGTGATCGGCAATCATACACTCAATCATCGCAACTTCTGGTTTGTCCCGCCTTGGTCGGTCCGAAAAGAGATTGCTGTCACCAACGACGCCATTGCCGAGATTACAGGTGAGCCCGTCGTGTACGTCCGCCCGCCCTGGGGTCGGTTCAACTTTTGGCAGCGCGCCTACATGCGTCGCGCCTCGCTTGTCCCTGTACTGTGGACATATGCGTGTAAGGACTGGCGCAAAGGCGATCGGTCGCGAGCGATCGAACAGATTCTGCTGGCCAAGTCGCGCAGTGGCGGCATCGTACTTCTGCACGACAGCGGCGGCGCTCCTGGCGCACCGCGTAACACCTTGGAAGCGCTGCGCCATGCCCTGCCACGTCTCAAGGCGATGGGGTTTGCTATGACTGTGCGACCTGTCACTTTGGCGGCGGAAGCAGAGGCGCGACGCAAAGGATCCTTTCCACGCCTTAGCCAGCGATTGATTCATCCGATCTGGCGGCGCTGGGATCAGTTGTTTGACGTCTTATATCGCGTCTACCCGCTGTCGAGATTATTTCGCCTGAGTGTGACGAGATGGCGCTTCGGTCGCCGTATGGTATCGCATCTTGCCGAAGTGCCTTCGCGCGGGCCGACGCCAGCAGCGCAGCGCGAAGCGGCAGCAGCCTCGTCAGCAGACCGCGCCGACGCCTTGTCCGCACCACCGGTGATTCTTGAAAACGGCATGCCCCTGGTGGAACTGCATCTACAGAATTTGGCGCTGCAAGAGTTATTAAAAGTATCGCCGCCGGAGAAGATGGCTATCAGGGGATTGCGCGAGGCGCGCGATAGCTTGCGTCAAGTAGCGCTGTCCATGGTCTTTGACGAGCGTTTTAATCAGGCACAAGGAGTTTGGGGTATGACGATGATTCATCGCGGCATGGAGAATCTCGGATTTCACGTCGAAGACGTACCGCCGACCCTCTTTAATCGCTGGGTCACTTTGGTTCTCACATGGATCATGATTCTGTATCACCCGCAAGGGCGCTCGCGACTGCGCCAAGGCTTGGAGGAAATGCATCCGCGGCTCATGTGGATGACGCGTGAGGAGTTGCTGTCGCGCTATTTGCCAGACGACGCGCGGCAGCACGCTGCCGAAGCTGGCCTCTTATAAGATGAGGTGGTCCCACCGCATAAGCGGTGGGACCTTTCTGTGTACGGCCCTACAGATAAGAAAAGCCGTCGTACAGTGGGAACTTCGCGGTCAATTCCCGTACCCGATGGATCGCATCGTTAAGTGATGGCTGATCGTCGTGGCGCAGCACCAGATTGATGATCGTCGCCAGTTCCTCCATCGCAGGTTCATCCATGCCGCGCGTCGTTACGGCAGCCGTGCCCATGCGAACACCGCTCGTGATCCCTGGTTTTTGCGGGTCAAACGGAATCGCGTTTTTGTTCGTCGTCAAACCGATCTCATCGAGGCGCCGCTCCGCTTCCTTACCAGTCAAGCCGACACTGCGCACGTCGATTAGCAAAAGGTGATTGTCTGTGCCGCCCGAGACAAGCGTCAGCTCTTTGTCAACTAAGGCGTTGGCCAAGGTCCGCGCGTTAGCCACAATCTGCTCTGCATACGCCTTAAACTCTGGTCGCATCGCCTCGCCGAATGACACGGCTTTCGCCGCGATCACGTGCATTAGTGGACCGCCTTGGACGCCTGGGAACACCGCTTTGTCGATCGCCTTGGCGTACGCCTCTTGGCATAGGATCAGGCCACCACGCGGGCCGCGCAGCGTCTTGTGCGTCGTAGTCGTGACCACGTGCGCGTGCGGTATCGGGCTCTCGTGCACGCCGGCTGCGACGAGACCGGCAATGTGCGCCATGTCCACCATCAGGTACGCGCCTACCTCGTCTGCGATCGCGCGCAGGCGAGCGAAGTCGATGGCGCGCGGATAAGCACTCGCCCCTGCCACGATCATCTTCGGCCGATGCTCTTGGGCCAAACGCTGCACCTCATCATAGTCGATACGGTGATGTTCTGGGTCCACGCCGTATGGAATAAACGAGAAGAGCTGGCCCGAGAAATTCACTGGGCTTCCGTGCGTCAGATGCCCACCATGAGCGAGGTTCATGCCAAGCACGGTGTCTCCGGGTTTGAGCAATGCCAGATAAGCGGCCATGTTGGCCTGTGCGCCTGAATGCGGCTGTACGTTGGCATGCTCTGCGCCAAACAACTGTTTCACGCGATCGATAGCCAACTGTTCAATCACGTCTACATGCTCGCATCCACCATAATAACGCTTGCCCGGATAGCCTTCTGCGTACTTATTCGTCAGCACCGTACCCATCGCATCCATCACGGCGCGGCTGACGAAGTTCTCGGAAGCAATCAGCTCAATCTTGGCACTCTGCCGCAGTCGCTCCGCTTCAATGGCTTCTGCAATCTCCTTGTCCATCACATGCAAATGGCTCAACGGTCATTCTCCCCCTGTACCTGTTTCTCAGTTTTGTTTTCACTGACCTGCAGAGCAGTCCTCGTCCGATCTGGTGTACACAGCGCGCTGACCGCCGATAAGCGGGGGTCGCGTACGCGCTGCCGTGACGTGAGCCTGTCCGATCTCCCGAATGTGCAAACGCACCGGCACCGCCACACGGTGCAGGTGCATCCCGATGAATGTATCTCCGATATCGATGCCGGCATGTGCCGTGATCGTCTCTGCAAGCGCAGGCGACACCATACGCCCATAGGCGGCAGTCGCCACCGCTCCTCCTGCATGCAAAACCGGGATCGCGCTGACTTCGGTCAAACGATATCTCTCCAGCGTCTCACGCTCCACCACGAGGGCGCGGTTCAAGTGTTCGCAACACTGGATCGCCACCTGTACGCCGGCCGACACAAACACAGGCCAGAGCCCGTCGAGTACGGCGCCTGCGATCTGCATGGAACCCGCTGAACCAATCGCGTGTCCCGCAATCTCACTACTGCTCGCGCCGATGACGACGAGATGCCGCTGATCCAGCCCTGCTACCTGAAGCAGTTCTTTAGCCGCTTCACTACACGCTTGCGACACTTCTTCGTACATGCCGTGCAACCTCCATCCCACTCAGGCGCGCTCACGCCCCTGTCCAAGCCCACAGCTACAGCCGTGTAGGCGTCGGGCATCGGCCACAAACCCTTGTCTAGTCACCCTCTATTGTAGAGGAACGCCTTTCGATTTGCCAAGTTCGCGCGCGATACGCACGGCGATCGCTTGGCTGGCCTCTGTGATCAGGTCCGCTGCCTGTTGATAGGCGAGGTCGTCACCGCCGTAAGGGTCTGAGATATCCTGGCTGCCTAACTGTGCGTATTCAGCTACGGTGTATACTTTGCCCTGCGCCTGCGCAAAAGTCTGCAATAAAGACATTTTATGAAAAGATGTCATCGTCAAAATCAGATCGGCCGTCTCGACTCGCTCCGCCGTGACAGCACTCGCTTGATGGCCCGCCGCTTCTGCAAATGAGCGCGCTTGCAGGATCCGCATCGCGCCCTCAGAAATGGGCGCCCCTTCGCAAGCAGACAGCCCTCCGGAAGCGACCACAACACGCCCAGTTAAACCTTGTTCATCCAGCATTGCGCGCAAAATCCACTCTGCCATAGGAGAGCGGCACGTGTTCCCGGTACAGACCACTAGGATGCAAAACATGCTCTCACCTCACTGTATGCTCCTTAACAGTTTACCAAAAAAACTTCAATCCGAGCATAACGAGAATGGCACCGCCGGCGATTTGCCCGTATTGGCCAAGCGTCTGATTCACCTTTTTACCAAGCCCAAGACCCAACAAGGCAATGCTACCGCTTAGCGCCCCAAAAGTGAGCGCCGCTAGAAGTGGTGGCACATGGACAGTCCCTAGCGTGAATCCGACAGACAGCGCATCGATACTGACGGTGGCGGCGAACAAAAAGAGGTGCCACAACCCCGGTTTGATCTCTGCGGCTGTACCCTGCCCATAACCGGCCAAGGCTTCTATCGTCATTTTGGAGCCTAACACCATCATGATCAGTGCTGCAATTTGTTGTGCCAATGTGCCTAGGGCACGCTGCAATAGCCCACCTATCCAGATGCTAAGAAGCGGTAAGATGACGTGCAACGCGCTGATGGCAACGGCTAGTCGCAACACATCGCGCCAGCGCAGTCCTTGAGCGCCAAGCCCGAGTCCGAGAGAAAAAGCATCCATGCTGAGTGCAAGGCCGATCATGACGACTGTAACCCACTCGCCGGCGAGAAATAAAGACACCTGCCACACCCCTTCTATGTCACTCGCATCATGTGATATGTATGCGAGACAAGCTGGGAACATGAGACAGGCATCTACTTCGTGGAATAAATTAGGGCAAGGTGAGGCAAGTGGAATTGGCTGCTTTCATCATGCGGTTGCGCAGGGCTTCATAGCGCTCACCATCGGGAGGACACTCTATGAAAATACGCGCACAGTCCTGGTCGTCGCAGGCGCGAAGCGCGGCATACAGGTTGTGCGCCACCTCCGAAGGTCGCAGAAAACTTCCGAGCGGGAACAAGAGATCGGCGTCTGCAGCGGTCAATGTGGGGGCAGGCAAAAGCGGCAAGATCGCGACGCGCAGTCCCTCTTGACGCATGGCGGCGGCCTGATCAGCCAGATAGGCGTGCAGCCGCGTCCGATCGCGGCCCGCTACCAACTGCACGTCTCCGCGCGGGGCGTAGTGCCGATATTTCTGACCGGGTGCGCGTGGTTGGTCCGTCGCGGTAAGGCCTTGCAGGTGCGGGTCAAATACCACTTTCTCCGCGAAGGCTGCCAAGTCCTCGCGCGTGATATGACCAGGGCGCAAGATGACGAGTTGCCCGTCTTCTTCCACGGCGACTACGGTCGACTCGATCCCAACTTCACAGGGACCGCCATCGATCACGCCGCCGATGTGGCCGGCAAAGTCTTGTAACACATGCTCTGCAGAAGTAGGGCTTGGGCGTCCGCTGAGATTGGCTGAAGGCGCCGCCAGCGGCTGTCCGACCGCGTCGATCAGCGCCAAGGCCAGCGGATGACGCGGCATGCGCACCGCCACCATCGGCAGGCCTGCCGTCAAGACCGCAGGTAGGTCTGCTCGCGCCGGCAGCAAGATGGATAGTGGACCCGGCCAGAAGGCTTCCATCAGTTTCATTGCTGTCGCCGGGATCGTGTCACACAGATACGCCACTTGACGCATAGACGACACGTGTGCGATAAGCGGGTTGTCCGCCGGTCGATGCTTAGCTGCGAAGATGCGGCTGACCGCGTGCAAGTCGAGCGCCAATCCGCCTAGACCGTATACCGTTTCCGTCGGAAAGGCGACCAGTTCTCCGCCGCGCAGCACTTCGGCGGCCTGTTGCATCGCGTCGGCAATCGAGAGCGTACGCACATCCACAACGGATTCCGGCTGCCGCTGTACGCCTTCACCCGGCGCCCCCGTCGATAGCGACCAGAGCACAGTCTTGCTTGTAATAGTAGTCTCTACAAAGCAATGGTCAGTTCCTTCATGAGCGGGGTCATCTCGGCGTGTACCCACTTGAGCAACTCCTCTCCGTAATCGACGGTGGCAAGGCGCAGGGCGACCGGTACTTTCTTGCCATCAGGCTCCGTGATCGTGCGCACTGCGAGCGGCGGATAGTCGGGAAACGCGCTGGTGGCCGCGATCGCGTCACCATCCGTCAAGGCCACGAAGCAAAGGGGCGGAAACAGCACACACCACCAGTTTTGCCCCTGCCCTTTCCCGAGGGTAATGCGCAAGGCCTGATAGACACCCGCAGGATAGACGCGATTGCCGTACAGTTTCGTAGGAAACTGTGCCGGTCCTACTGTGGTCACGGCGCCGTACGGCAAGCCCGCCGCTTTTAACATCGACTCTGCGACGGCTTCTACAGTAGGAATCTGCTTGATGAGTTCCGCACGTGCCGCTTGCGGCGTGGAGATATTCTCCATATCGTGGCCGATCATGGCGATGACGCGATTGCGGATGGCCCGTTTAATGTTCTGGTCCGTCGGGCTGTTGCTATTGGCGATGATACGCAGGCGCAGTGCATCGTGCGGGATCACCTTGGGATCTGGCCCGACAAAGGCGTCCGCTTGTCCTACACCTGTGACTTGAAAGCCGTTTAGCAACCCAGCGATACAACACCCGAGAATGAGCAACCAGATCCATGTCCGCATTGACCGTCCGCCTCCTGTGCGCGAGTGTGTACTCGCTTCTAAGAGGCAGTATGGTCAATCTAGCAAGCTCGTAAACCTAGTGCATACAAAACGCTCGATTCCTTGTTGATCGGGAATGACCGTGGTCTCCGAGGTGGGCCAAGCGTTCCTGATCATGCGCAGCACAGCGGCGCATTGGTCGTGGCCAATTTCCCAGATCATCCATGCTTTTGGCGCGAGCACGGGCAAAGAGATCATCTGCGCGATCAGTCGACGATATAGATCGAGACCGTCGATCCCGGCAAAGAGGGCCATCGCTGGCTCGTAGCGGCTCACTTCTGGTTGCATGTCTGGCAGATCGCCCTCTGGTATATAGGGCAGGTTCGCCAGAAGCACGTCGATCTTCTCATCTGTCAGTGGACTGATCAGATCACCTTGCTGCCACAACACGTGTTGCTGTACGCCACAGCCTATCGCGTTCTGCTCTGCGAGTGACAACGCGTCTGCCGAGTCGTCGATCCCGATCACTCGCCACCCTTGGCTAACCCCTGTATCGAGTAGTTTCCGAGCCACAGTCACGGCGATGGCCCCCGACCCGGTCCCCACGTCGCAAATGGTCAGAGGAGTAGTCTCCGTATAGACGCCTGTAGCGAGACGGGCAGAGATATCGGTGATCGCAGCATGCACGAGGATCTCTGTCTCTGGGCGCGGTATCAAGGCGCGCGCATCCGTGTGAAAAAGGAGACCGCAAAACTCAGTCTCCCCAAGGATATATTGCAAAGGTTCCCGTCTGGCGCGACGCAACACGAGCGCTCCAAAACGTGCTAGGGCCTCGTCGTCGACTTCCTGTCGCAGCCCCGCGAGGATCTCGTGCGTCTGCATGCCACTGACATGTTGCCAGAGCCAGTGTGCTGTACGCTCTGGCAACTCGACGTCACTGGCCGCCAGCTTGACTGCGGCATCTGACAATGCGCGACCGAGGATCACGCTTCGACTTCTGCCGACTGCAATTTCTGCGCCCGATCGGCCGTGACCAAGGCATGAATGATTTCATCGAGGTCACCTTCTAGCACGCTGTCCAAGCGGTGAAGCGTCAATCCGACGCGATGGTCAGTCACGCGACTCTGCGGGTAATTGTAGGTGCGAATCCGTTCGCTGCGATCCCCTGTGCCGACAGCGGACTTACGCTGCTCGTCGTACTCTTGCTGTTGCTCGCTTTGAAACTTCTCGTACACGCGTGCACGCAAGACCCGCATCGCTTTGTCGCGGTTTTTCAACTGTGATTTCTCATCTTGACAGGACACGACGATCCCAGTCGGCAGATGTGTGATCCGCACTGCGGACTGCGTAGTATTGACACTTTGACCGCCTGGGCCCGTGGAACAGAAAGTGTCGATGCGCAGATCCTTATCGTGAATCTCCACTTCTACTTCCTCGACTTCTGGCAGAACGGCCACGGTGGCCGTCGAGGTATGAATTCGACCCCCTGATTCGGTAGAGGGCACACGCTGCACACGGTGGGCGCCACTCTCGTATTTCAACAGTGAATAAGCGCCTTTGCCCACCACGCTGAAAATCGCTTCTTTGAGACCCCCGATGCCAGTCTCACTGGATTCAACCACATCGATCTTCCAGCCTTTGCGATCAGCGAAGCGACTGTACATCCGAAACAGTTCCGAGGCAAAGAGAGCCGCCTCATCACCGCCTGCTGCTCCGCGAATCTCGACGATGACAGACTTGTCATCATTCTTGTCTTTGGGCAACAAGAGCACCATCAGTTCACGTTCAAGTTCTTCCTTGCGCACAGTCAGCTCAGCGATCTCCGCTTTCACCAATTCCTTCATCTCATCATCGAGCCGTTCACCGAGCATCTCTCGTGACGCTTGCAACTCTTCTTCTACGCGCTTAAATTCACGGTACGTCTGCACCGTGTCTTCCATATCCGACTGCTCTTTCGCATAGGTGCGCAGCCTTGTTGTATCCTGAATGACCTCTGGATCAGATAATAACCTTGTCAATTCATCGTAGCGCTCTTCCACCGCTTCCAATCGGTGAAACACGTTCATTTCCCCTTTTGCTTCATGACTGAAAAATCACTGTACGGGCTTCGCGACAGTGGCCAAAGATGAGGCACCTTATAGTATAGCGCAGTTGTCTGTTAACGGTCAAAAAA
>JAPNUP010000126.1 GCA_026627345.1 Bacillota bacterium | reverse complement strand
AAGCGGCGGCACCGGCTCCCGTCTGCGACCGCTGACCTACACAGGCGCCAAGCAGCTGATCCCGGTTGCGAACCAGCCGATTCTCTACTATGCGATCGAGGCTATCCGCGAGGCGGGCATCACGCAGATTGGCATGATCGTCGGGGACACGCAGGCAGAGATTGAACGGGCGTGCGGCGATGGTAGCGCATTTGGCGTTGAGATCACCTATATTCCGCAAGCGGCGCCGCTAGGACTGGCGCATGCCGTGAAGATTGCCGAGCCTTTCATCGGCGACGACGATTTTCTCATGTTTCTCGGGGATAACCTCGTGCGCGATGGTGTGCGTGCGTTCGCCGAACAGTTTGCCCAAGATGCGCCGAACTCGCTGATATTGCTCAGCCGCGTGCCTGATCCACAGCGTTTCGGAGTAGCGCAGATCGAAGATGGACAGATTACGCGGCTGATCGAAAAACCGAAAGTGCCGCCGAGTGACTTGGCGCTGGTGGGCGTGTATCTCTTTGACCGGTCGATTTTCAAAGCGGTGCATGAGATCGCGCCTTCTGCACGGGGAGAACTGGAGATCACCGACGCGATTCAGTACTTGATCGATCACGGCTACAGAGTCGAGGCGCATATCATCGACGGCTGGTGGAAGGATACGGGCAAGCCAGAAGATATGCTAGAAGCCAATCGCATGATGGTAGAGATGATCGCGCCGCGCGTGCTCGGGCAAGTGGACAGCGCATCGCAGATTTTCGGTCGCGCGGTGATCGAAGCAGGCGCAGTGATCGAGAATAGCACCATCCGCGGGCCGGTCGTCATCGCCAAGGGTGCGCATATCAAAGACTCGTATATCGGGCCCTTTACCAGCATCAGCGAAGGGGTGCGCATCATAGGCAGTGAACTGGAAAATAGCATTATTTTGCAAGACACCGTCATCGACTGCATTCCGACGCGCATCGACAGTAGTCTGATCGGCAAAAACGTGCACATCTCGCAAGCGCAAGCGCGGCCAAAAGCGTTGACGTTTGTGCTAGGCGACAACAGTCGGGCAGAGGTGCTATAACAGCGGTGGCTATCCCGGGGGGAATAGATGTGTTTACAAAGCTATTGGTGACCGGCGGGGCCGGGTTTATCGGCTGCAACTTTATCCATTATATGCGCGAAAAACATCCAGATGTGGCGATCGTCAATCTCGATGCGCTGACGTATGCAGCCAATCCTGCGTCACTCGAACGCGTCGCGCAGGAGCCAGGGTATACGTTTGTCGAAGGGGACATCGCCGACGCGGGAACGGTCGAACAGGCGATGTCCGGTGTGGACGCTGTGGTGCACTTTGCGGCAGAATCGCACGTAGATCGCAGTATCGCGGACCCTGGAGTCTTTGTCAGAACCAATGTACTTGGTACGCAAGTCTTGCTGGAAGCGGCGCGACGTCATCAGGTGCAACGCTTCTTGCAGGTGTCGACGGACGAGGTATACGGTTCTCTCGAGGCGACCGGATTCTTCACCGAGGATACGCCGCTTGCGGCCAATAGCCCGTATTCGGCCAGCAAGGCCGGGGCGGATCTCATGGTGCGCGCGTATCACGAGACGTATGGCTTGCCGACGCTGATCACGCGCTGCTCGAACAACTATGGACCGTACCAACACGATGAGAAGTTGATTCCGACGCTGATTCGCAAAGCCTTGGCAGACGAGCCGCTCCCGCTGTACGGAGATGGGCGCAATGTGCGAGACTGGTTGTTTGTAGAAGACCACTGTCGCGCGATTGACACGGTGCTGCATACAGGCCGTGTCGGGCAGGTGTACAATGTGGGCGGGCACAACGAGTGGCGCAACCTCGATATCGCGAAGCTGATTCTCGCGCGTCTCGGCAAACCGGAGTCGCTGATTGCGTTTGTCGAAGATCGGCTCGGTCACGATCGGCGCTATGCGATCGACGCCAGCAAGATGGCGCAAGAACTCGGCTGGATGCCTCAGGTGCAGTTTGAACAAGGGATCGTCGCGACGGTCGACTGGTACGTCAAGCGATATGCTACGCAGGCATAAGGCAAAGGAGAGCGAATATGGAGATTCAAGCGTTGCGCCTCCCAGGCGTTTATCTGATTAGGCCCGCTGTGCATGGCGATCATCGCGGGTTTTTCACGGAGAGTTACAATCGGCAAGCATTTGTCGCGCACGGACTCGATTTTGACTTCGTGCAGGACAACCATTCGCTGTCAGCGCAGGCAGGGACGGTAAGGGGCTTGCACTATCAGCTCGCGGATCAAGCGCAGACGAAACTCGTGCGCGTCTTGACCGGCGCCATCTACGATGTGGCGGTGGATATTCGCCGGGACTCGCCGACGTTTGGCCAGTGGGTCGGCGCGATTTTAAGCGCGGATAACAAACGGCAACTGCTGGTGCCAAAGGGCTTCGCGCACGGCTTTTGCACACTGGTGGCGGATACGCAGGTGTTCTATAAGGTAGACGCGTACTATTCGCCCGCGCACGATCGCGGCATCGCGTGGAATGACCCGGCGATCGGGATCGACTGGCCAGTCGCGGCGGCAGATGCGGTGTTATCAGGCAAGGACCAGGGGTTGCCGGCGTTGCGGGATGCTGAACTGTCATAACTGCAGGAGTTGATCATTGTTGTTTGCTCGTCCGAAGGAGATTATCGAGTACCGCTCCATGCTCTGGGGTCTGATCTTATCTGAGCTACGCACCCGGTACAGAGGCTCTGTGCTGGGCTTTTTGTGGACATTTGTCAATCCGCTGCTGACGCTGCTCGTCTACACGCTCGTTTTTTCGACTGTCATGCGCATTCACCTCACGCACTACGCGGTCTTTTTGTTTATCGGGTTGCTCGGGTGGAATATGTTTTCCGGCGCCACTTTGTCGGCCACGAGCGTCATCGTGCGCCAGGCGCCGATGGTCAAGAAGATCTATTTTCCGCGCGAAATCCTGCCGTTGTCAGTCGTCGGCGGCGCGCTGATGAATTATCTGTTTTCCTTGGTGATCTTGATTCCGTTTCTGCTGTTGTCCGGCTATGAGCCGAATGTGTACTGGCTCTATCTGCCGCTGATTATTCTGATCGAGACGATTCTGACCAGTGGCTTCGCGCTACTTTTTGCCTCGGTCAATGTGTATATGCGTGATCTCGAACATGTACTGCAAATTTTCATGATGCTCTGGATGTATCTGACGCCAGTGGTCTATACCTTGTCGATGGTGCCGCAGCGCTTTCTCCCGATTTTTATGCTCAATCCTGTGACAGACGTGATTAGCTCTTATCAAGATATCTTTTATTACGAGCATTCTCTGGACTGGAAAGGTTTTCTCTATGGCACGGTCGTATCCGTGGTGATCTTGCTGATCGGCTGGTCCGTTTTTCACCGGTTGAGCAGACGATTCGCAGAGGAGGTGTGAGGCGTGGCACAGGCCGAGTGGGCAATTGAGGTCGATCACGTATCTAAGGCGTTTCGCGTACACACGGAGAAGAATCCTACGCTCAAGGAGAAAGTGATCTACGCCAGACGTGCGAAGCACCGGGAATTTGTGGCGTTGCGCGACGTATCGATGACGATTGGCAAAGGGACGACGGTGGGTTTGCTCGGGGTCAATGGCTCTGGCAAGAGCACGCTGCTAAAGCTCATCTCGCGGATCCTTTATCCGGATACGGGCTCGATTCACGTGCGCGGCAAGGTGTCGAGCTTGCTCGAGCTAGGCGCCGGATTTCACCCAGATTTCACCGGAACCGAGAACATCTTTCTGAACGGTTCGCTGATGGGGTTGTCCAAGAAGGAGATTCAGTACAAGCTAGACGAGATTATCGACTTCTCAGAGCTTGGCGACTTTATCCGCGAGCCGATTCGAAGTTACTCATCTGGGATGTACATGCGGCTTGCATTTTCGGTTGCGGTGGCTGTGGATCCGGAGATTCTCTTGATCGATGAGATCTTGGCAGTCGGAGATGCCGCGTTTCAAGCCAAGTGCATGGATCGCTTACGCAAGTTGCAAAGCCAGAATCGCACGATCGTGATCGTCACGCACGATACAGGTGCGGTGGAGCGATTTTGCGATCGGGCGGTCTGGCTGCATAACTCGCGCATGGTGCTAGACGGGGATCCCTCGGACTGCGTGCAACGCTACTTGCAAGAGGCGTTTCAAAACGCAAGTGAAGGCGCTAATGTGATGAGTTTCGATCGCGTCGATGAGTCGTCGACAGATCTGTCGCATGTAGCGGCAGGCGATGCAGTGGCGGCAACGAGCGCACAGGAAGACGCGGCTGGCGAGCGCGTCGGGGGACACGAGGTGGTGCTGACGACCGTCGCGGCTCACTCCGAGATGGGGACGGATATCGTCCGCGCTGGGATGCCGCTGCAAGTAGTGTTGCAGGCAACCTGTCGAGTGGATAAGGCGAATGTCGTCTTCGGGGTGCACATCGAAACGGAAGATGGGGTTCTCCTTTACGGTACGGATACGCGGATCGATCTGACGGGGCCGCGTTCGTTTGTAGCTGGTGAGCAGTGGCAGGTGTCGTTGCAATTCGAGCAGTTGGCGCTCGCCCCAGGGCACTATGCGCTCAGTGCGCGGGTGTTTACAGAGGCAGGGGAGCCGCTGGATATCTGGCCGCAATGCGCGCATTTGACGGTGGTGTCAGAGCCGCGCGAAGTTGGATATATGCATATGGCGCATACGTGGACATTTGAACCAAAGGGTGTGAAGGTATGAGTGATGAGATGAGCGGCACATCTGAGTGGGGTTGGCTCGAGGCGCTGCACAATCTGCGCATCCCTGCGCATCGCTCGGATGTGACGGCTTGGCATGGGCACATGCCGCTGGCCTTTTACATCGTGGCGGCGGCGAAACCCTCTGTGTTCGTGGAGCTCGGCACGCATAAAGGCGACTCGTACTGTGCGTTTTGTCAGGCGGTGGAGGCGGCGGGACTGTCGACTCGCTGTTATGCAGTCGACACTTGGCAAGGGGATACGCATGCTGGTCACTATGACGACTCGGTGTATGATGGCCTACGCGCCTATCACGATCCGCGTTACGGACACTTCTCGTCGCTCTTGCGCGAGACGTTCGATGAGGCGCTGGCCTATTTTGACGATGGCTCGATCGACTTGTTGCATATAGATGGACTTCACACGTATGAGGCTGTCAAAACGGACTTTGATAAGTGGCTCCCCAAGTTAAGTGATCGGGCGGTCGTCTTGCTGCACGATGTGGAGGTGCGCGAGCGAGACTTTGGTGTCTACCGCTTCTGGCAGGAGTTGCAGACGGCGTATCCGACGGTGACGTCATCGATCTCCAATGGGCTTGGGATTGCGGCGGTAGGGAAACAGATTCCGGAGGCGCTACGCCCGCTGTTTGTCCATCCGA
>JAPNUP010000086.1 GCA_026627345.1 Bacillota bacterium | reverse complement strand
ACACAAAATGCTTGACAGACCCCGGGTATGATGTAGCGTCATCATCGGGTCTTGTTGGCATGGAGTTACAGGGTGCCATGGCCATATTCACCGTCAATTTAAAGCGGATATTGAAATTGATAAAACAATAAGAACCCGTTTGACCAGCCTTACTTAAACAGCGAAAGCCGATCGACACACCACAATGTGGAATGTCGGTCGGCTTTTGTCACGCCTTTTCAGCTATTCTGTTGAAAACCACTAGTTTTTCAGTGGCCTCGCCACTGGGCAGGGGGCATTTTTACACCCTCGGTTGAATAATTATTAAATTATATGTATAATTACGAAATTGCGATGGATGGGCGGGATGAAGATGGAGCGAGTTGCGTTCCCAACTGTGGGGGGCTTGGCCTATAGTGCTGGTAGTCTTGGTATCAAGCGCGGCGGGGTGGACGATGCTGCGTTATTTGCATTACCTCATCACGCCGCTTATGCAGGTGTCTTTACGACGAATGCTTTTCGCAGCGCCTGTGTGGAAAGCGCACTGGCACGATTGCATGCCGGGAAAACGATCAAAGCTGTTCTAGTCACGAGCGGCAACGCGAACGCAGGTACTGGCCTCGCGGGGCGAGCTGACACGGAGTCGCTAGCTGCTGCAGTCGCGAGTGAACTGGCGTGTCAGGCGGATGAAGTGATTGTCTTGCATACAGGAGTCATCGGGGTGCCACTCGGTTCAGCGCGCTTGCTCCCGGCGATCCCGGACCTGGTCGCAGGGCTTAGCGCAGCGCAGGAGGCGGGTGAACGGGCAGCGCGCGCGATGATGACGACAGATACGTTTCCGAAAATGTCAACGGTGTCGTTCCCGACGGCCACGGCCGGTGTCGGGAGGATCGCCGGTGTGGCCAAAGGTGCTGGCATGATTCATCCGCGACTGGCGACGATGCTAAGCGTCATCGTAACGGACGTGGCGATCCAACCATCGGCGCTACAGACCGCCCTCGAGAAAGCTGTAAAGACGAGCTTTAATGCGATTTCAGTCGATGGTGACACGAGTCCGAATGATAGTGTGATCCTTTTGGCTGCAGGTACAGGGCCCGTGATCACAGAGGATAGCGAGGACTTTCCGGCATTTTGTGAGGCGCTCCGTACCCTGTGCGAAGACCTAGCGAAGATGATCGTGCGCGACGGCGAAGGAGCGACAAAATTTATAGAGATTGTCATCACAGGCGCAACTGATGAGGCGGATGCAGAACGCGCTGCGGTGACGATCGCCACTTCGCCGCTTGTCAAAACAGCTTTTTATGGCGAGGATTTCAATCCTGGGCGTTTGCTCTCGGCGGTCGGCCGCTCAGGCGCCAAGATGGATCTCACCCATGTCACCATGACGATCGGCGGCGTGCAGGTTTTTCAAGACGGCATGTTTGTTTCAGTATCGCCTGAACAGGCGCACGCGGCCATGTCTGCAACGGATATTGAAGTGACAGTCGACCTTGGCGTAGGAACGGGCGCGTGCCGCTACTTTACCTGTGACCTGACAGACGGATATGTGCGTATCAACGCAGACTACACGACTTGATCAAAGTTGAACTTCTCTACGACTGTGACATTGCCGGGTCACCATCTGCAGAAGGATAAGCGGTTACGCTGTTATGTAGAGAGAATAGAGGTGCGAGCGTGCTACGACAAGCTACGCTGGGCGATGTGGAAGCGATCGCCTGTTTACTCACTGGTTATGCAGAGCAAGGACTTTTACTTCCGCGTTCACGTCAATCGATATGTGAAACATTATTAGCTTTTCGAGTGATAGAAGAAGCGGGAAACGTGGTTGGAACTGCCGCCTTGCACATTCTGGGTGATGATCTTGCCGAGATCCGCTCCCTGGCCGTCGTGGAAACAGCGCAAGGGAAAGGGTATGGGCAGCAATTAGTAAAGGAACTGTGCACACTCGCAAAACAACTCGATGTGCCACGGGTGCTAGCACTGACGTATCAGCAGAATTTTTTTGACCGTTGCGGCTTTCGAGTCGTAGACAAAAGCAGTTTACATCAAAAAATCTGGAAAGACTGCATTCATTGCAGGAAATTTCCTGTCTGCGATGAGATTGCGATGGTGTGGACGGCAATTGATGTTACGCAGGAGCATAGGAAAGGTGTCAGGATGTCTCGATGACGGCCAGACATTGCTGTAACTTTTAATCAAAGAGTCGTCGCACCCCACGATAGGTGGTTTCGTTCGTGTACAATGAACATATCGTGAACCAGACTTGATGAGGGGTGCGGGCGATGACTGAAATTGGGCTTTTACATACGGAAGGGCGCAACCCGGCCTCGGTCGACCTCGACTTGCTCAGTGCCGCAGAAATCGTTGCGTTGATGAACCGTGAGGATGCCACTGTGGCAAAGGCAGTTGCGGCTGCCTTGCCGCAAGTGGCGATGGCGGTCGATTGTGCAGCACAGGCGCTCCGCGCTGGCGGACGCATTCTCTATGCCGGGGCTGGCACCAGCGGCCGTCTCGGCGTGCTCGATGCGGCAGAGTGTCGTCCTACTTTTGGCGTTTCAGACAGCCAAGTGATTGGACTCATGGCGGGTGGAGCATCGGCTTTTACTCGTGCGCAAGAAGGGGTTGAAGATGCGCAAGAGGCAGGGAGTCGAGACGCTCGGTCCCTCAACTTGACGGCGCACGATGTGCTCATTGCCCTCAGCGCGAGCGGTCGTACTCCGTATGCGATCGGAGCGCTTGTAGCTGCGCGCCAAGCAGGCAGCAAGACGGTCGCTGTAGCTTGTAATCGAAACGCTGTGATGAGTGCATGGGCGGATATCGCGATCGAAGTCGATACTGGGCCTGAGATCCTGACAGGCTCGACGCGGCTCAAAGCGGGAACAGCACAAAAGATGGTGCTCAATATGATCAGTACAGGCGCCATGGTTCGTAGCGGCCGTGTCTACGAGAATTGGATGGTCGATATGCTTCCGTCCAACGAAAAGTTGATCGACCGAGCGGAGCGGATGATCGAAGAGATTACAGGCACTACGCGGGAACAGGCGGCAGTACTTTTGCGCGATGCTCACTATCAGGTTAAATCGGCGATCGTAATGGGGTTGCTTGGCATCTCCTACGAGGCGGCTGGTGTACGCCTACAGGGGGCAGACGGTTTTGTTCGAGGCGCTCTTGAAGTCTTGTCTCAGCCTTTGACAGACGACCACACAGGATGACCATCAGCGAGATTCACGCTCTTTGAGAAATCCTAAGATCGCATCGAGTGAGCCCGTTGGTTCGATGAGTGGTGCAAACAGATCACCGATTCGGCGCACTCGATCCGGTACCGTCCTGATCGTCAAGTCCGCTGGGCCGATGCCTTGCGCAAGCTCATCCCAGGTCACAGGCGTGGAGACCGTCCCTTGAGGGTGCTTGCGCGTGCTGTACGGCGCCGGTAATGTCTTATGCGGTGCGTGCTGTACGTAGTCGAGGTAAACGCGTGCGCGACGAGCCTTTACGCGGCGCTCCAGAGTGACCGCATCCGGGTGCCGG
>JAPNUP010000084.1 GCA_026627345.1 Bacillota bacterium | reverse complement strand
GTCTGACGCGTAATTCGGATATAAGTCGACCGCGTGTGGCACATGATAGCGCTCGGCAAGATAGGTCAGTTTCTTCCTCAGTTCAAAATCATAAGGTCCACTCGAGTCTTTGGCACAGATCGATACCACGTGCTCGGTAGTCGTGAGTCCATCCCCGATCGCGCCCATATCCACGGCCACATATTCGAATGTCTGATCGGGAATATTCGAATTGCCACCATAGCCGATTTCTTCATCCGTGCTGATAAGCAGTGTAAGCGAATAAGGAAGCATCATCTGCTCGTCTTTTAAAATCTTCAAAAGCGTCAGCAAGATCCCGACACTCGCCTTGTCATCAAGGTGTCGCGACTTCAAATACCCGCTTGGCGTGAGCACTGCGCGAACGTCAAAAGAGACGAAATCACCCACGCGAATCAGTAGCTTGCCGACGTCACCCGCACTGTGAACCAACTCGTCAAGTCTGACTTCCATGGTGTCTTCGCGACGTTCCTCAACCTCTCTATACACATGGGTCGATGCTTTGTGCGCAACGATCGTGCCTGTATACATGGCCCCTTCCAAGGTATGTACCTTACAGTACTCGCCTTCCATCACATCACAAGGAAAACCGCCAATGCGTGCGACTCGCAAGCGTCCGCTTGGCAAGATCTCTTTAACCATCGCGCCGAGTGTATCGACATGCGCCGCAAGCACCCGCGTCCTCTCCGAGCGGCCTGGCACATGTATGACTAGGCCGCCTTTATGCGTGCGAGACAGCTGATAGCCAAGCTCTGCTACCACGCGGTAGCAGTAATCGACCGCCCGATAGGCGTATCCAGTCGGGCTTGGAATGGAGACTAAGGACAAAATATGAGACAACGCGAGCTCCACAGTCTCATCCAACCCTGCTTCTGCAACCTGTTCAAAACGCATATCGTCACGCTCCACCCATTAACGGTCAGACCTGTCTGACCAAGTGTCCCCATTGTAGCACACAGTGACTCACACTAGGCCCATGCTGGCGGCTTGGTCTAGTCTGCAGGCTGTTTCTCATATACAGGAGGAATCGGCGCATGACGCAACTCATCGTCTAGTGCCGTGGCAATCGCTGTGGCGACTCTATCGCGATAAGCCTGTGTCTGCAAACGCGCTACGTCGTGATTGTTGGTGATGAAGCCCACTTCGACCAGGATGGCGGGACAAGGAGAATGGCGGATAATGAACAAGTTCTTTCGCCCCAGTGGGCGCTGCGTGGAGCCGGACACCGCATTCAACGCGGCTTGCACTTTCGTGGCCAGCACCTTGCTAGCCTCTGCATGCGTTGCGTAAAAGACAATCGGTCCGCGGTCAGCCGGATTCGTCGAACTATTGATATGAATGCTGACAGCGCCCACCGCTCGTGACTGTCTGATCAGATCGAGGCGGTTTTGCAGATCCCGTTTATGCCGTGTAGACAACCGGGAAGGAAACAGGCGTGATACATCGGTGTCCTGATCACGCGTCATCATGACCGTGTATCCTGTTTTTTCTAGTAATTGACGAACACGCTTGGACAGGTCGAGCGTCAGGTTCTTCTCGAGCAAGCCACTGCCGACCGTTCCTCCGTCGACGCCGCCATGGCCTGGATCTACCACAATGACGCGCCTCTCCTTCGGCGCAATAGGCGTGTTTCCATGCGACTCTATCTGTTTGGGGGGAGTTGACCAAGGAAAGCTGAAGGCCTGCGCTGTAGCGGTCGCACCGCTTGCAGCCATGCACAGTGAAGAGAGTATAAGTGAAGCCAAAAGGCGCCGTTCGAAACGGGTGGCCATGAAAGACACTCCTTTATGCAAAAGGGGATTTCTGCGCACGGTTAACACAGATACTCCCCTTACCTTCCGCCCCCTCCTCGTGATTCATACCTGGTAAAAAACGCGCGCTCTACATCCACTAGGCGCGCTCTTGCATGCTCTCTTGTCGCACTTCACTTTGAACAATCCCTATCAGCTCTGGGCTGAGCAGTTTGCGCAGCGCCACCTGATTGGCTTTAGTGTCGCCTTTGCGCGACCCCGACTCACTACTTTGTAGTTCGTCGGTCGGCTTACGCAGTCCTTGTGGGGCGGGCGCGCCAATATCACTCAGCACTTCCCGTGTCAGCTTTTCTGCCGTCCGCCGCACAATAGCGGCACAGTCCCCTACGCGCTCGACTAGCGCTTTTTGCCCGCGCGGATCCGCTGCAAACGCTTCGAGAAGCGCCGGTGTCGCAAAACGCACCAGCATGACATCCCACAGCACCGCTTTGTCATATTCAGCGACCCAGTCGCGAATCGTTCGCTGAACCCCTTGCGCAACAGGCGTGGCACTAAACGCTTGCAGAGCAGACAGAATATCTGCACCCGACCACCCACGATCGCACAGCTGCAAGACAGACGGTTTCGTCAGACGGTAGGAGGACATTTCATCCGCCCGCTGCAACTCACCGAGCTGGCCCGCAAGAAAGTGCAACACAGGATGTGCCGTTTCCGGCACCAGCAAATCGAGACTCGGTTGGACAACCCATGAGTCGGCTAAGGGATCCGATACACGCGGGCGGACTTTCACGACTTCTTCGTGCTTCGCGTTTAACCCGACATCGAGCACACCCGCAAGCGCCATTACGCGGACAAAATGACGCATATCCAGCCGCCAGGAGCGTTCAGACTCCCCTATGTCACCAAGTCTCTGTGCAAGCACGTCCTCCAACACGAACCACTGTCCAGGCGGCAGTTGATCCATCAGTGCACGAGCGATGCGAAAAACATATACATGACCGAAGCTCAGCGTATTCACGGCTGCCCCAGTAACCAGATTATCCCACTGTTCTGGCGTCGCATGAAGCAGTTCTATCGTATCTGCGGCGTGCAAAGACGCGGCGCCTTCGCGCATCAACAAAGCCTTAGCATCTTCCAGTACTTTCATACAAAGATGGAGCGAAAATGGGATACCTTCAAGTAGTCCCGCTAGCTGGATACCTGCACTGTCGTGCGCACGGATAAAAGGTTTCAGGCGCGCCACTTCTCGCTTATAAATGGTACCTTGCTTCGTGAGAGGAAGGGGCTTGCCAGCCACACGTGCGGCCACTCGAACGGCGTCGCGCGCGATCATCCGCCCATAGGCATAGAGGACACGCACCTCATCTGCCGCGACCGGCGCACTCACCTGCATCATCCGCACACAGGCCCGCACGGCAAACGTAGCGAGCTCTGCCGGTACTTCATAACCATCCCCGATGTACCACACTTGGGTGTAACCAAAGAGACCGAGTTCATGTAATCTGGTGACAATCGGTGCCGCGATGTCGCCATGGATACCGTATCCAGTCTCAACGGCCGCAAGCAAGCGCGCCCGCGAGATACCCACCACATAGCCGTCGTTGTGCATCTCCACTATGGAAATCGCATAGATCTGTTGTTCAAGCGCACTCAGGCGCGACCATACGGTGTCAAAACCGTCTTGCGATAAATAGTGGCTATAAATCACTGCTGCCGCCTCGTCGCGCCGCTTGGGCAGTGCGTGAATCTCGAACAGATCAGCAAGCTCTTTCAACTGCTTGATGGACATGGCCAGTAAGATATGATCTAGTCTCATCATGATACGACCACCTCACTCTGGACCCATTCCCGCAGATCCACGATCTCGTATTCATACCCTTGCTCCGCGAGAAACCGCTGTCGGCTTAGCGCAAACTCCTGATCCTTGGTTTCCTTGGTGACCACCGAATAAAAGTGCGCATACGTTCCAGCCGCCTTAGGACGCATGATGCGTCCTAGGCGCTGTGCTTCTTCCTGACGAGAGCCGAAGGCGCCTGAGACCTGAATGGCCACACTGGCGTCTGGTAAGTCAATCGAAAAATTCGCCACCTTCGATACCACCAAGGTCTTGATCGTCCCTTCGCGAAACGAGCGGTACAATTCCTCACGCTCTTTTTGTCGCATAGAACCTGTGATGAGTGGCGCTTTGAGTCGCTTGGCCAGTCGTTCGAGTTGATCAATATATTGTCCGATCACGAGCGCTGGCTCACCCGGATGCCGACTTAGCGCTAGTTCGACTGCCTGTTCCTTAGCTTCGGCCTCCGCTGCCATGCGGGCCTTCTCTTTCGCTTCAGCAAACGCGTAGTTTCTTCGCTCCTCGGCTGTCAGTTCAACGCGCACTTCAATGCAGCGGGCATTGGCAATCCAACCCTCGGACTCTAATTCCTTCCACGGCGCATCGTACTTCTTAGGGCCAATCAGGGAGAAAACCTCATCCTCGCGACCGTCTTCCCGCACCAGCGTGGCCGTCAGGCCGAGTCGACGCCGCGCTTGAATCTCCGCTGTCACGCGAAACACAGGCGCCGGCAGCAAATGGACTTCATCGTACAGAATCAGGCCCCAGTTGCGCGATGACAACAGCGACAAGTGCGGAAATGAGTCCGAGCCACGCGGACGATAACTGAGGATCTGATAAGTGGCCACGGTCACGGCCGCCGTATGCTTGCTCTCGCCGCTATATTCGGCTACTTGGTCAGCCGTCAGCGTCGTTTTCTCTAGACACTCGCGTATCCATTGGCGCGCCGCTGTTATATTGGCAGCCAGAATCAGCGTCGAGGTTTGCAAAAGTTCCATGGCGCGCAACCCAATAATCGTTTTGCCTGCTCCACAAGGTAGTGTCAGCACGCCAGAGCCGCCGGATAACCCACCGCCTTGATGAAAAGCGTCTGCCGCTTTCAACTGATAATCGCGCAGCGAAAAAGGCTCGCCGTTCGGTAGATGATCACGCAAGGAAAAAGGCAGCTTCTCCCCTTGTGCGTAGCCGGCCAGATCGCGCACAGGATATCCGATCTTCGTCAACGCGACTTTAATCGTCCCACGTGAAAGTAGCGGGACCTCGACCTCATAAGCTGAGATGACGCGGCGCACGAGGGGCGCGATACTTTTGTGGCGTACCACTTCGGTCAAGACATATTCATCCGTGGACGTCAGCAACAGACCGTCTTGTCCCACGCGTAGCTCAAGGATCCCGTAGCGATCCATGGTCTCTGTGATCAGTCGAATAATCGTAGGCGGAATATCATAGCGACTGACAGCACGAAGCCCTTCGATAATCTGCTTGGACTCATGTCCCGCAGCGGCCGCATTCCATAGCGACAGCGGCGTCACCCGATAGGTGTGAAAGTGATCAGGGCTTTTCTCAAGCTCTGCAAACAAGATGAGAAGCCCGCGCGCTTCGTCCGCGCCCGGGTGATGAACATCTACGAGAAGCGTGCCATCCATCTGAACGATTACAGGTCTACCCTGGGATTCCACATGAACCCTCCCTCTTTGTGTGGGCAAAATCTTCATGGCTCGTCCCTTTCTTGCATACGGTATATAAAGCCTGCACAGAGGGGACGCTCATGGATGATGCGATCTTAGTCGGATTCAGTTTTACTATATCCGGAATCTATCTGCTGCTTTTTTGGCGCAACCCGCACATGGCACTGCATAGTGTCCAAAGCGCCTGGCTGATGTTTGCAAAAGCACTACCTTGGATGAGCGTCTCCCTGCTCATGGCAGGACTCATGGAAGGTGCACTGCAAAAGTCCGTCATCGTCCGTCTCTTTGGAGCCGACAGCGGCGTTAAAGGCGTCTTGCTCGCAGCCGCGCTCGGTGCACTTGGCACAGGTTCAAGATGGGGTGTATACCCGCTGGCCGCCGCCATGCTATCAGCGCAGGCAAGCCTCGCTTCCGTGATGACCTTCACCACTTCGTGGATGCTGATCAGCATTCCCCGTTCCGCATCCGAATTCCCCTTCTTCGGCGTGCGTCTCACGTTCCTGCGCATGCTGCTGAGTTTCGGTGCTGCACTCATCGTCGGATTCGTTCTTCTCGCATGGAAAAATCGCTTGTAAAGTGAGTATAACACTCCTTTACAAGCGATGACACATACAGTGTTTGTCTGGCTACTCCGATATTGGATAATGCGGCGCCATGGTACTCACAGGCCCTGATAGCGCCTTACCGCAAGTGCTTTCGTACCGCCTCTTTCATCTCGTCAGTAGACAAGTGTGACTGTCCCGGCAATGCGAGGTCTTGCGTCCGAGCACCTGCACTGATCGCTTGTTCCACCGCATTTTCGATACGGGCGGCGATCTCTGGGAGCCCGAGTGAATAGCGACACATCAACGCCACTGACAGTATTGTGCCAAGCGGATTGGCAATGCCAAGTCCGGCGATATCTGGCGCGGAACCGTGAATCGGTTCATAAAGACCTGCGCCTGAACCGAGACTCGCAGACGGCAGTACGCCGATCGATCCTGTCAGTACAGCCGCTTCGTCACTCAAGATATCGCCAAACAGATTCTCTGTCACGATCACGTCAAACGCTTGCGGTCTTGTCACCAAGTGCATAGCACAAGAGTCCACTAATCCATGTTCAAGAGTGACATCTGGGTAATCCTCTTTCATCTCTTCGACCACGGCGCGCCATAAGCGAGAACTGTCGAGCACATTCGCCTTGTCGACAGACGTCAACTTGCGACGGCGAAGCCTGGCCGCTTCAAATCCCATCTGCACCACACGCCGGATCTCCGATTCCGTGTAATACATCGTATCTTTAGCGAAGCGCTCCCCTGACGCGAGTGTGCCTGTCTCCCGCTCTCCGAAGTACACGCCACCTGTCAGTTCGCGCACGATCATGACATCGACACCGCTCGCTACGTCCGCTCGCAGGGGCGATGCAGACAGTAAAGCGGGAAATGCTTTCACAGGGCGAAGATTGGCATATACCCCAAGCGCTTTGCGCAAGGCCAGAAGTCCTGCCTCAGGACGCAAATGTCCAGGCCCACGATCCCACTTGGGCCCCCCTACCGCCCCTAGCAGGACCGCATCGGCGCTTGTCAATGCTTCCTTCGTCGCCTCGGGAAGCGGTTCCCCTGTCTGATCGATGGCAGCTCCGCCCAGCAGATGCGTACTATAGGATACAGTCACGCCGGTCCCCGCCAATGCTTCATCGAGCACTTCTACTGCACAGCGTACGACATCCGGCCCAATCCCATCACCGGGCAACAGGACAATCTGATAGTGTCTTGACATGTCGGCACCTCGCCCGGTCTATTTCTTGATAAAAGACATCATCTCGCGCAGTTCTTTTCCCACGCGTTCTAGCGGGTGATTGGCTTCGATGCGACGCGTGGCAGAAAAAGAAGGCCATCCCGCCTGATTTTCCAAAATCCAATTGCGGGCAAAAATGCCGTGCTGGATATCGCTCAAGATGTCTTTCATGGCTTTACGCGTTTCATCAGTCACAATCCGCGGGCCTGAACTGTAGTCGCCAAACTCCGCCGTGTTGCTGATCGAATGCCGCATCCGCTCAAGTCCACCTTCATAGATCAGATCTACAATCAGCTTCAGTTCATGACAGCACTCGAAAAAAGCGATTTCCGGTTGGTAACCTGCCTCCACCAACGTTTCAAAACCCGCTTTGACAAGCGCGCTCACGCCACCGCACAAAACCGCCTGTTCGCCGAAGAGATCGGTCTCCGTTTCCTCTTTAAAGGAGGTTTCTAGCACCCCTGCGCGCGTGGCTCCGATGCCTTTGGCGTACGCGAGTGCCGTATCCTTAGCGTGGCCGCTTGCGTCTTGCTCAATGGCGATCAGCGCTGGCACCCCGGCTCCCCCCTCATACACCCGGCGCACCAGATGGCCTGGACCTTTCGGTGCCACCATAATGACATCGACAAAAGACGGTGGCGCGATCTGCCGAAAGTGAATATTGAACCCATGTGAAAACATGAGCGTCTGACCCGGCCTCAAGTACGGCTCGATCTCTTCGCGATAGACGCGCGCCTGTGTCTCATCAGGCAGCAAAATTTGCAGTACATCCGCAGTTTGCGCCGCTTGCGCCACTGACACTACCGTGAATCCAGCCTCACTCGCACTATCTGCCGACTTGCCAGGCCGCTGTGCAATAATGACGTGCACACCGCTGTCGCGCAGGTTTTGCGCCTGCGCGTGCCCTTGACTCCCATAACCGATGACCGCCACCGTTTTACCGGCCAAGTGATTCAAATTCGCGTCGTTCTCATACCACATGTCCATATCTTGATCTCTCCCTCTATGTGTGTACATGGATGTATCTTACAGGCTCGTCGCCACTACCCGATCTTCTTGCGATGCCGCCCGAAGGAGCGCAGTCACGCCGGTACGGGCGATTTCCAAAATGCCGAACGGCGCTAGTAAATGGATGAGCGCATCGATTTTGTCACAGTCTCCGGTGATCTCCACAGTCAAGGCGGAATGACCGACATCGACGATAGACACGCGAAAGGGCTCGAGTAAGTGTGAGATTTCGAGGCGATTTGACGCATCTGTCTTGACTTTGATCAGCGCCAGTTCGCGACGCACGACTTTGCCAAGCGAGATATCTTGCACCTCGATGACATCGATGAGTTTCAGCAGTTGCGACACCATCTGCGAAGCTGTCGCATCATCACCTTCGCTGACGATCGTCATCCGACTGTACCCTGGTAGCTCAGCCGCACCGACCGTAATGCTGGCGATGTTGTACCCCCGCCGTGCAAACAGCCCGGCAATCCGCGCAAGCACGCCCGGTCGATCATTGACGAGGGTCGAAAGGGTGCGCTCCATCACTTAAACCTCCTCCCACTCAAGGGTCATCTCGTCGTTGCCTTTGCCTGCAGGCACCATCGGAAAGACGTTTTCTTCCTCGCGCACTGTGAAATCCATGAACACCGGGCCATCGTACGCTAGCGCTTCCTCGATCACCCGCAACGCCTCTGCAGGGGTGGTCGCGCGCAGTCCTAGCGCCCCGTAAGCTTGCGCGACTTTGACGAAATCAGGCGATCCGATGCGACTCTGTGCGTAACGCTTCCCGTGAAAAAACTGTTGCCACTGACGCACCATACCGAGATATCCATTGTTAATAATGGCTACCTTGATCGGCAAGTGATTCTCCACCACTGTCTGGAGTTCCTGAATGTTCATCTGCAGACTACCGTCACCCGTGACGCAGATCACCGTTTGGTCTGGACAAGCTACCTGTGCACCAAGCGCTGCTGGGAACCCGTACCCCATGGTGCCAAGGCCGCCTGAGGACACCCACTGCCGCGGTCGGCTGTATGGATAAAAAAGCGCAGACCACATCTGGTGTTGCCCGACGTCTGTCGTCACGATCGCCTTGCCTTCTGTCGCCCGCGCCAACATCTCGATGACTTGCTGCGGCTTTAAAAAGTCTGCGTCTTGCTTATATTGAAGTGGCCACTCTGTCTCCCAGGCGGAGATCTTCTCCAGCCACTCACTGGTATCTGGCTTCGGTGGGTCGATTAAAAGGGCGTCCAACACTTGCGCTACGTTCGCCACGAGAGAGATGTCGACACGTACATTCTTGTCAATTTCTGCCCTGTCAATATCGACGTGGATCTTCAAAGAATGCGGTGAAAAGCGTTCCAATTTGCCTGTTACCCGATCGTCAAAGCGAACGCCAAGCGCAATTAACACGTCACATGCGGTGATCGCAAGATTGGCCGCATACTTGCCATGCATACCCAGCATGCCTACACACAGCTCATCGTCTGCCGGGTACGCACCAAGACCCATCAGAGTCGTTGCAACCGGGATACGCGCCGCTCGCGCGAATGCTCTGAGTGACTCGGTGGCGCCCGCGCTGATAATGCCACCTCCAATATAAAGGAGGGGTCTCTTGGCGGATGCCACGGCTTCCTTGATCGCGCGAAGCGACGCATCGTCAGGCGGGCCGGGGAGCCAATATCCGCGTGGATTCGGTTGCGGTAGCGGTTCATAGACAGCCGGACCCGCGGAAACGTCTTTCGGAATATCGACTAACACAGGACCCGGTCGGCCGCTTGTCGCAATATAAAAGGCGTCCGCCACCACCTGCGCCAGTTCTTCCACGTGACGCACCTGGTAGTTGTGCTTGGTTACAGGCATGGTGATCCCTACGATATCCGCTTCTTGAAAAGCGTCCGTACCGATCAGATGACTGGCAACTTGCCCTGTGAATACAACCAGCGGTGTCGAGTCCATGTAAGCATCGGCCAGACCGGTGACAAGGTTGGTCGCGCCTGGTCCAGATGTGGCAAGTACGACACCAGGACGACCTGTCACGCGTGCGAAACCTTGTGCCGCATGAATGGCTCCTTGTTCGTGACGCGTCAGGATATGCTGAAGTGAGGTATGGAAAAGGGCATCATAGATGGGAAGGACCGCGCCGCCCGGATACCCGAATAGGACATCGACACCCGCCTCCTGCATCATGGCGCACAGTAGATCGGCCCCTGTCTTCACCTGCGCCGGTGAAAGACGTGGTAAAACGACAGGAGTCTGTGTCGCATGCGGGTCTGTCAGCTCAGCTTCAATACGCATGGCATTGCCTCCACTCTCTCTACTAAGGTGGCGCGAGTGTCAAGCAGGCGAATACTTGTCGCCGCCGCACTGCGCCTCTCTCTCTCTGACGCTCTGTTAATGGCCCGAGTATAACACTTGCTACTAGCACTAGCTACTAAATTTTCAGAGAAATTTTAAGACAAAATGTGCGCCGTTTTGACCACGCGCGAAGCCTTAGATTTTGCGCCCTTGCGTGCGCGCGAGTTCGTGAAAAGCCTTGTGTAGTCGTTTCGTGAGTTCCCCTGGGATACCCGCGCCGATCGGTCTGCGATCGACTTCTACAACAGGAATCAGTTCAGCGGCAGTACCTGTGAGAAAACACTCGTCGGCCACGTACACGTCGTGACGCGTAAACGGCTGTTCGCGGACCTCAATCGCTGCTTCCTTGCACAAATCAAGAATGGCTCTGCGCGTAATGCCATCGAGTACGCCAAGATAGACAGGCGGCGTGTAGATAACGCCTTTTTTCGCGATAAAAACGTTGTCACCAGATCCTTCGCAAACGTAACCTTGTGCATTGAGTGTTAAAGCTTCGAAGACCCCGGCATTGGCCGCTTCAATTTTCACCAATACGCTGTTGAGATAATTCAGAGATTTGATCGCAGGGTTCAGCGCATCTACACCGTTACGCCGGGTCGGCACCGTGACGATCTTCAGCCCTTCGTCATAGTATTTGGCTGGAAACAATGAAATCGTATCTGCGATAATGATGACGCTCGCCACCGGACAGTTGCGCGGATCAAGCCCGAGATCACCGACACCTCGCGACACGACAAGGCGAATATAGCCGCTCGTCAAGCCATTCGCACGGACAGTATCCACAACTGCCTCTTCCATCTGTTCAATCGCCATCGGAATCTCAAGCAAAATACTACGAGCTGAATCATACAACCGCTCCAAGTGCTCATCGAGACGAAAAATCACACCGTCGTAGATGCGAATGCCTTCAAACACCCCATCTCCGTATAAAAAGCCGTGATCAAAAACGGAAACGACCGCTTCTTCTTTCGAGACAAGGCTGCCATTGAGATAAATCTGCCGCGCTGCGCTCATCCATGCAACTCCTCACTCTTTTGTTATTTGGACCTGTCGCAGGTGGGCAAAGATAACAAAAGCCCGCGTGCAGGTAGCTTGCGCCATAGCGCATAGCCAGAACCTGCCGCAGGGCTTTTATCCCTAAGGTGTACACTCTGACGATCGCTCGCCATGTATTATCGAGTGCGATGTCGCTTGGACCAGACCCACAGTAGGTGGCGGAACCCTAGACATCCTCCTGACGATCCTATTGAATATTTATAAGCCATTATATTGGCAACAGCATACCGGGTCAAGGTAACAATTGCGTAGAAGGCGCACCTTTTTCATGTAAACGCTACCATATCGGTTTTCATAGGATTGCCGGTTTACACGTTGCAATTGACGCGTGCGTATCGTATGATGTCTCTATCGTACGGACATTTGTTCTCTTGACAAGGACATATTCGAAAGCTAGGATGGTACCATGTCGGATGATCCTTATTTTCTGATTCGCCGCTCACACCTTCCCGAGGTCATTCAAAAGACTGCTCAAGTCACCGAGTTGTTGCGTCAGGATCCGGAACTCAGCGTTCTCGAGGCTGTGCATCACGTCGGCTTATCGCGTAGCGCGTACTATAAGTACAAAGATGTGGTCAAGCCGTTTCATGCGGCAGTCTCCGGTCATATCGTGACACTGGCACTGACTTTGTCGCACGAGCGCGGTGTACTGTCCGAAGTGCTGAATCTTCTCGCAAACCTGCAAGCCAACATCTTGACGATTAATCAGTCTTTGCCGCTGCAAGGCCGGGCGACAGTGATTATCTCGATAGAGACGCGCGACCTCACGAGTGCGCTCGATGACGTGTTAGAGGCGCTTTTGTCCGAAGACGGCGTGCATCAGGCACTCGTGGTCGGTCAAGGATAACAGAGATGGACCCGTACGCACACGACTGCGTCCGGTATTAGACAGTCCCGCCAGCCGGGAGAGAGATGTAGGACCACAAGCGCCTTTGTGAGCGACTACTCGCAAAGGCGCCAAGAGAGAAATGAGGATTGCCTTTATGGACGTGTTGATCGGCCTATTGGGTTGTGGGACGGTGGGTTCCGGTGTCATCGATCTGCTCGCCAAGCGAGCAGATCGTATCGAGGAACTTACTGGACTGCGGCCACAAATCACTCGTATTCTCGTGCGGGACGTTCACAAGCCGCGCGACGTGAACGTCCCGCCATCGCAGCTAACGACTCAGGCGACCGATATTCTTGAAGACCCAAACATCTCAGTGGTCATCGAGACGATTGGCGGCATCGAACCTGCGCGTTCATTCGTGCTAGCAGCCTTGCGCGCTGGCAAACACGTGATCACAGCTAACAAAGATATGATCGCTGAGTACGGCGAAGAAATCCTTGCGGCAGCGGAGAAGGCACAGGTGGACATCTTGTTTGAAGCGGCCGTCGGTGGCGCTATCCCACTGATACGCCCGCTCAAAGAGAGTCTCACAGCGAATGTCATCACGGAACTAAACGGTATTTTAAATGGCACGACTAACTATATCCTCTCTAAAATGACGAGCACAGGCGCAGAATTTGCAGATGTCCTGCAAGAGGCGCAAGACCTCGGCTACGCCGAGCGTGATCCGTCGAGCGATATTGACGGACTCGACGCAGCGCGCAAGTTGGCGATTCTCGCCACCATCGCTTTTCAAACCACCGTATCTCTCGATGATATTCAGATCACTGGGATTCGCTCGATCACAGCCGCTGATGTCCGCTATGCGAATGAACTCGGGGCCGTCATCAAGCTGCTCGCCACCGGTTGCGATGAAGGTGGCGACGTGAGGCTTCAGGTAGGTCCTGCCCTTGTGGAGAAAAGTCATCCGCTCGCTCGCGTCGACGATGCTTTCAACGCGCTGTTTATTCACGGTGACGCCGCGGGTGACCTGATGTTCTTCGGACGCGGGGCGGGATCTTTGCCCACCGCTAGTGCGATTGTCGGCGATGTCATCGAAGTACTACGAAACATCCGCCTGAGCGTGTCTGGCCGCTTAGGCGCCATGCGTATGGTGGCTAAGACGGTCAATGTCCGAGAACCTGCGCCCACTCGTCACTTTCTGCGACTGGAAGTGAGCGATAAGCCAGGTGTATTTGCACAAATTGCAGCGATCTTTGCCGATGCAAACATCAGCATGGAATCAGTCGTTCAGCGCCGCCTGCACGAACAAGCGGCCGAGATTGCCATCATGACACATGCAATCAGTCCGGGTGTGCTTAAAAATGCCACTCTCATACTGCGGGATCTGCCTGATGTGCGCTTTGTGCACAGCGTCTTGCCTGTTGTCCAAGGAGGAAACCATTAACCATGAAGAGCCAAGACATCAAGAAGCCCAGCGGGATTTTACAGCGCTTTGGCGATCGGCTCCCGCTCACAAAACAGACGCCACGGCTTTCGCTTTGCGAAGGCGACACCCCCTTGATCCCAGCCCCCTACTTGTCACAGATCTGCGGTTTCTCCGTCTACCTGAAATTTGAAGGCGCCAACCCTACAGGGTCATTCAAAGACCGCGGTATGGTTTTGGCCGTGGCAAAAGCCATGGAGGCTGGAAGCCATGCGGTCATCTGCGCTTCCACAGGCAATACCTCAGCGGCCGCCGCAGCCTACGCTGCTCGGGCCGGCATGCGCTCGATCGTGATTATTCCAGACGGCTACGTGGCGCTTGGAAAACTGGCGCAAGCTTTCATGTATGGCGCGCAAGTGGTCGCCATTCGAGGCAACTTCGATGAGGCATTGATGCTGGTGCGCGAACTCGCTGAAACAGAACCGGTGACCTTGGTCAACTCGGTCAACCCTTACCGCTTAGAAGGGCAAAAGACGGCCGCTTTTGAAATTGTGGAGTCACTCGGCCGCACACCTGACTATCTAGCCATTCCCGTCGGCAACGCGGGCAATATCTCCGCTTATTACAAAGGCTTCATGGAAGAACATGTCCGCACTGGCGCCATACTCCCTTACTTGCTAGGGTTTCAGGCTGCAGGAGCAGCACCGCTAGTGTCTGGCAAAGTGGTTGAGCATCCAGAGACGGTCGCTACTGCCATTCGCATTGGCAACCCGGCAAGCTGGTCTTTAGCGAAAGCCGCCGTGGAACACTCTAAGGGCATCGTCGAGGCAGTATCAGACAGTGAAATTCTTGAAGCACAGCGGCTGCTGGCGAATCGCGAAGGCGTATTTGCAGAACCAGCCTCAGCCGCTTCTGTAGCTGGACTCTTGCGCAAAGCGCGGGACAAAGCGTTTCCTAAGCCCCATCAAGAGGAGGCCATTGCCGTCTGTGTTCTCACCGGAAACGGTCTCAAAGACCCGGATACGGCAGTGCGCAGCAGCCAGGGACAAGCTGTCACGGTGGCCGCAGATCGCACGGCTGTGTGGCGGGCCGTCTTGGAGGGGCAAGCGTGAAGATCAGCGCGTATGTTCCAGCGACTAGCGCGAACATGGGTCCTGGCTTTGACTGTATGGGCATTGCGCTTGATTTGTGGAATGAGATACATGCCGAGCTAAGTGACGTCACTGAGGTCAGCATTGAAGGTCACGGTGTCGACAGCTTGCCTCGCGACGACAGTAATCTCGTGCTCGCCTGTATGCGGATGCTGTACGACCGCTGTGGGCAATCGATGCCAGCAGTGCGCTTGCGCATGGTCAATCGCATTCCGATTGCTGCTGGACTCGGCTCGAGTGCGGCGGCGCTAGTCGGCGGGCTTTTAATTGCCAATGCTTTTCTCGACACGCCCTTTACGCGCGCACAGATTTTGCGCATCGCCGTCGAAGACGAAGGGCACCCGGACAATGTAGCCCCAGCTTTTTTGGGCGGTGCCATGCTTGCGTACTTACATGAAGACGGCGTCACCAACGTACAGTTACCGCTGCGCGACAATTTCACGTTTGCCGCTGTCACACCTGACTTTCCACTGTTGACCGAGAAGGCACGAGGCATTTTGCCAGGCGTCGTATCGCGCGCGGACGCGGTGTTCAATATCGCTCATGCCAGTTTCCTGACTGCCGCCCTGACGACTGGGAATATCCCCCTGCTGCGCCGTGCTTTAACCGATCGACTACATCAGAACGCGCGCAAGGCTCTGATTCCAGGCTTTGATGAGGTCGTAGAAGCGGCCGATCGCGCTGGCGCCATCGGCACGGTGCTCAGCGGCGCTGGACCTACTATCCTAGCCTTTGCACAGGGCACACCAGAGGCGCACCGCGTGGGAGACGCCATGGCACGGGCATTTGAAATGGCCGGTTGCGGCTCCACCGTTCATGTGTTGCCGCCTGCGGCGATCGGTGCTTATACGCATATTCGCACAAGGTGAACGCGCGCTTTGGCACAGAGGCGCGATATAGAGGAGAGATCACAGTGGAGACGACGATTGCCTTTGTAGGAGCAGGCTCGATCACTGAAGCGCTCTTGCGCGGCATGATCACCACCGGGACGACGCTCCCGTCTGCCATCCGCGTAACCAATCGCAGCAACCGTGAGCGCCGCCTCATGCTCGCACAGACCTTTGGTATTCGCGCATGCGACACGGTGGAGGAAACAGTGCGCGAAGCAGGCATCATCTTTTTGTGCATGAAGCCCAAAGATGTGGCGCAGAGCCTGTCCGAGATCGCCCGCTTCGCATCCCCTGACGCCTTATATATCTCTGTGGCGGCCGGTTGCTCCCTTGCGCTCATGATGGCGGTGATCGAGCAGACCCGGCAAATAGAAGAGTCTCCAACAAGTAGACAGCCACGCATTATTCGCGCGATGCCGAACACCTCGTGCGCGGTCCTTGAATCGGCCACTGCCTACGCGCTAGGCCCTGCCTGCACCGAGCATGACGCGGCCCGTGCTGAGCACTTGCTGCGCGCTGTCGGTGCTTGCTATCGTATGCACGAAGAGCAGCTCGATGCGGTAACCGGCTTATCCGGAAGTGGTCCCGCCTATGTCTACTATCTGGTCGAGGCGCTTACGCAGGCTGGTATCGCAGTCGGACTTCGGGAAGATGTAACGATCTCACTGGTCACGCAAACGCTTGTCGGTGCCGCCGCCATGCTTAGGCAAACAGACGTTACGCCAGCCGTCTTACGCGAGCGAGTCACTTCTCCAGGCGGCACGACGATGGCCGGCATCGGGGTTCTCGAAGAGCGAGGCTTCAAGGAGGCTGTCCGACTCGCGGTGATCGCGGCCACTCGGCGCGCCACTGAGCTAGGCGCTGCCATGACTGTCCCGGAGTCTCGCATCGGCTGATCTTACGTGGGGGGTAAAAGTGCCAGCAGCTCCGAAAAAGAAAAGATCATAGCGTCAGGTACATGTACATCGCCTTGCGTCAACCCAGTGGCCGGTTCAGGGCGACCGAGATACGCAGATTCACGTCGCATCATATCATCTAGCCAGCCATTAGATAGGGCGAGAGACGGTCGCTGACGCGCCGGCACCTGTGCCAGTGAGCGAAGAGCCTGCGCCCACTTGGCAGTCTGCTCTTGACCGGCGCGCACGACAAGAACCGCCGGAATGCCTGCCTCGCGGGCAGCACGGATATCTTGTGTCAAGAGATCACCGACGTGCATGCGTACCTGCCCTGCCAATGGCGGCCAAGAAAAGATCGCCGGATCCGGTTTCGCGCACCCGACGATGTCCGGCCCGAGCATCAGGGCAAACTGCTGTTCCACCCCCATGAGCGCAAACAGCGCCTGCTGGTAACGTGCGTGACCGTTTGTCACTACGCCTAAGAGATACCCCCTCTCGCGCAAGGAAGCGAGCGCTGGCGCGACGTCTTCATACAACGGGAATGCGCGCGCTTGCTCAGCTAGTGGTTCTCTCTTTAAGGCAGCCACGATGTCCTCGTCCATAGCACATCCAACTTCCGCCATCAAGGCAGCGGCGATGTCGTCCCAGTGAAAACCAGCCACGCGCTGTCCGGCTGCAAAACGCTTTAGCTGCTCCGCACTCAGGCGTTGGCGTGCCTGCGCAATCCCGGACTTCTCCAGACTCGCGACCAGCCACGGCATCACGATACGTTCAAACGGAGAATCAGCAAGCGTTCCATCGAGATCAAAGGTCACCCACTCTGCCACGTCAGTTATCCCCCGGTATAATGGGTAGAATTAACGCCGAGGGGAACTGTTCCTGATGGTGAATTTGCTGGACAGCTCTTTTCACCCTCGTATAACTGCCGAGCGCGTCTCCTGTATTGGGGTTGCGATCATACTTTGGAAAAGCGCTCGATGCGATCTCTACACGCAAACGATGCCCAGGCAAAAATACGTGTGACGTGTACCAGCAATCCACCTCATAGAGGTACACTTTACCAGGCTCGATCAACTCCGGGCGCTCCATGCCGTCGCGAAAACGAGCCCGCACCATGCCGTCGGTAATGCGTTGGGCAAACCCGGTCGGCCATACATCCACTAGTTTCGCCATAAAATCAGTGTCTGTCGCATCGGAGGCCGCGTACAGTTCCACGACAATCGGGCCCGTTACCTCAAGGGGTTCCGTCATCTCAGCAGACGTGTAGACCAGTACATCGTCTCGTCGCTCGATAGCCGCATAATCATCTGGCCCGCCGATTTGCGCCGAGACCATGTCTGTGATAAACGGCACCGGGCGCTCTGGATCGTACACATACGCGTCAGCCGGCTCCTGACCGGGCCTGCTCACCGTCAATTCTCCGTCGCCGTACGAACTGTTGGCGTGACCACCGCTGTGGAGATAGTACTTGGTATACGTAGCGCGTGCGAGTGGCCACTCGCGCTCTTGACGCCACTTATTGATCCCCATCACGAAGAGACTCACAGGTGGCTCATGCACAATCCCGTTGTCTTCGCCTTTGAGAAAATAATCAAACCAACGCAATTGCACGCCTTGTAAGTCGATCAGCGATTGCGGTCCAAAGTCGACTTCGCCCAAGCGCTGCACAGTGTTCACCGCATGCCCCCAAGGGCCCATAATCAGTTTTTGGCTGCGACGCGCGCGCTCGGTGCGACCCAGTTCGGTCATACCGGCAAAGTTACGCGGAGTGCCGACTTGCTCATCGTCGTACCAGCCGGAGATGTGCAAGATCGGTAAGTCAATCTCTTCATAACGCGTCTGATAGCATATGCGCTTCCAGTAGTCATCTAGCGACGGATGCGAAAACTCTTGCTTCCAGTGCGCTAGCGGTCGACCTGCCGCTTCGTCCATCGTGGATAGTGGTAGATGCTGGTACACGCGTTCCCAGTCCACGGCTTCTGAACGCTGCATTTGTCGACCACTGGTCATAAACAGCCATGCCAAGTGGTGAGGCGTAGGGATCCCGGTCGGCCATTCTACAAAAGGATCGGAAGGTGACACACTCACTACCATGGCAGACAGGTGAGGTGGTCGTTCGAGGGCCGTGAGCCACTGGATGCGCGCGAGATAAGACCCGCCTAGCGTGCCGACTTTGCCCGTGCAAAACCCTTGCTGAGCCACCCACTCCACCGTGTCGTATCCATCGATACCTTCACCAAAATACGGTTCAAAATGTCCTTCTGAATCCCCTCGCCCGCGTACGTCCACTACGACAAAAGCATATCCACGCTCTGCGAAAAAGCGCGCCGTCTTGACCCATGCCGTCGTGTTTTTCCCGTACGGCGTGCGCACAACGATCGCCGGTACAGGGCTTGCTGTCACAGGGCGAACGATATCCGCGGACAGTCGAACCCCATCGCGAAGCGGAATCCATTCCCCCCAATGCGTCTGGATCTGTGTCACTTCACTCACGTAAAAACCCCCCACAAATCATCCGAAACACCATTTGTATAGACATTCAGCATAGCACCGATTCGTATGAATGGCTACCAATATACATGTCGAAAACCCGTCTTATCTGCTATTCTTATAATGACTGTTCAAAAAGTGTCGAGGTAAGACGTGCGTGGGAGAGGCGGCAAGCCGTTTTCAGCGCGCGGAGTGTACGTAGTCGGTACATGAGCACGTTGGAAACGGCTTGCCGCCTCTCCCATGCTACGGAGTTCACGGGCGCATACCTGCGCCATTCGACACTTTTTGAACAACCTCTTATAATGGTCGGGCAATAAATGCAAGTCATTTGCAAAGGGGTCCATATCGTGAATACGCATTTTACCTTCCATAAAGGCATTCGCACAATTGGCGGCACCATCATTGAACTGGCCGAAGACGGGTATCGCTTGATTTTTGACATGGGACGCGGTTTTGCGCCAGGCGCTCCAGGATTTGACCACGATTTGCAACCGCGCGACATCAGGGATTTGCAGCGTCTAGATATCGCGCCGAAACTGCCCGGGGTGTTTGACGACGCAAGCGAATCTGATGGTAAGACGCTGATCGCAGTGAGCCATATGCATCTGGATCACATGGGCTTCTTTCCGTACCTGCGAGAAGATGTTCCCGTACTGCTGACGCACGATTCCTTGCGTCTGCTACAAGGTCTCGACGCGGTACACGATGGACCACGCAGATCGCTTTCCTTTGTACCCGTGTCGTACGACGAGCCATACACCTTTGGACCCTTCACCATCGAAGCGCTGGCCGTCGATCATGACTGCCCAGGGGCCTGCGCCTTTTTGATCACGACAGGTGACCTGCGCTTCGTCTACTCAGGCGACCTGCGCTTGCATGGCAGTCACCCTGAATGGACGCGAACCTTTGCGCTGCGCGCGCGCGACTTTAGGCCCGATGTGCTATTTATCGAAGGCACGCGAGCCGAGGCTGACGACAACAGCACGACGATCGCTGAACCAGAGTTGGCCGGTCGCATTGCAGCCACTGTGCAGGCCCACGCAGGCGGCGCCTACCTTCTGTTTTACCCGCGTCACCCTGAACGCGTAGCGTCTTTTATGCAGGCAGCCAATGCCTGTGGCCGGCAGTTAGTGCTGCAACCGCACAGTGCTTACCTCTTTGAGCACATGGGTGGACAGCTTGAAAATGTGCGCCTGTATGGTGGGATGGCTAAGAGCTGGACCGAGCACTTGACCGCATGGGTGCGTAAGCGCGGTCTCGACGTCATTCACCCAAACGAGTTGGCCGGGCACGAACATTCCTTTTTGGTTGAGATAACCTATCCACAACTTGTAGACTTTGTAGACATCGAACCGGCGCGAGATGGCGTTTTCATGCACGTAGGCGGCACACCGCTCGGCGCGTACGACCCGGCTTGGCACAACCTCATGCACTGGTTGGACATCTTCGGCCTAGCGTTCGCATCCCTCGGCTCCACAGGCCATGGATCGCGCTCTGATATTTTGTCGATCGCCGAAACCATCGCGCCGTCTGTCCTGATGCCCATACATTCGCATCATCCAGAGCGCATCGGCCTCACATCAGTTCGCCGTATCATGCCAGCATATCACCGCGTGTATAGCCGGGAAGATATCCTACGCGCCAGCTTTCCCGCGCAGTCCGAACTCGCACCTGACGAATCGTGATATACTGACAGTGAATGCGAGCGTCACAGGGAGGTTATCAGATGAAATATCGCCGTCTAGGTCGCGCTGGTGTCAAAGTCAGCGAGATCAGTCTCGGTTCTTGGCTTACATACGGTGGTACTGTGGGAGAAGAAACCGCTATTTCCTGCGTACACAAAGCCTACGAGCTTGGCATCAACTTTTTTGACACAGCCAACGTCTATATGCGTGGTGCCGCTGAGGTGGTACTCGGCAAAGCGCTTAAAGAGTATCCACGCGATTCTTATTTTCTGGCTACCAAGGGCTTTTGGCCCATGGGTGAAGGGCCGAACGATCGTGGCTTGTCAAGGAAACACATTATTGAACAGTGCAACGCAAGCCTCAAGCGTTTAGGAGTCGACTATGTCGACTTGTGGCAGTGCCATCGCTACGACCCAGAAACGCCGATCGATGAAACGTTGCGCGCGATCGATGATTTGATTTCCCAAGGCAAAGTATTATATGCAGGTGTCAGTGAGTGGAAAGCGGCTCAGATCTGTGACGCGCTTCACACCGCCGATCGCTTGGGTCTCGATCGCATTGTGTCCAATCAACCACAGTACAGCATGCTCGAACGCTACATCGAGCCAGAGATTATCCCGCTGTGCGAAAAAGAAGGCGTCGGTCAAGTCGTGTTTTCGCCTCTGGCACAAGGCATGCTCACCGGCAAATACAAACGCAACGCGGCATTCCCTGAAGGCAGTCGCGCAGCTCATGAGAGTACGGCCAAAGTCGTCTCGCGCTTTTTCACCGATGCAAACTTCGATCGCGTAGAAAAACTCGAGACATTTGCGCAAGAGCGGGGATATTCACTCGCTTCCCTCGCCCTCGCTTGGATTCTGCGTCAGCCGAACGTCTCTTCCGCCATCATTGGCGCGAGTCGTCCGGATCAAGTCGTGGAAAACATCAAGGCAATCGACATCACCTTGTCTCCGGAAGACATCGCTCAAATGGATGCCATTCTAGCTTAAGGCAGTAAATGGTCACCCCAAGGGTGTGTGCACAAGACCATGCGGTCTCGCACGCACCCTTGGTTTTTTTACTGTTGATCAGCGCATCTGGCGCACAGATCCCCCACGACTTACCCCATGGCTCCCATACCACCAGGCTGTTGCGTGGATAGTGCTCCTACGGCATAAGCGTTTGCCATCGCAACGACAGCTTGTGCAGCCTGCGCCACGGTCAGGCCTGCCGCTGCGTCAAAGTTGCCCCCCCGCAAGGAAAGCATATGCAAAGCCACTGCCAATGCGTCCGCGGCATAGTCAGACGTAGGAATCGTCGCGGCGTCCTGTGCAGCTAAATGAAAGCTCTGCGGATCTCCGAGCACTGGACCGTATCCAAGCGCGCGTGCCAAAAACTGTGCGGCGAACTCGCGCGATGCTGGAGCATTCGCTGAAAAAGCAGGCGACCCGCCCAACCAGCCGCGAGCAAAAGCTGAACTGATTGCTGTATAGTCAGGTGAACTCGGCGAGAGCGAAGTCAGCAACGTCTTCAAGGTATTCAGCTCACTCGGCGGGACGTTCGGCGTGGAACTGAGCTCGAGCGCATTCATCACCATCGTCACGAGTGCTGCTTGTGTCAGCACCTGATGCGGGTACACATCCCCACTCGCCGACACAGGAAGCAGTCCTTCTGACGCTAGGAGTTGGACCTCAGCGGCATTAGGGGTCCCTGCAAGATCGCGAATTTTCCCTGTATAAGGTTGTGGCGTGAGACCTTGCGTCTGCGGGGACCCGGTCAACGCATTGATCATCATCCCATTTCCGTATTGTCCGATTGGTGCGTAAACCAGGACGATATGCCCTGACTGCGTACTTAAGTACTGAAGGGACAACGGGTCTGCCTTCATCCACGCAGCCGTCACTTGCCCGACCGGTACAGCCTTACTTGGATTCTGAAGTGTCGCCAGTCCTACAATGGGTTGCCAATTGAATGAAGCGACCTGACCCGTTGCACCATCGACATTTAGGTACCCTTCGGCAGTTTGCACGTTCAGACCGCGATAAGAAAAGCGAACTGTATAAAACGGTCGTTGGCCTCCGGGGAATTTCTGAAAAGGTGCCAGTGAGACACTGATCCCGCCTGTGTCTTGAGGAAATACGTGGCGTATGAACGCTTCCGCAATTTTCAAGTCCTTTTGGGGCACCGTCTGCCCACCCTGGCTTTTAGCTGGAGGCGACTGTGACAGAATAATGTCGTTATAACTGCTGAGCACGCCTTGCGTCGCGTCCACGGAAGCGAGTATTTGTCTATGTCCTGGTGCATTCCATGTAAAATTCCAGACCTTATCGTTTGGCGTCTGCTGCATACTGATCGAGGCGCTTGACAAGACATCCGTATGTGCGAGGTTCAACAGGCGTGTGGCATAGGTGAGCGCCTCAGTCTCGGTCCAGTCACTACGAGGTTTTCCTGGAAATATTGCTGGCCCGCCCGGCTGTATCACGCTGGGTTTCTCATGGCTCGGCAGCGGCTGCACGACCCCTTTGGAATTGATCACCTGCCCGCTTGTCGCACTGATGACAGGCGGTATAACGGACTCGTCATCCGGCAAAGAAGTACTCCAGGCATCAGAGTACGGGAGTGCTGGTTGCGTATAGGCGAGAACAGTCGAAGGCACTCCGCCTTGATTGTACTGTTGACCGTATACGAGATAAAAATGAAGTGACTTCTGATAGATCGCTTTTGCGCGCACGACAGACACCACGGGTTTGGCCGACGGGAAAGGCACTGTCGCCCAAGTCGCGGACGCTTGCGTCAGATGACCATTACTCGACAGTCCGATCGTCACCCCATTAAAAGGCGCCGGAACACCGTTTACGATTCGTTCAAAAGAGAAGGTATACGTGATCGGTACAGTCAAGCTCGTGCCCGAGGGTAGTACTTGCGGTGGCATCAGTTCTTTTGTATAAGGCCCGTACAGGCGCTGTACCCATTGCTCGGCCAAGGTCTGCGCTTGGTCAAGTGACAGTTGCGCAGGAAAGTGAAACAAGACGCTGGTAGGTTGCCGATAGTAACTGAGAATAACGCCATTACTCGCATCGACTGTGACATTCAGATAGGTTTCTTGCGAAAACGAGGTGGGGCTTGACGTATAGTTCAGATTGTACTGCGCCGGTTGTCCACCCTGCGCCGCGCTGAAATTGCTTGATGAGAAGGTATACCCTTGAGGAATGTAGGTTTCCTTTTGCGCGATCTGTTCGGCTTGCCTGACGGTCATCGCCGTCGCGCCAACTTGCATGGCGTGTGCAGGCGCCGCCGTCAACGGTACCACAACACCTAGTGCACAAAGCAGCGCCGCTGCGCTTGGTAAAAGTGCTCGTTGCTTATGCTTCAACATCGCTCACGTCTCCTCCTTGACCGGCGTTCTTGATGCGCCGTTATGCTGATCAGACGGAGTGAGGAGCGCACAGGTTGCAACCTTTCGATCTATTCGCTATAATTCCTATATCTGCTAATCAGGAGTGATGTGTTATGACGACGAAACCCATTTTGATCACACGTGTCGCGTTGACAGGCAGGCTCTTGAGGACTGGTCAGTAAACTACGCGTCTCTTCCATGTGACCGCCTCGTAGTCGAACCCCACCTTCCCCTGAGATACCTGCCGATCAGGTATGTCACATCACGGCTTCTTGGCCGTATCCGCACAGGGGGTCCACACACTTGCTTGAAACACTCGGTTGGAACGATTATTTTACTGCGCACACACACGAATTGTCGATGCCAGGCGTGCGCTATGGCCGCGTGGCGACGGAGTATCAGCAACTCTATCGCCTGTATACTGAAGATGGAGAAATGTGGGGTTCGCTCTCAGGCAAATGGCGCAATGCCGCCACCGAGCGTGCCGATCTGCCAGCCGTAGGCGATTTTGTGGCGTTTACACGAGCGCAAGGCGACGAACGAGCTATCTTACATGGTCTCGTGCCCAGACGATCGTGCTTTTCTCGCAAAGCTGCAGGTGGTGGCATGCAAGAGCAAATCATCGCAGCCAATGTCGACTTTGTGTGCCTTGTCATGGCGCAAAACCGAGACTTCAACTTGAGACGCCTCGAACGCTACCTGACGGCCATCTGGGAAAGCGGCGCACATCCGGTTATCATACTGAGCAAGACTGATCTTTGCGATGAGCCGAATGTGTATCTACGCGAAGCACAGACCGCAGCGCAAGGAGCTGAGATCATCGCAGTCAGCGCTGTTTTGGGTGTAGGTCTCGACCCTTTGCGCGCGTTGCTAAGGGACGGTCCATACGCGCGAACGGCCGTTTTCACAGGGGCGTCTGGCGCTGGCAAATCTACGCTGATTAACGCGCTTCTGGACTCTCCTACGATGAAGGTCCAAGCTGTCAGAGCAGACGATGATCGCGGGCGCCATACTACGACACATCGTGAACTACTCTTCTTGCCAGGCGGCGGTCTCATCATCGACACGCCCGGCATGCGCGAACTGGGACTATGGGGCACAGGAGACGGACTCGAAGGCTCGTTTTCGGACATCACTGAACTCGCCACATCGTGCCGCTACCGTGACTGCCGTCATGAGAAAGAGCCTGGGTGCGCCGTACAAGGCGCGCTACAGTCTGGCACACTGACTCTGGAACGATTCACCCACTATGGCAAGTTGCAAAGAGAACTCGCATATCTCAGTAGACAAGACGATGTTCGTGCCCAAATCGCAGCGCAGAAGAAATGGAAGGCGCTCACTGTCGAAGCGCGACGCAAAGGCAAGCGCCCGTGATTTCACTTCCCGGGACCCGCAACTTGAGTCGGGTCCCGTCTGACGCGTACAATAGGATCAAAGGAGTGACGCGGATGACTGACATGCTTGAATCCAGACTGTCGCTCATTGTGCGATCGACTGAGATCGATATTAATGGACACGTGAACAATGCGAAATATCTGGAGTATCTGGAGTGGGGCCGTGAGGACTGGTACGAACACGCCGCCTTGCCTTATGACGTGTTACTGGCACTCGGGGTCGTAACGATGACGGTCAATGTGAACCTCAACTACCGCAAGGAAGCACGACAAAATGATGTCCTGACCGTCATTACGCGCCCAGAACGCGTAGGCAACACCAGTTTCACTGTAAAACAGTCCATTGTGCGCGAGCAAGACCAGGCCCAGATCGCAGACGGCACGGTGACCTTGGTGACAGTGGATGCGATCAAGCGCACCAGTACGCCGGTCCCTGAAGTTTTGCGGCGGCTATTTATGTCTTGACAGGAGAGATACATGTTGCAGACAAATGGTTCACAGTCCCCATACGAAGCGATTGGAGGGGCGGATACGATTCGCCGCCTCGTCGACGCTTTTTACCGACGCGTCGTGAAGGATCCGGACCTGAGTCCGATTTTCCCGGAAGATATCACGCCGGTCAGGGACAAGCAGTACTTATTTCTCACACAGTTTCTCGGCGGTCCACCCCTATACTCCGAACAACACGGTCATCCGATGTTGCGGGCTCGCCACATGCCTCACCCGATTAACAGCAGGCGCGCGCAAGCGTGGCTAAACTGCATGCGCGCAGCCATGGATGAGACGCAGCTTCAAGGCGAGATGCGTGACTTTATCTTCGAACGCCTGACACTGACCGCGCATCACATGATCAATCAACCGGATTGACCTCGCTTTAGCCGATTTGTGCCGCCGGGAACTTCTCCATCACTTGCGCGAGACGAATAGCTACCTCAGGATCGCGCAGTGATTGCACTTCGGCGTCAATCGCCTCGATGAGCTCCGTGGACTGAGCGTCGCGCCACGCTTCGCACGCTTTCTTCAGCCACTGCCCATAGGTGTCCATAAAACTTTGCTGCACAAAGTCGAGATACTCATGAGCCAATTCCTTTGCCAAAGGTTCTAGTTCAACACCTAATTGCTTACGGCCGCCCCGTTCATAGAACTGATCTGCTTGCCGAAAGTGGCGCTTCACCATTTGCGCGATACGGCCCCGCAGTGCTTCGCTCGTAAACGCCGGAATGGCGGGCACAAGATCGGGTGATGCCGACAGCGGTGGTGCAGCTGGTGTGAAAGGCAGCGACTGAGCGAGTGCATCGGCGCTGCGCGCACACCAAGCCGCTGCGAGATCACGCGCATAGCGGTTCACCCGTATGACGGTAGCGCGCGCTTCCTGGCCTAGGTGAAGGCCAACGAGACGTAACCACTCCGCGACTGAGCGTTCGACTTGATCCGTCGTACCGCTTTCCAGCCACGAAGGATGGTAGGCTTTGAGTAACAAATCGTTTTGGGCGAATGTGAAGCGTTGATGGATATGATAGAACAACTCACTGATCTCCTGACGTAACCCCTCAATCTCTTGCTGTGACGGTGTGATCCACTGTGACTGCCACTGTGCACAGGCAGCGCTCCACACTTCGTTCATCCGATTCGCATCGGCTGCCATCACACGTCGCTCCTCGAGACGCTTCGCGAGATACTCGCGTATCCGCGATAACTCATCCTCGCCGGCCGATAGGGTCTGTGAGAGCAAGCGCCCGCGCGTATGTGCGAGCACCTCCTCGACGAGACCTTGTACGCCAGACATGCGCCAAATCGCGTCTGGCGCAGGCAGAGTCGCTTCGTTAGACAGCCGCAGGCGACGTCTTATCGTCTGCGATACGGCCTCCTCGTTTGGCGTGGCAACGAGCAGCTGCGCGAGCACGCCGAGTTGGCTCGAGACCGGATAGACCCGCGGTGCGCGCACCCCTGCTCGGCCGAGTTCGCGTACGACATATGCCTGAACCTGCGCCACCTCATCGGCGTTTTGCGCGAGGTCTATCGCATTGATGACCACATGCAACGAGTCGTACGCCAGCGCATCTTTAACCCGTCCCACCTGCTCGAGAAATTCGCGATCAGCTTTGGAAAATGCGTGATTATAATAGGTAACGAAGAGCACAGCGTCCGCATCGCGCAAATAGCGAAACGAGACGTCTGTGTGTCTGGCATTGATCGAATCTGCACCAGGGGTGTCGACGAGGATGATGCCGGCCTCCGCAAAAGGCGAGGCGTAGTACAAATCAATACGCTCAGCAAAGGCGGCCCGCTCCTCTGTGGCGACAGCGGCGGCAAAGTCGTCCGCCAACAGCGTTTCCTCTGTACCTAGGCGCCCCCCGAGCAGATCCCAGCCGCGCGCGACCGCTTGGAGAAAAGTGTGGTGCGCTACGCGCTCCCCGCCTACTTGCACGTCTTTTAAGGCAGCCAGCGCCGTAGACAAGGCATCCGGTTGAACGGCCGGGATCGACAACGCGGTACACGCCGCTTCTACTTCGGCTGTAAGATCAGACGCGGATTTATACAGCACCCGAACCGTTTTGTGCGGAGTGTCTTTCGTAGGCGGCAATACACGGCTAATGGCCGCTGTCGCCGGATTGGGTGATACCGGCAAAATGTCTCCACCTAAAAGTGCATTGACCAAGGTCGACTTTCCCGCGGAGAAAGCACCGAATAGCGCGACTGTGTACTGCTCTTCCAAAAGCCGCGTCAAACGCTCTGTCAGCGCGCGCAAAAAACGCCGCAACACAGGCTCGTCACAAAGGCCGATCGCGATCTGGAGGCGGTTGATCAGATCTGTACGCCGTGTGCTTAATGTCAGACTCGCTTCGCTGGCGACTGCATCTACTGAATAGGCGCGAGTGGGATCAGGCAGTGCCTGATCGAGTGCCGCAAAAGGGGATCCCAAACTGCCAACTATAGGCAAGGTGACGCGATGACTAGGACTTGGATCATTTCCCGCCCGCGTTTCGTCGTCTGTGGCCATGGCTCTGATCTCTACGCGCGCAGACACCGGGGCTCGCCGTAGATCGCTTGTGAAAACAGTCTGCGCTTCAAGGCGCAGATGTTCGAGACGCGACTCGCGCAAACGTATTCGCGAAGCCAAGGCGTCGAGTTCAGGCGTCACCGCAAGCTCATCCGCTGCGGATTCACGCTCGGACCCGGCACTTTGCAGAGCCTCCACCACAACGCTGATAAACCGCAAAAAGATCTGGCGCACGGCTTCATCGACATGTTTGGCATACGCATATCCGTAGGCCCGATCGAGTCCCGCTCCGGTAGCGACCTGAGCTGCGACAAAACTTTCATCAACTTGCGCTAACGCCGTCTCCAGCGCCTCTTGCGCAAAGTCCAGAGACCAGCCTTGTGCGCGCGCTGTCCGCAACAGAGCTTGAAGCAAGTGCCGCCCGATATGGTCATGCGTGCGTTCTTGTAGCGCTTGGGCAAAAGTTTTCAGACGCTCCTCGCGCACAGCCGCCACGCGTTTCGCGGAGGACAAAAAACCTACCCGAAACTGTGGATGCAGCGATTCGATGTACAGCACAGCCAACTCGGTCGTCTCATAAGGTAGCAAAATCGCTTGCGTCGTGATCGCGCGCAGTTCTTCGGCAAAGTCAGCTATCGCAGTTAAGCGCTCTGCCTCACGCGCGCCGCGCGTCGCCGCCTGCTGCTCGCGCTTCGCAAAAAGCGCGCGCGCTGCCTCGATCTGTTCATCCGATTCCCCTGCGCGCACACTCAGCCAGCGTCCGTGTTCATTCAATAGCCGCGTAAGCGCAGACGTAATCGCAGGCGCTGGCAAATCGGCTACAGCTTGTGCACGCAGCTTATCGCGCAAGCTGCAAAGTCCAGGATCTGAAGCCTCTTTTGCGGCAACAAACGATACCTGTTCGCAGGCGATCTGCCAGCTCGACAACGCATCCAGTACGGACTGTTCAAAGGTCGCAAGCGGCATTTCCCACTCGTTATGTTTATCCATTTGACTGACGACGAGCCAGATCGGTTTGCCTTCGTCAACGAGTCTTCTCATAAAGTGAAAATTGATATCAGACATGACATGATGATAGTCGGCGACAAATATCACGGCATCCGCCGCAAAGAGTACATCATCCGTCTGAGCTGCATGACGTTCGTCTGTAGAGTCCACGCCCGGCGTATCGTATAGCACGAGTCCTTCTTGCAGCAAGGCAGCCGGCGTCGCGATCTCTACACTCGCGACATCGTCTCCCGCCCGGCACCACTCCTTCAACTCTGACAAAGCGTTTTCAGACAAATCCGGTAGTGTCAGACTATCTCCGTTCATCATACGCGCGTGGGCTTGCGCCGCACCGAAGCTGATACGCACCGCATTGGCACTCGTAGGCAGCGGACTCGCAGGCAACACAGCCTGCCTGAGCAGTGCATTGATCAATGTAGATTTCCCAGCTGAAAAGTGCCCAGTAAACACCATCGCGGTTTCACTGCGCTCCCATTTCTCACGTAGCGTCTCCAGTTTTCTCACTCTCGTAGCATCGCCTGCGTCGGCAAAGAGGTGTGCCAGACGCTGTAACAAAGCGGCTTGTTCTTTTGCAAACAAAGCGACAGGCGCAGTCTGCGTCCTCCCATCAGTCAAGGCCTTTCCCCTCCCATTGCGTTTACAACCCTTACAGTGTAACGGCACAAAGGCGCGTTGACAAATTAAAGAGCAGAGCCCATACAGCGACTCTGCTCACCTGTCAACCATCTTACATCACTAAAACCAAAACTCAGTGTGTCATTTCACCACGCGACGTGCGTGATGAACTTCGCCAAGCGTCTTCATCTGCCACGCTACTCGAGAGTGCCGAATCAAGAACACTCGACGTTGTCGGACTGACATTCGATGTTGCGTTGCTGTACTGCGCGGACTGACCAGACTGCATAGTAGGCTGGTACTGAGACTGCCCGTACTGCGATGCGCTTTGATTCTGCCACTGCGGATGAGAAGGTTGCTGTGTAGACTGCCACTGATTCGAGGATTGTGGCGAATTTTGCCACTGCTGAGTCTGGTTACGAGACTCTTGTGGGTTTTGCCACGACGGCTGGCCCATTTGGTGCCCCATCACAGGACGTATCCCGGTCATCTGCAAGCTCTGTGCCGTCTGATTGGCACCCTGACGATGCTGTTGGACCGACTTTTGCACATCTTGACGGTTGGCACTCGGTGCAGGTGGGTACCATCCTTGGCGAGCCATGACTTGGTAACAGTCCGCTTGTTCCGCCAGTGTTTCATGCATCATCCGCTGCATCGTTTGTCGGACCACCGGGCAATTGGCTTCGGTGACGGCTGTTGCATACTCCCGTACATTGTGTTTGAGCAACACGAGTATAGTGTGAAACAAATCTTGCTCAGTCAGTGTTCCCATCGTCCCCGATGACGTCTGATTCATTTGGTTCATCCGGTTGCCACCTGTCATCTGTTGACCTTGCATGCCCATCTCCCTTTTTTGGCCCGATATGTTTTAGTGGGCCACGCTCTCGTGCTGTTCAAGTACGCGCAGAATCTCATCGTAGCGGCGCTGGTGCTCGCCTACTACGTGATGCAAAAACTGCTGGACGTCGCCTTGTGTAGCCACCATGGTCGCTGTGGCACAAGTTTTGATAAGCAAGTCCTCGGCACTCAACATGTCACACATGTAGTTGAGTTCCTTCGTTGTCAGCGGCTGCATGAGAGCCCTCCCTTAGCATGTTGGCCAGACGTTCTGGCCGGGACCCTAATCGGTTCCCACACATTAGAATGCGTCACCAAAAATTTTCCTATACGCATATCCGAACAAAATACGTCCCTTAGGCGCACAGTGTCAAAGACTGATCAAAATAAAAAAGTCACCTTTGGCAGGTGACTGACGTGACACTATGGCAACCGGCTCTACAGTAAATCCCACGACACACCAAGAGCCTGACCGACCTCGAGCAAGTCAACTGGCAAGGCTGACGTGACTTCAACTGTCTCTCGCGAATACGGCTCCGGAAAGGTGATACGGTAGGCGTGCAAGGCTTGGCGTAAAATGAAAGGTGAAGATAGACCGTATAGGAGATCGCCCAAAAGCGGCATGCCGATACTCGCCAGGTGTACGCGAATCTGGTGTGTGCGTCCGGTTTCCAGTTCGCAACGCAAGAGCGCATAGCGTTCCCCTTGCCAAACGACTTCATAGTGTGTGACCGCTGGCTGACCGCCTGGATGGACGCGCAATTTGCCAGCGATATGTCTGTCCCGTCCGAGTGCTTTAGCAATCGTTCCTTTGCGCACAGGCGGTTGCCCTTGCACCAAAGCCGCATATTCACGGCGAATCATGCGCTGCGCCAGCGCCTCATCCAGGATGCGCAGTGCCCCTTGATGCTTGGCGTACAGGCAAGCCCCCGTGGTGTCACGGTCGAGTCGATGCACCGCGCGGACAAAAGCATCCTGTCCAGTGACCATAAAGTGATTGGCGACAGCATTGGCCAGTGTTTGCGTCTCATCGGGACTGCCAGGATACATGATCACCCCTGACGGTTTATCTGCCACGAGCACATGGTCATCCTCGTAAAGAATGGTAATCGGCGTATCCCACGGCGGCGGTTCTTTGTGCGCTACACCTGCATGTGTAGGTCCAGGCGCCACCTGCGCGCGGATAGAATCCCCCGCTCGCACCGGATCATCGGCGTTTAGTTGCCGACTCCCGGCGCGCACGAGCCCCTTTCTAAATACATCTGCACAGTCTTTCTCTGTCAGGTGAAGCACCTGTTGCACCAATGCAAAAGAGGTGTCCGCCTGAATGTCGCCATCGACTCGAAACATAAGATCTGACCCTTGCCTTGTAACAATCATCGTAAAACCGCCTTATATGTATGGTTTTGGACCATCTGTATCTCGCTTTGCCGGTGTACATAGTTTGCGCGAGTCCTGTATACTAGGCAACAGAATGATCGCCTCACAGCCAGATCGCTACTCACTGTGCAGCGAGACCGGGAGGCAACAGCGATGGAAAGCGTATTTCAAGCAGATGAGCGCCTAGGTATTAGCGTGCCTGTGCTCACACGCGATTGGACGGACTACAGTCTGGACGAGCGGCGCCTGATTCTCGAACGCTGGGAAATCGAACGCGGTCAGATTCCTCACCAGATATCCGTGTTTGAAGCCGAGATTACCACTCTTCAAGAGGCAATGCATCACGAAGAGGAGTGGGAGCAAACCGTTGCTCTGATGGAACAGATCAACGACTACGCGAGCCGGATCAATGACTTGAACATCTGGTTTCGTACACAACCGGACCTTGAGCCGACCGACGATGGCGCAACACACATGGACCTTGAATTGTAACGACGATAACCACCAAATGTACCTGAGAATCCCGAGGCACACGTAGCGGCCCCTCGGGATTCTCAGAGCCGGCACAGATGCCTTTTAGTACGAAGCAAATGACACCGTCTCGATCACTCCAGGCTCCCCTTGTGTGACAAGACGCGTTAGCGCCGCCCGCAGTACGGCTGTCTGCGTGTCTTTATCGAACGGCTTGCCAAGAGAGTGGCCAAATACAAATCCTTCTGGATACATCGCTCGCGATGGCCTCATGAGGCCCGACTGATGTGGATCCAGCGTAATCAGAACCGTCGGAATACCGACCATTTCAATCGCGCGCTGAACCGTGACCACGGTTCGGTGACAAAGCGGTCAGCCAGCGGTCAAAAGCACCGCATCCGCACGCGAATGATCGACCTCTTTTGCGATCTCAGGTGCAGTCACTGCGTTAATCTCATTTAACCGAAGCGCATAGCCCATCATCGAGATGTGCTTGTCGGCGACCCCACCGATGATGCCTTGGGCCGCGATCTCGCGCAAACGATCGATTGGAAAAATGGTGTTCGGGTCCCTGCGTGGTTCTTCCCAGTTGTAGTCATGGATAGGAGCGCCGTGGGTCACGGTGAGATCCGCCGTCTGTACATCGCCCGGAATGATCCGATAAGTTGCATCACCGCTCGTGTTATACGGCTCCTGCGACTTCAAGTGTGTCCCTGCCGTCGATACAATCATGATCGTCATTTCTGACAGCGGCTTGCTGACCGGGGTGTAAGGAATGGTCTTGCGCGAGAGTTGCATGCTCATCCGATTTCCCTCTTTCACAATGATGTACTGCATTCCTATTGTACGACTCTCTAGGAAGAAACGCCAAAGCCCGTATCCGCTTGCGCAGATACGGGCTATAGTTTCTGATCGTGTCAGTCTTACAGTTTAGTTACGTTAGCAGCTTGCAGACCACGGTTGCCTCGAACAACTTCGAAGCTCACGCGCTGACCTTCATCAAGGGATTTGTAACCTTCACCCATGATTGCGCTGTAATGTACAAATACATCATCGCCACCTGGAACTTCGATGAAACCAAAGCCCTTCTCGGCGTTAAACCACTTCACGATTCCTTCTTGCATACTCTACTTTTCCTCCCAAAACCGCACAACGCGGTACATCAATGTTATTCGTCCACAAGGTTACACGAGCAACCCCGCCTTGGATCCTGTCCAAGAGTACTGTTACTACTATACGCTTTCATGTCCAATTTCATTCAGGAAGTGCAACCCGATGCGTCCAACGAGCGCTCGATCCCAATTACGTCGGATAAGACCTGCGTACCGTCCCTGTGTCGACAAGATGTATTATGGCACATCCCAGTGCAAATGTCTAGTGCTGCACAAAACTATTTGCATACAGTGCTTTGAGGCTTCTCAAAGAGGTGAATATCAGTGGCCAGTCGTCGTCCTGAACTTGGAAAATGGTTGCTTTGGAAATGGTTCTATAACGATCCGGCGTTTCGCACCTACCTTCCCCACACGGTTCGCTATACGGACGAAAAGCTCGTTTCGCTTCTCCACCAGCACCAGTCCGTCTATGTCAAACCAGTGGCTGGCGCACGAGGGAAAAATATCGTCAAAGTCAACACTCTGGGTGACCATTTCTTCGTGCATGCAGAAAACAAATTGCCAATCAGACTCGACTCACAGTCTGCGCTGCTCCGTTATTTGGCCAAACACCGCGGCCGTGCCGCCTACATTGTCCAACAAGACATACGGCTCGCCAAGATCAACGACCGACCCTTTGACATCCGCGTCATGATGCAAAAAAACGCGCAAGGCCAGTGGCTGTGCACTGGCCTTTGCGCAAAAGTCGCCGGTCCGCACTCGGCTGTTACAAACGTGGCCCGCAGTCGCGGCCACGTCGTCACCGTAGAAAAGGCACTCAAAGACAGCCTCCGGTGGTCAACTGGGAAGATTGCTACGACCGAGAAGCAGCTGCGCGAGCTTGGTTTCGCCACGTGCAAGCGTCTCGAAATGTACCAGCCTTATACCGAAATTGGCGTCGATGTTGGCATCGACGCACACGGGAAAATATGGATGCTAGAGCAAAATACCGGCCCCAGCCATTCCTTGTTTCGTCATTTGAGCGATCCGTCCGTCTACCAGCTGATTCAACAGACGCGCCGCGAGCGTATTGCGGCCCGAAGCGCCAGGAGAGCGGTAGGAAAGTAAGGTCACTACACGCAAGCTTCCAAAATCGCGATCACGTCAGCGGCAGTCAGTTTCTTATACTGCCCTACGGTTCCATAACGGGTGGCATGTGCCGCCATCTCATTGAAGTGGTCGCGACCGATACCGTAGTGCGCGAGTGTTCGTGGGGCACCGATGCGATCGAAGAAGGCGCGTACCGCGTCGATCCCGGCCAGCGCCAAGTCACGCTCGCTTTTACTCCCTTGCTCAATCCCGAAGACGCGAGTGGCCAACTGCGCGAAGCGTGCCGTCCCGGAGTCTAACACGTGTTTCATCCAGTTTGGAAAGATGATGGCGAGTCCACCACCGTGGGGAATATCATGAAAAGCGCTAATCTCGTGTTCAATGGCGTGCGTAGCCCAGTCTCCTTGCATCCCCATCGAGATCATGCCGTTTAGCGCCATTGTCCCACAATACATGATCGCTTCGCGCTCATCATAATCGGTGGGATTCTCAAGGACTGCGTCAGCGTGCGCCAGAATCGTCTGCATGACTGATTCGCAAAGCCGCTCCTGCAAGTCGGTGTTGGGCGTGTGGGAGAAGTAACTTTCGAGTACGTGGCTAAACATGTCTACAAGACCATAGGTCGTCTGCTCCCGTGAAACGGTGAATGTGTTTTCGGGGTCGCAAAAGGAGAACTTCGGAAAAGTGTGAACGGATCCAGAACCAATTTTTTGCTTGGTTTCCCAGTTCGTAATGACACCACCGGAGTTCATCTCAGAACCCGTCGCCGAAAGTGTCAAAATGGTACCGAGCGCGAGCGCCGCTTCCGGTCGCTTGCGCGTCGCGTAGAAATCCCAGACGTCTCCATCATAGAGTGCGCCTGCGGCAATCGCTTTGGACGCATCGAGTACGGAGCCGCCACCCACGGCGAGCACCAGATCGATACCCTGTTCTTTGCAGATCGCCACTCCTTTATGTACGGTACTCAGGCGTGGATTAGGTTCGATACCAGAGAGTTCAAACACCTCAGCGTTTGCATCACGCAGACTGGCCATGACCTTGTCGTATAGGCCAAATTTCTTGATACTCCCACCACCATACACGAGTAGCACCTTTTTGCCATAATGCCTGACTTCTTCAGCCAGATGAGTTTCCACTTGCCCTTTCCCATAATAAATTCGGGTGGGATTGTAGAATGCGAACGAGTTCATACCGGTCACTCCTTCATTTGTTTAAAATAAACGCCTCTCGCTTTGTCTATCATACCGCTTGAACGAACGCCAATTCCAGCTTGCTACACAGGTTGCCCCTGGGATACGGGCGACGCAGTTGGCGCAAGCTATCCTTTGTCAATTGGTCATGAAACGAAAGGAGGATCTGCCCATGGGTGAGCGAACGCAATTCGAGCCGGGCGATGAAGCGCCGAATAACGGTTTTTATATTGAAATCAGTGAAGAAGCGCATCCAGCGCCCGTACAGGACCCGCAAATGATCCATTTACACAGAGGCGACCACTTTCCTGAGACCACGAATCGCAACCGCAAATGGACGCACAAGAAGATTCAAGGAAATTAACCCATCACACTTTTGCACGCATGCCACAAAACAGGTAAGCGTGCTTTTTTATTTTACATACTAATTACACAATTATTACGGTGACATTTCGATGCCTGCGCGCGATAATAGAAGTACGGATCGCAAAGAGGAGGATCTCTATGCGCAAGCGCTTACTCGTGCTCATCAGCGTCGCTGTTTTTCTGCTCACCTTTTTTACGATCAATACCCTTTCCGGACCGACTACCCGGGTTAGCGCCACTTCGTTACAGATCAAGACACCGACTGAGGTCAAGCGTGACCTTACTCCGGGCATCCGAGTGATGACGATCGGATCATCCGTCGCAGCAGGCTGGGGCGACCCGAACGGCGGTGGTTATCTAGCCATTGCCTTTCACGATCTGTCAGAACGTACAGGTAAGCACTATCAGATTGTCAGTTGGGCAATCCCTGGCATCACTACTGTGCAAGTCGCGCCTCACTACCAACACTGGTTGACGTTTGTACATCCACAAATCGTGGTGATTTCCTGGGGTGGACTCGACGATGCGGCGAACCATACACCACTCACTGTTTTTGCCAACAACGTGCACACAGAGATCGCGCTCGCACTCGCTGCCGGCGCACAAGTTGACATCGTGACCCCGCCTGTCACTGAGCAAGTGTATCTCGACGGACCAAAGGGACTGCCGTACCAGTACTTTCAGGCCGAGATACGCGAGGCGCAGAGCTTCCAGAGTCCGGACGTACACATCTACAACGTGTACAATCAAATGCTCGATTACATCCAGGCCCACCATCAGACACTGAAACCTTACATCGACAACTCTTGGCACCCGAATCTGCGCGGGCATGAGTTAGGAGGCGCACTGCTATTTGCCGACATCAGTGCGCAGATGCCGCAGCACATCATCACGCAGTCGCCCGAGCATAAGTAACCAGCATAAAAGAGCGACCACCCCGTTGCTGGATAGGGGTGGTCGCTCTTTTATTCCTTTTCAACTCGTCAGGCGCAGCACTTAACGGACAGAGCCTGTGAGCGCATATCTCGCGGCGAGTGCATCGATCTCGCGTTTGAGTTCAGAAACTAGATCTTGTTCGGGAATTTTGCGCACGACTTCACCGTAGCGAAACAGAAGTCCTTCCCCCCGTGCCCCGGCAATGCCGATATCCGCTTCTCTCGCCTCACCCGGACCGTTTACCGCACAGCCCAGCACAGACACTTTGATTGGCGCGCGAATATTTTGCACGTAGTCTTCAATCTCGTTGGCAATCGCGATCAAGTCGATATCGATGCGTCCACAGGTCGGACAAGAGACAAGCGTCACAGCGTTTTGTATAATCCCGAACGCCTTCAGCAGTTCACGGGCCACCTTGATCTCTTCGACCGGGTCCGCGGAAAGCGAGACGCGCAGAGTATTGCCAAGGCCTTGCGAGAGCAAGGTGCCAAGACCGGCAGCACTCTTGATCGTGCCGCTAAACAGCGTTCCGGCTTCTGTAATCCCAAGGTGCAGTGGATAGTCAAATGCTTCAGCGGCAAGGCGATAAGCCTCAATCGCGAGACTGACATCTGACGCCTTCATGGAAACAATAATGTCGTGAAAATCTAATTCCTCGAGAATCTTGATGTGGTACAATGCACTCTCCAGCATGCCCTCTGCTGTCGGAAATCCATACTTTTCAACGATATGCCGTTCAAGCGATCCGGCGTTGACCCCGATGCGAATCGGCACCCCGCGTTCTTTGCAGGCCCTGACCACCTCTTCGACACGCTCCCGCTTGCCGATATTGCCTGGATTTATACGTACCTTATCCACGCCATTTTCAATCGCCTTCAACGCCAAGCGATGATCAAAGTGAATATCGGCAACCAGAGGGATGTGAATCTGCCGCTTGATCTCCTTGATCGCCTGCGCAGCCTCTTGGGAGTTGACCGTCACGCGAACGATCTCGCAACCGACTTCTTCTAGTCTGTGGATGGCGGAAACGGTGGCTGCAACGTCAGCTGTCTTGGTCATCGTCATACTTTGAATAAATACGCGGTCACTACCGCCAATCGTAATATCTCCGACGCGTATCGGGCGCGTCTGTGTGCGCGTAAACATAGATTCGTTCCCCTTTGCTATCACCCAGTGCACAAAAACATATCGGACGATGGCGCGAGAGCGCCATGCTTATCGTCCACGTCTATTTAATTATACCTGAAGGTGCAAAGGAGCGACAGGCAAATCACGTTGCAGTCAGGTATACTAAAACTCGGGTTAACCCATCACACCACACCCTGCGCGGGTATGAGGAGAGAATATAATGAAGCAGGCAACGATCGAACTAGCCAAAGGCGGAACGATGCAGTTTGAGTTATTTGACGAACACGCCCCGGGCACTGTCGCCAACTTTGAGAAGCTCGCCAACGATGGATTCTACGATGGCTTGACTTTTCACCGCGTGATCCCAGGCTTTGTGGCACAAGGCGGTTGCCCGAAAGGTAACGGTTCCGGCGGCCCAGGCTACACGATCAAATGCGAAGTGAAAGGCAATCCGCACCAGCATCAGCGCGGTGCCCTGTCCATGGCGCACGCTGGTCGTGATACCGGCGGCTCACAGTTTTTCATCGTGCACGACCGTAAATCCACGGCGCATCTCGATGGAAACCATACTGTCTTTGGACAAATCGTCAAAGGTGAAGAGTTGATTGACTCCATCCAACAAGGAGATCGTATGACCTCCATCCGCGTCGAAGAAGTTACTCAATAAGCGGCTGTTTTAGTCGATGGCGTGAGGTGGACAAGCCTCACGCCTCCCCGGTTACAGATCCCCTACAGCTACCGGATTGTTGTCATCCGCGCACCAATCACTCCAACTGCCTGCATAAAGTCTCGCTTGTACATCGATCAAATAAAGGGCTAGTACATTAACACATGCTGTGACGCCTGAGCCACAGTAAATGATAGGGCGGCTATCCAATTGGGCGAAGTGCTCACGTAATTGCTCTGGCGACTTATAGTGTGCAGGGGAAGACAACGCTTGTTCCCAGAAGTAACAGTGAGCACCAGGAATGTGTCCTGCCCGCCGATCGATTGGTTCATGTTCTCCGCGATAGCGCACTGCAGCGCGTGAATCGACCAACCACTGTCCATCCTTTGCAAGCTTCATCGATCTTTGCACATCTTCGCGCGTGGCCAGCCAGTCGGCTTGCGGTTGTAATACGCGTAGCGCAGCTTTAGGAGCAGGCGCCTGTGCTCCAGTGACCAGTGCATACCCAGCAGACTCCCAAGCAGCAATGCCTCCTTGCAACACGCTGACTCGCTCATGCCCGAAGTAACGTAGCAGCCACCATAGCCGCGCAGCCATCTCACCTTGGTCATCATAAGCAACGACCAAGGTTTCGGGACCTACACCAAGGCGGCTAAGAAACGCTGCAAATGCCTCCGCAGACGGAAGTGGGTGTCGACCGCCAACCTCGCCCTTGGGACCTGACAGATCGTTTTCTAGGTCAGCATACAAAGCCGATGGGATGTGTCCTTGCACATACGATCGCTTACCGAAATCTCGGTCATTCAGTCGAAAGCGACAGTCGACGACAACGCAAGAGCCGATTTGCGCAAAAAGCGCTGGCACTTCAATCAAAGCCGGTGTGTTCATAGCAGATCCCCCTGACCTTCTTCTACGATGTAAAGCGCCCAGATATGCTACACTGTGAGCGATATGCCATCTCAAAACACGATTAAAGGAGCGACTTTATGACGACTGTGCAGTCTTACCTCGACGCCAACCGTGCGCGGCATCTTGAAGAAATGTTTTCCCTCTTGCGCATTCCAAGTATCAGCGCATTGTCTGAACACAAGACGGACGTATTGACGACAGCTCAGTGGCTTGCAAACGCTCTGACTGCAGCCGGACTCGAACACGTAGCAGTTATGGAGACAGCGGGCAATCCTGTCGTCTACGCTGATTATCTACATACACCACAGGCGCCTACCGTACTGATTTACGGTCACTATGACGTCCAGCCAGTCGATCCCTTGGAACTTTGGGAGTCGCCTCCGTTTGACCCCACGGTGCGCTCCGGCAAAGTCTACGCTCGCGGTGCAAGCGACGATAAAGGGCAGACCTTCATGCATATCAAAGCGATCGAGGCGCTACTCTCAGTAAACGGTACATTGCCTGTCAACGTCAAGTTTTGCATTGAAGGCGAAGAAGAGATTGGCAGTCCGAGTCTCGACGCCTTCGTCGAGCAACAACGGACTTTGCTGGCCGCAGACGTTTTGGTCATCTCCGACACGACCATGCATGCCCCTGGGCAACCCGCGATTGTCTATGGACTGCGAGGACTTTGCGCGCTACAACTCGATGTACGAACGGCCAAGTCAGACCTGCATTCGGGCCTGTTTGGCGGCGCCGTGCCAAATGCCGTACATGCGCTTGTCGATGTACTGGAGACCTTGCACACAGCCGATGGCCGGGTTGCCGTCACCGGTTTCTACGATGATGTCGAGCCACTCAGCCCTGAGGAAAAAGCGGCTTTCGCTGCACTACCGCACGACGACGAAGCGTACCGCAAAAGTCTGAACTTGTCAGCACTCCACGGCGAAACTGGATACTCCACACTCGAGCGCATCATGGCCCGTCCGACACTCGAGATCAACGGCATCTATGGCGGCTTCCAAGGAGAGGGTACGAAGACCGTGATTCCAGCACAAGCGCATGCCAAAATCACGTGCCGCCTCGTGAATCGTCAAGACCCAGGTCAGGTACTCGACCTGATTGAGCAGCATGTCGCTCGACATACCCCGCCTGGCGCACAGATTACCGTGACCCGTTTCGATTCGGGGCGACCTTTCGTGACGAGCTTTGATTCCCCCGCTATCAAGGCGGCAGCATCCGCTTACGCGAGTGCTTACGGGGTGGAGCCTTTTTACATGAGAATGGGTGGTTCCATTCCCGTCGTCGAGACGTTTGGCCGCGTTCTTCAGCTACCAGTCGTCATGATGGGATTCGGGTTGCCCGACGAAAACTTTCACGCGCCAAATGAACATTTCTCACTCGAGAACTTCGATAAAGGTCTTACCACCTTGACAACGTATTACAGTACCCTCACCTCATTTATGAAGTGATACACCATCAAGAAGAGACCACCACTGAGTGCTCACAGTGGTGGTCTCTTCTTTTTATCGCAAATCAATCAAGCAACGCCAACGATCATGGCAACAGACATCGCCGTCAGGTAAATGAGTGAGTACTTGAACATATCCAGTGCCCAAACTACATCATCCTTGGCTTTAAACCCTTTGAACGCTTTCCATAAATAGATGGCACCAAGGACGACCGCTACAGCCACATAGAGCAGATTGACAGCATGCACGGTGTAAAGTAGTAAAGAGGCGGGAACCAATGCGCCCGTCCAATGAATGATCTGGCGCTTCGTAGGACCAAACCCATATACCACTGGCAAAAGCGGAATCCCTGCCGCGGCGTAATCTTTGACACGACGCATCCCGAGCGACAAAAAGTGAGGTGTTTGCCAGATGAACATGAAAGCAAAGAGTAGCCACGCAGTCACACTGAGAGAACCCGTGACTGCCGTCCAGCCGATCAGGGGTGGCATGGCGCCGGAAACTGCACCGATGACGGTGCTGAGCGTCGTGGTACGCTTCGTCATTCCGGTGTAGATGATGACATAAAAGAACAAGCCAATCAGTGCCATCAATGCGGAAATCGTATTGACGAATAGCCCGAGCATCCCAATGCCAAGAACGCCAAGCACGATGCCGAGCAACATGACGGTCCACGGGCGGATCCGTCCATTAGGCAACGGTCTGCCTTGTGTTCTCGCCATCAGGGGGTCGATGTCTCGGTCCATGTAATTATTCAGCGAACAACCGGACATCACCACCAAACTACTCCCCACTAATGTGAGAACGGCTACCAAGAGATGCAACCTTCCACCTTCCGCCAACCAAAATCCCGTAAACGTCATCAGCGCATTCGACATCGTAATGCCTGGCTTGGTGACATTCACATAGTCCTTGTATAAGTCGCGCCACGTCTGTGACACCGTCTCCTGTAAAGGTCCATCTTCTGCGCTTGTCAGTGTTGTGTCGACTACAGACGACGGTAATGTCACTGGCTGTTCCATGTTCTTGTCTCCTCCTACGGTGTTACTGATGACTGCGTATTTTATTTCACGTCGTTCCGAACCCTCGAAGCTATGGAAAGCACTGTATACTCCCAAACACAGTTCACCAATACACCCTAGTAACACTAGACCTACAATAATCGCTCGAAGCATGCTTTGCAAGAGTAGGCGCAAAATCGACAAGGTTGAACAGGCAGTCGCCGGGAATTCCTGCAAACCAGAACCATAAGTGACCGTTCTCGGAATAACGGGGTCAGTTCACTGACGAGTCGTGCAATCAGATTGCGACGACGTATGTGGAAGTATGCTACAACAAAGCGAATATCATACAAACCGTAATCGGTCAACTCGGACTGATGAAGGCGACCATACTACTATCCATGCTAAGATACCACAAACACGACCTAATACGTCAATACTTTGACGAAATAGACGCAATTCAGACAAATAATAGACTCGATTTACGTGAACACACTAAGCCTTCCACCAGTCTATCGCATAGCGACCTCGACGCAAACGGATTTCTGCCTGACGGCGATAATCGTCCTGCAAAGCGGGTGCAAGATGAATGGGCATGCCCGTGCGTTGTGCAGCGGCACTCACAATCGCCTTTTTACACTGCGTCACAGTAAATCCAGCTTCCCCCATCAAGTCATTCATGCTCGCAGTGCTTCCGAGCCACACGTCAGGCGGAGACCAGCGGCCCTCGTCCCGCAACGAAGAGGGACATGCTGTAGCATAATACGTCATCACCGCCTCCTCACGCAAACGTGACGAACCTTGCACGTTGACAAACGCACTGACAGCGATCACGCCGGCGATCCGCCGCTGGGCAATACCGATGATTTTGTAGCCCGCCACGGACATATCATAGCGTCCGGGACAGTACGACCCTGCTATCTCGCCTACCCGAATGTCTACAAAAGGCGCCAAAGCGTCGTGTAAAAGCCCCGCCATGAAGGCAAACGCATCGTCGAGCGCAGGTGCACCTGGTAAGATCAAAGTGACGTTCAAAACCCCTTCATCAAGCGCGACGGCGAGACCTCCAAACGCGCGAACAGCCACAGCGTACCCATTTTCAGATAGCGCTTCAATAGCGCTTTGGCTATCAGGTAAAGAAGCGTCGCGGGATCCCAATAAAAGCGCCTGACGATGTCGCCAAAAATGCAAAGTGGCCACATTTTTATCCCGGCTCCACAGCATCCATGCCTCTTGTTCAATCAACGGGAAAAGGGCGCTCCCCTTATAAGGGGCGCCCCCATCCGTCAGCCATAACTCACTTAGCATACCTACACCTCACAAACCTCGTTACTCACGCAGGTCGAGCTCCAAGTCGGCCGCGATCACTCCGTCTAACGTAGCAAGACCAGCGTTAATCTGCCTGATGTCATCAGAAGCCTTGGGCAAGGACGCCACGAAGCCTAGCGGCCGAGATGAGAAGGTCAGGACATTCTTGGTGGCGTTCGCCTGCGCTCCCAATCGCACATCGCCTAGTAGCGCTCCCACGTAACCACCCGCATTGACGGCTTGAATATCACCGAAATGCGCAGGCAAGATGAGTGTGTCATCGGGTAAGTGCTTGACGTCGCGCAGCACGGTATTAAAAAGTTTTTCCGCCCATTCTTGGGCATTGCCGGTCAGATCGGGAATACCGACTTCTCCAAGCGCAATGGCATCGCCCGAGAGCACGAATTGCTTGTCAAACTCCAACAAGGAGTTGCCTTGCGTTTCGCCCTCTGTATCGAGGATAGTCACCCGCATATCCATTCCACTCAGATGCAACGTCGTCCCCTGATGCATGCGAACAACGGGTAAGTGGTGAGCGTGGAGTTCGCTGTGCGCGACCAGATAGTCAGCTGAGGTCTCACGCAACAAAGCTTGTGCGCCGGAGATATGATCTGCATGGATGTGTGTGTCGATGACATGAGTAATTTTCACGTTTTCTCGGGCCGCTGCTTCAAGGTACTGTTCGATATGACGGCTCGGATCGACCACGATAGCTTCGTGACCACTGACCAAAAAGTACGATAGACAGCCTGTTCCGAGACGATGAAACTGGGTCAGTTTCACTTCAGACGACGTCAAGATCACAGATTCGAGATAAAAGTCGTGCCACACGGTTCGTCCACCAGAAAGATTCACAACGTCGTACCCTTTATCTTCAAAGCGCGACCGAACGCGCTTGGCTGTGGCTGATTGCGGGCTGATCATCACAATACAACAGTTTTCCGGCAACAACTCATCATTGACTTCGTTTTCCTTAAAGTCAAAATAGGGCACGTTCACAGCTTGCAACGTCATACCTTTGACTTGCCAATTCTGAAATGATCCTTTATCCTGCACGTCGATGAAACCGAACGTCTCGCCACGTGCCATACGCTCTTTTACCTCGATTGCTGTGACTACATTCTCCATTGTTCACTGCACGCTCCCCTCATCAGGGTGTTGACACCTCACCCGGTACCAACGGATTACGGATCATGCACCCCTCAGATAGTGTGAACCGTGTACAGCTTCCTCATGCGAGTCTGACCAGCATTTTAGCGGACAAGCCGCAAGTGTGTGCTGCGTAGACGATCTTGACGCGCCTTACGCATAAAGCCTCCCGACCGCCACATCTGGCGAGCCAGAAACGTATATAACTGTGTCTCACGCGCCCAGTAACAAGCGACTCGCTTGCCCTGCTTATAGCGCAGAATGTAGATGTCATCTTCTTTCAGGCCTTGTGCCACGAACACTTGCTCGCCACTTCGAAGCGTAAATTTGAGCGTGGCGTGTGGCGCCTCTTTCACTTGCACCCGCTGGATGAATACGGCGTTGTTAAATGCCTCTGTCAGGCGTACGATAAGTGATCCAGTCAGCCGAACGGAGGAATGTGCCTGCCGCATTACCTCGACTTTGCGGACGAAATCCTGCTGCAATTTGATATGCCCGTCTACGTGTTCGTGTATAAAGCGCGGCCACAGGTTGGGAAAACAGGCAATGATAAGCCCGCCCCAGACGATCAGATAGAAGAAAAACAGAAGCCAACTCACTGGAACTCGCCCCCTAAACAACGCATAACCTCTTTGCATAAGCCTTGTACGCCACCGTAACCGTATGCGGTAACCATAAGGAGCTATGCCGTTATACAGGGATAGTGTTCCGCAGATCCTGCAGATGCTTCCTAGGTACATCATGCCACAGAAGTCAAAAATCGTAGCATTCGCTCGGTGTGACAATCGCCTATCCTGTGGCAAGCGGCGCTGTCGCTCGTTCACTTACTAGGGACGAACAAAGTGTAGCGCAGCGAGAAACACGAAAACCCAACCCCCTAAAAAGGCCACTCCTCCGAGTGGCGTGATAGCGCCAAACCGTCGAACGCCTGTCACCGTCAGGAGATAAAGGCTACCGGAAAAGAGGACGATGCCAACGACTAAGCACCACGCGCCAATGATTAACTGATGAGACGGAGATATGCTGGTCCAAAGACCGATCACGAGTAACGCAAGCCCATGAAACATCTGATACTGTACGCCTGTCTGATAGGAGGCCAGGCGCTCTGCTGTTACTTTTCCGCGAAGCGCGTGTGCTCCAAAAGCGCCCAGCAACACGGCTAAGAAGGCCATGACTGCGCCAATGACGAGAAACATCAGGTTAACCATCCTTCCCTATATGGTCTCGCGCCCATCGCTGCGACAGCCGTCTCGCGCAAGCCTGGAAGTAAAGTTGTTAAGTCTTCCGGAGGCACAGGTGGGCTGAAGAAGTAGCCTTGCACCTTAGAACAAGCGTTACGCTGCAAAAAGTCCAATTGCTCCCGCAACTCCACACCCTCTGCAACCACATCGATCCCAAGACTTCGCGCAATGGCAATCACAGCTGTAACGATGGCCGCGCCATCCACGTCGTGCGTGATATCACGTACAAATGACTGGTCAATCTTCAGCGTATCTACAGGAAACCGTTTCAAGTATCCCAGCGACGAGTATCCTGTGCCAAAATCGTCTATCGAGATATGCACACCTAGCTCTTTTAAAGCCAGTAGTTTTTCCATGATGTAGTGAAGATTCAACATAGCCATACTCTCAGTAATCTCAAGCTCGAGAGACTCAGGCGCTAAACCGGTCTCCTGCAAGATCGATTCGATCATCTCGACGAGGTCGTGCTGACGGAACTGAAGAAGCGAAAGATTGACAGCAACGCGAAAAGGTCCGATCCCTGCCCGTTGCCATGCCGCATTTTGCTGACAAGCCGTGCGCAACACATATTGACCGAGGGGCACGATCAAGCCTGTATCCTCGGCGACCCCAATAAACTGCGTTGGAGAAAGCAATCCGCGTTCGGGATGTTGCCAGCGCACCAGTGCCTCCATGCCGAGAATCGATCCATCGGCAATATCGATCTGCGGCTGATAAAACACCCGGAATTCACCGCGCGCAAGGCCGCGCTGCAAAGAGTTCTCAATAAAGAGGCGCTCATCCAGACTCGAAGCGCTCTCTGGAACATAAAATGAGAATCGGTCTTTCCCCATCTCCTTGGCTTTGTACATCGCCAAGTCAGCACTTCGCATGATGCTCTTCGAATGCTCTCCGTCTTGCGGAAATAGCGCGATCCCAATGCTCACTGTCACGCGAAACTCTTGCCCGTCGAGGGCGACCGGCAGTTTCATGAGCTCCAAGACACGCATCGCCACTTTACGCGAAGCTTCAACGGAACTCCCTGTGAGCGTCACGGCAAACTCGTCTCCACCAATGCGCGCCACGAGATCCTGTGGTCGCACACAAGTTTTCAGTCGATGTGCCACCTCTTGTAGCAACTGATCTCCGACATCGTGACCCAAGGAATCGTTAAACAGCTTGAAACGATCGATGTCAAGCAACAACAGGGCCACGCTCGAGTCCGCATGACGCGCCGTCCTAATCTCCTGATCGAGTCGCTCCATATATTGCTGGCGATTAGGCAACGCTGTCAGCGTGTCTTGCCAGGTCAATCGGCTCACTGCTGCCAGACTCAGGCGAGCCTCTCGGCGCACCTTCATCCAAGAGGGAAAGAGCCAGAGTACGGCTGCCAACAAAACCAAGTCTGAAATCCAATAAACGCCATGTGACTGTACAAATGCAAGAGGCATACGTCATCTCCGGTTATAAAAAGAACTCAGCAGTCTACAGATCTATGGTTCAATAACGATACCCCACATTCCTGTATCATTCTACACAAAATGACATTCCCCTCTTTTTTCGTGTATTCATTTCACTACCAAGTCAGGGGCCACTCGTCGCAGGCTCGTTTGTTCATAGGCATAAGCCAGACGTAGCAACGTCGGTTCGCTAAAAGCCGTGCCGGTAAACGTCACGCCGAACGGGCTCCCATCTTCTAGGTAGCCGCCAGGCACGCAAATCGATGGATATCCCGCCTTCGCCGCGATCGCAGCACCGTAATTCGCAGGAAAAAGCAAGGCGTCGAGGCGGTGCTCGCGTAGCAACTGGTCGATCCCGTTTTGTCTCGAACAAGCGAGATCACGAGCGCGCGCATCAAGATAGTCCACCTCCGTCAGGGTACCGGATTTTTCCTCTGCCGCAATCAAGATCGCTTGTCCGAATCGCAGCGCTTGTTCGTGATGCTCCTCATTAAACGCGATCACGTCAGCCAGCGAATGCACGGGACCGCCTTCTAAGCTACGCAGGTAATCGTTGAGGTCAGGCTTGAATTCATACAGCAAGACTGCATAATCGCGAATGTCTTCGGTGAATGAAAATGTGAGGTCGTCGATCAGCTCTGCACCTGCCGCTTGTAGGTCGGCCATCGCCTGATTCATGACCGCACCTGCAGCATCTGGCAAGCCCTCATAATAAGGTTTACGAACAATCCCAATGCGCGCACCACGCAGTCCTGAGGCATCTAGACATGCCACATAATCAGGAAGCGCTCGACCGACTGCCGTCTGCGTAATCGCGTCATCAGCATCTACCCCGGCCATCGCACCCAGTAATGCCGCGACATCCGCGACCGATTTGGCCATCGGACCGGCTGTGTCTTGACTGTGGGAGATCGGAATAATGCCGGTCCGACTAATCAAGCCAACGGTAGGTTTTAGTCCCACTACGCTGTTGGAACTCGCCGGACTTAGGATCGACCCAGACGTTTCTGTTCCCACTGCCAGCGGCGCCAGTGATGCACTGACGGCCACCCCGGAGCCAGAACTCGACCCGCCTACATCTAATACACCCGGGTGATACGCGCTACGGACTTGTCCACCGCGCGAACTATAGCCGTTTGGCATATCATTGGCCATAAAATTGGCCCACTCCGTTAAATTGGTCTTTCCCAGAATCACGCACCCGGCTTTTCGCAGTTGTCTGACGACAAACGCGTCCTGTCTGGCATGCGCCTGCGCTAAAGCGAGTGAACCGGCACTAGTGTGCATCTTGTCGCCAGTACTGATATTGTCCTTGATCAACACAGGAATGCCGTGCAAAGGACCACACGTCCCTCGTGTTTGTCTCTGTGCATCGAGTGCCTCGGCAATCTGCAAAGCATCCGGATTGACTTCAAGCACCGCATTGAGTCCCGGTCCTTCGTGATTATAGCGGGCGATGCGCTGTAGAAAATACACTGTCAATTCAAGCGCCGTGCATTTTCCTTCTTGCATGGCCCGCTGTAGCTCGACCACGCTTGCCGATTCTGCAAACCCTTGTAATTCCATATATTGATAACCCCCTGTGAATATTCGCTCGAACTTCTCTGAACGCACGTGATATGATACCAGTCAGTAGAGTAAGGAGAGAACTGAAAATGCCGCTTCATGTAACCGATTACGGTGACGCTTTTACTGATCTCGCAAGACAGTACCGCGTGCCGGATTATGTAGGCCACACGACAACAATCCTATTTCTGCTAGAGAGTCCACATCGGCAGGAGCTCCGCTTTGGCGCACCTGTCTGCGGCCCATCAGGACTGTCGATGAGCCACCACCTTCTCGGTCGCCGCGAAGGGACCGCACCTTTGGGACAGCTTGTTTTGCAGAGTGCCAATGCTTTTGACGATATTCCTCGCAAACGTCATCGAAGCCAGAGTCAAGATGCGATCGCCAAGGTCGGTTTAATGAACGTGTGCGAGATTCCTATGCAGGCAAGCGCCTATCCTGAGGCCGTCGCAAGACGCTACGCAGTTTTTCTCACTGTCCTCGAAAAACTGCGTACCACGCGTAAAAAGGCGCCGTACACGGACCCAGCCTGGCAGACCGTCCACAGCCAACTGGTGACTCGCTTGCAGGAGCGACTCTTGCTGCTATACGACAAATCGCTTGTCATCGTTCCATGCGGCCACGTGGCGCAGGCGTATCTGAGTCACACTGCCATCGCGTGCCCGAACTGGACAGTCATCGAAGGCGTGCCGCACCCTTCTTTTAACAACTGGAGCAAGGCTGCGTACCAAGACGTCATTAGCCTTTTGGCAAGCTCGTTTCGCGAGGCGGTGCTTGATCAATAATGGCGACCGTGCAGCGAGCTACGCAAAGCAGTCTCTCCTTCTGGTCCGTGATCCGCACATCCCACACCATCATTGTACGGCCTTTATGCAAGACGGTGGCGACTGCCTGCACGTGTCCGTCGCGGGCGCTACGCACGTGATTGGCATTGATCTCGATACCGACAGCTGCCTGTGTCAGCGGATCAATGTGAAGCCAGGTGCCCACGGAAGCTGCCGTCTCCGCCAAAGCCACCGAGGCCCCACCATGGAGCAGACCTGCAGGCTGCTTGGTGCGCGCATCGACAGGCATCGTCATCACCACGCGCTCTTTTGTCAGCTCGATATACGACATCCCAAGTACTTCAAGCAGCGTGCCTTCGGTAGAGAGCGCACTCCGGTCAGCAGGTAATTCACTCACAATCGCAGCCCCCCATGAGCCATCCACTTGACTTTCACTTTACCAAATCCCGCACTGTATCTCTATAGACCAAGAGCAGGCGCACATGCACCTGCTCTTGGTCAGTCCGCGGATACCTAACCCATGTTAGGACGCCGAATTCAGCGCGTCGCGTTTTTCCAGATACTCTTCATACGTACCTGCAAAATCGCGTAATCCGTCAGCCGTCAACTCGATAATCCGTGTCGCGACGTCGGAAACAAGCTGTCTGAAGTGAGAGACGAAGATCACTGTGCCCGGGAACTCCGCCAGCGCCTTACCCAATGCATCGATCGATTCAAGATCGAGGTGGTTAGTGGGTTCGTCGAGAACCAGCACATTGCCTTGTAACAACAACATGCGAGACAACAGGAGGCGAGCCGTTTCTCCACCGGACAGCACATCAGTCGCTTTGTGCGCATCGTCTTTGGAGAACAGCATGCGGCCAAGGATACTGCGAATACTCTGCTGATCAGCCTCGTCATCAAAACTCTTCAACCAATCGTATACAGTGGTCCCATAACGGATGACGCCACTGTGATCTTGCGGAAAATACGTATGGATAGCAGACTGCCCCCATGCGATCGTTCCTTCATCCGGTTCTAGATGACCGGTAATCATCTGCAGTAAGGTCGTCTTACCCATACCGTTTGGCCCGATCACAGCCACTCGTTCGCCACCGGCGATATCGAGATTCACATCCTTCAAGACTTGCAGATCGTCATACGCTTTCGACACACCCCGTAGAGTCAGAGCCTGCTTGCCGAGCGGCTGTTTCATCGTAAACTTCATGTAAGGCGACACCCGTGACGACGGACGAATCTCATGCAACTCGATTTTCTCGATCTGCTTCGCTCGACTGGTTGCCTGGCGTGCTTTACTCTTGTTCGCAGAAAACCGCGCGACAAACTCTTTGAGTTCAGCAATCTTCTCCAAGTTACGTGCGTTATCCGCCTGCAACTGCTCGCGCGACAAGGTGCTGGCCGCGACAAAATAATCGTAGTTACCGGGAAAGGCCGTGATCTGCTTGTAGTCGACATCTAGCATATGCGTACACACGACGTTGAGAAAGTGACGGTCGTGAGAGATAATCACCATCGTACCTTCATGCTCGAGCAAGAAATTCTCGAGCCAACGAATGGTGTCGAGGTCGAGATGGTTCGTTGGCTCGTCGAGCAACAACACATCAGGTCGACCGAACAGCACTTGAGCCAAGAGTACCCTCAGCTTCAAACCGCCAATCATCGATCCCATGAAGTCGTTGTGCTTTTCCACAGAAATGCCCAAGCCTTCGAGCAGTTCAGCCGCAAAATATTCTGCGGAATACCCGTCGAGTTCGGCAAACCGATTCTCGAGTTCCCCGACTTGCATGCCTTCTTCTTCTGTGAGTTCGGGCTTGCTGTACATCCGCTCCCTTTCACTCATCACTTTCCAAAGTTCCTCATGTCCCATCAACACCGTCTGCAAGACGGTGTACTCGTCGTAGCGATAGTGGTCCTGACGAAGCACACCCACGCGTACGTCAGAGGGAATACTGACAGACCCACCGGTAGCTTCGACTTCACCTGTGAGGATCTTCATAAAAGTGGACTTCCCTGCACCGTTGGCGCCAATGAGTCCATAGCGATTGCCGCGATCAAGACTTAAGTTGACATTCTCAAATAAAATGCGACTGCCATAAGACAGAGAAACATCTTTCACTTTAATCAATCGGTTTTACTCCTGACTGGTTTCTGGTTTAGTTTTGCTACCTGATTGCAGACGCTTCATTTTCTCGATCAGCGCCTGTTTATCTGCAGCCTGCTGGGATCCGGGCGTATGCCCGATGCCTGACCCACCATAGGCGCTACGACCACTCTGATTTGATGAGCCTGGCTTTCCAGGCATCTTCTTGCGATTCTCTGCACGCGGCATCTATGCCAACCCCTTTTTTTCTATGTATTTAGGTATACCATACAAACGGCCACCGGGAAAGTGCCATGCGTATAAACGGTTTGCTGTGGAGAAAGTAACAGGGAGAAAGGAGCGATTCCACGTATGCGCAACCACGATACCAGTTTGCAGGACCAAAGTCCTCTGGCAGACGCAGGTGACGCGCTGAGGAAAGCTCAGCACGCAGTCTCCTCCTTGCAATCCCATCCCAATCATATGGGACTACAGCAGGCTGCTAACGCCTTGGCGCACACCGAAAAAGCCATTTCCGCGGCACAAGGAGACGAAAACAAGCCTGCCGTAAAAGAACTCTTGATGACTTGCTCCGAAACGCATGACGCATTTGTCGAAGTGGCAGAGTATCTCTCGACGAACAGCGAAAGCTGATCCCAGTATGTCCACGACGCACGCACTGCGAGACTGCGAACGTCTCTCAGTGCGGCTGTTTGGCAAATTCAATGACACTCAGTTCGCGAGCCCCCAAAGCCGCCACTGTTCGATCACAGCATGAGTCGCGCGTCCTATAAAATCGTTGACAATCGCTTCCGTGATATACTGCGGTTCCTCCACTGGCTCTGAGTTTTGCTCAAACCAACGCAGCGTATGCATTTGCCAGGCGCGAACTTCCTCAGCAGTCAACAGATTTGCCACAGCAAGTGGTTCGGCTATCTGAAGGCCTTCCCAAACGGGCACCCGCCACGGTTCGTTGCGATAGAGTTGAAAGTCTACTTTCTCCGTTTCTCGATAGTACAAGAGCCGCCGCGCCTCTTTATCCATCACTGCGTCGGCGGCACGACGAAAGCGCGTGAATACAGTCATCGCCCATACCCGGTCAGTTAGCACATGCGTCGCATAACCAGCTGCAAAAGCACGCTCCACAGGGTTGTCACAAGCAACCACCTGCTTGGCTACAAACGTGTCAATCTGGTTTTCAAAAACGGCGGGATCGCCAGTAAAGAAAAAATGGGTGCGGTCTTTATCGGCCCGTGTAGTCCCAGGACGCGCATGAATCGCGTCAGGCGCCAAGCTACCGAGTAAAAATTCGGGATCTATCTGCCGATTCTTCTGCTCGTACAACTTCACAGCGACGGCTAAATGTACCATGGGAAGCGGCATCTCGCATCCCCCCTCACTTCATTATATGACGGTTACTAAGCCACACACCACTGTCTCTTTGTCCACAATTGCAGTATGCTAGTCCTAGACGTACAAATGGCGGGGTACCGTGTAGATCGACTAACGACAGGTGGTGACTGCATTTGAAACGTTTCCGTGTTGTAGTGGCAGGCTGTGGTGGGATGGCCCGGACTTGGGTAGACTATGCCATCAAGCGCAGCGATACAGAGATCGTAGCACTCGTAGACCTCTATCCACTCACCGCTCAATCACTCGCTTCTCAGTACGGGCTTAGCGTCCCTATATACGATGATCTGAGAGAAGCGATTGTCGCGACCAAGGCCAATCTGGTATTTGATATCACAGTCCCTGAAAGTCACGTCACGATCACCACAACGGCTTTGTCACTCGGCTGTGATGTATTCGGGGAGAAACCTATGGGCGCTTCGATGGAACAGGCGCAAGCGATGGCAGAAGCAGCCAGAGTTGCGGGTCGTCACTACGCCGTCATGCAAAATCGCCGATACCAACCGGAAATTCGGGCCTTTCGCGACCTCGTGCAAGGTGGAGTCATCGGGACGCCTGGAGCGGCTTACGCAGACTTTTTTCTCGGCCCGCATTTCGGGGGCTTTCGCGAGGCGATGGAGCACCCACTGATACTCGATATGGCTATACATACGTTCGATCAGGCGCGCTTCATTTTGGGCGCAAACCCGGTAGCAGTCTACTGCAAGGCTTTTAACCCAGCAGGGTCCTGGTATGCAGGATCCAGTTCCGCTATTTGCCTGTTCGATATGAGTGACGGCAGTGTATTTTGTTATCGGGGGTCTTGGAGCGCCCAAGGTGTGCCCACCTCGTGGGAAGCCGACTGGCGTGTGACGGGGAGTCAAGGGACAGCCGTATGGGATGGAGCGAACCGACTGTTTGCAGAGGTAGTGGATCCGGCTTCTGAGCCTTCCTTTATCAGAGACGTCCAACGCATCGAGCCGTCAAAGACGTGGGAGGGACAGGCGGGGCATCACGGATGTTTGGACGAGATGTTCGCATCCTTGATCGAGAATCGGCCTGCAGAAACCGATAGCGCAGATAATCTTCACAGCGTCGCGATGGTATTTGCGGCCATCGAGAGTGCGAAACGGGAACAGAAGGTCTACTTATAAAAATACAGCCCACCTTTGAAGCGCAAGGCCTCAAAGGTGGGCTTATCCATTGCAATAGCAAGTGCACGGCCTACGCGCTCTCTCCATGACTGACGTAATCTCTTGGCGCCGTGAGGTCTGTGCCCTCTTTCATACTGGCTGCCTTGAAAATCATGTTGAGGACGACCGTGACAATCAGGTTCACAAGCAGTGCCCAAACGGCTGCATAGGCGGGTATCGTCACGCCGAACAGGTCCACAGGAAAGATCGATGACTTAAACGACTGTGCAATCGCCATGTACGTTCCCACGCCCATGCCTGCTAGCCAACCCCAAAAGAGTGCCGTGCTGCTAAACCAACGGGTATACAAGCCAAACACGACGGCCGGCAATGTTTGCAAGATCCATACGCCGCCGAGAAGCTGAAAGTTGATGATAAAGGTATTCGGCAAAAACACGATAAAGATCAGTGCGCCGAGCTTCACCACCAGAGACACAAGCTTAGCCATACGCGACTCTTGTTTGTCCGTACACGTCGGATTGATATACTGCCTATACACATTACGGGTAAAGAGGTTTGAAGCGGCGATGGCCATGATGGCCGCCGGCACTAATGCGCCAATGGCGATCGCCGCGAAAGCGACGCCTGCGAACCAGGACGGAAATTCCTTTAAAAACAGTAGCGGAACGGCCATCGTCGGCGTTGTCGGATGAATACCCGCAGCGATTGCCATGTACCCGAGCAAGGCGATCAGACCCAGTACGAACGAGTATGCTGGTAGTAAGGCAGCATTTCGCTTGATGACCGTCCGGCTGCCTGAGCTTAAGACGCCTGTGATGGAATGCGGGTACAAAAACAGGGCGAAGGCTGATCCAAGTGCAAGCGTAGAAAATGCGGTATAGGCCTTAGGCGGCAAAATCAGTGCGCCAGGAGTGGGCGTGCGCGTTGGTAGCACCGCCGCTGCCGTGTGAAAGATATGCCCCCAGCCACCGAGTTTTGCCGGAATGACGATGACGGCGGCGATGACTGTGATGTAGATGAGCAAGTCTTTGACCACTGCGATCGCCGCAGGCGCACGCAATCCGCTGGTGTACGTGTAGACAGCCAAAACGACAAAGGCGATAATCAACGGCCACTCGCCGACTAGTCCCATCGCCCCGAGCACCGCTTGCATGCCAGCCAACTGCAGGGCGATATAAGGCATGGTCGCTAAAATCCCAGTCAAGGCGATCATCAATGCGAGGGTACTGCTACCGTATCGGCCTTTGACGAAGTCTGCCGCCGTCACATAGCCGTGCTTTTTCGCCACTGACCAGAGGCGTGGCATGGCGAGAAAGACGAATGGATAGGCGACAATTGTATACGGCATTGCATAAAATCCGGTAGCACCAGCTCCGAAGACAAGCGCCGGTACAGCGATAAACGTATAGGCGGTGTACAGATCGCCGCCTAGTAAAAACCAGGTGATGACCGTGCCAAATCGTCGGCCTGCCAACCCCCACTCGTCTAATAAGTTGAGATCCGCACGCTTCCATCTGGCTGCCCAAAACCCAATGCCGGTGACAATGAGAAAAAGCAGTAAGAAGATGACAAATGCTGTCCAATTCACAGTTGGCAACATCCTTTCCCATCAGATCTTCGTCGTCGGCCCTATCACCTGTCTCGCGTCATCCAATAGACAAAGAAAGTGAGTAGCGCGCTGATAATCACCCACAGAAATAGGTACCAGTAAAAAAACGGGAAACCACCTAGGGTAGGTGTTTCCGATGCGAAAAAAGGGGGCCAAAGTGTTCCGATAAAAGGAACTAGCAATAGCCAGTACCAGCCCCTGCTAGTCTTCTTACGATTTGAAGCGCTTTCATTCACGATAGTTCCTCCTTTCCGAGAAATAAAAGTGAATAACTTGTTACATTTTAGAGGAGTATGACACAGAAGTTTCATTAGATCAATAGGGACATAGAGAAAGCCGCCTTTGGTTAAACCAAAAGCGGCAACGCTTCCTCTATCTCTTATATCCTCTTACCAGCCGTTCTTAGTTGCTTGCGCTACCCATCATGGCTTGACCGTAGTCCATAAGAAAATTGGTGCTGGCAAACCAGACTTTTTCACCACCCATACCGTTGGGGGGGCCGATCAGAATCACGGGGTCCGCCGCACCTTTTGGAATCATCACCTTAGCATTGATTGTGAAGTCACCTTTGGCAGTCAAGGTCACCGGTGCGGTGACGACTGATTTGGCGTTGGCGAATGTGATTTCAGCCACTACTTTGAGAAAACCTGCCGTCGTGCCGGCCACTTTCATCGGGATCGGTTTGCCATCGGCCAGATAACCTGTCTTAGGCACCATCAGCCATTTACCGGACGCCCAGATATGATTGTCAGTCAGCTTCACAGACCCATCTACGACCCATGGCGCACCACCCGCCGGGATCCCGCGAACGGTCACATTCGGAATATTGCCGAATAGTTTACCAGTATACGCAGGTGCCGTTTGCGCATTCATATCAGCGAATGCAACTGTGCCAAGCATCATCAAGCCGGCAGTCACCGGTAACAGCATCTTTCCTGTGCGCTTCCAAAATAGAGACATCGTTTACACCCTCTCAATTTGTGTTCTCAATCTAGGATAACGACCTAAACGATCAAACGGTTTTGTCACTTTACCAACTACCCCATTCGCCTCGTGCCGGAATCGAGTATACTACTTACATGACAGGTGAGAGCTTGGGGAGGCTTGCATGAATCACACACACTTCTTTGCGATCGATATTGACGGCACATTGCTAAATGCTCAGCACGAGCTTTCACAGCGCACACAAACCGCCATTAGGCAAATTCGGGCAGCCGGGCATCGCATCACGATTGCTACTGGGAGAATGGCGTCCTCCACATTGCCAATCGCGAGACAACTGGACTTGGATGTGCCTGTCATATGTATGAATGGGTCTGATATTGTCGATCCGCAGACAGGGGACAGCCTGCATATACAACCGATCGCGACAGACGCTCTCGCGCGCCTGAGTGCTCGTTTGGCTGATACCGAAGCGGAATTCTTTATGCTCGGCCACCGTTTCGCTGTATCACAGACTCGCCCTTACGGCTCCTATGACACGATTTGGACGAAATCGCTGGTCGACTACTTACCACGCAGTGCTGAGCCGCTTTTAAAAGCCACTATCGCTTGTCCAAGCCTGCAGCTGCAGAACGAATTGTACGAGGAGTTGTCGCAGTGGCAGGCGTTTGACATGACGCGCAGTCTCGATGGAAACATCTATTTGACTGCCTATGCGATCACGAAACTGTCAGGCATACAAACGTTGTGCGCGGACTGGGGCATTCCGCTTGAGCGCGTAACGGCTTTTGGCAACGCGGAAAACGACCTTGACATGCTGCAACACGTAGGTCGCGGGATTGCCATGGCCAATTCGGACCCTGTGATCCTGAAGCACATCAAGCTCACTACCAAGTCCAACGATGAAGATGGCGTCGCCTGTGAGCTAGAGCGCTTTCTCACCGAGACAGCCACTGTACATGAGCCTACTTGAAAACTAAGGGCAAAGGGAAGGATTCCCCTTTGCCCCCTTCTCTTTTCTAGATGTGATTGCCACGGCGCGAAATAGCGATCGCGCTGTCGACGCAAAGCGAATCTCGAGAAGCGATCGCTCGCATGCCGGACAGCGCATCAGGTAGAGATAGATTCGGCGCATTCGTCACCCATGTATACGGTTCTACACTGACAAATCCACTATGCCCATCTCGCGTGTACAGCACCCAAAAACCGATTGGGTCACTGCACGCATACGTGACCGTGATGCCACTGGCGGCGTCTTGCAAAACCGCCTGTTGCCTGTGCCTCGCATCGGAAACAGAGGTGAATACATCATCGAGAACGAGTCCTTCAATCGCCTTGCCAGCGCGCCACTGCTCTCGATCCGACATTACCTGTAGCTGCCCTGTCGGCAACATGCGCCGGTCAAGCTCGAAACGCTGGTCGAGCGGCACCGCTAACTGATACGTCGAGACGTCGCCATGGGGACCGAAAGGAACCGCAAAAGTGGTGTGAAACCCAATCCCAAAAGGTGCAGGCGTGGGCCCCTCATTGATCGCGACTAGGTGCTGTCGCAGTTCCTGTTCATGCAGTTCGTAGGTGATTTGCAGCGTTAACGCGTGTGGGTACTGCGCCTGCACATCCGGGAAGTCCGCTGCTCGCCATTCGATCTGCGCGAAAGGCAGGCCGTCTTTGAGCCCGGCGTCGAGGAGTCGCCAAGGTTTGTCGTGCGCAAAACCATGAATGTGGTTGTTGCGCTCAGGTTCATTGATCGCCAACTGATAGACGTGATCTCGGTACGTAAAGCGCCCGTCAGCGATGCGGTTGGGCGGACACAAGACGGGAATTCCGTACAAATTCGGACTCGCTTCGTACGCTTCCCAGGAAGTCGGTGTACGCAAGATATCTATGTGATCCTGACGGGTTTGTAGCCTGAGCAAATTGCCTCCGAGCTCTGGTACGAGCAAGGCCTCGAGCCCAGCGCTTTGCAGTTGCAAAGCGGGTCTTGCAAAATGTGTGATTTGCCTGACGCTGGCTGTCACTCGTGCGACCTCCCTGTTTACGCTTCCCGCCCGGACTCTAGCACCTCATGGACATGCGTCGCCCCAAGCTCCGTGAGTAGCTGTCTCGCCTCTTTGACCTCAGAGTGGGCGACAGACAAAATAACGAAGTGCGTATCACTCCCGCCTTCTTCCGGATGAGCTTCCAACCAGTCGGCAACTACACTACCTTGACGGATGCCGTCTAACGGCCCACCCATAAAAAGCACGCCGAATCCTGGCACGAGTTGTGAGACAGCTGCCGCCGCCCCACCAACTGCAGAAAGTGCACTTTGAAGCCACTGGTGGCGCCACCACTCCTCATGCGGCGTGCTTGTACTTAGCGAGACCTTCCCTGCAAAGCGCGTTTCGAGCTCATGCGCCGCTTGTGCCGCTTCGTCATGTTGCGCGAATTTCCCGATCACGTGTAACTCCACCGACATGTCAATACCCCTTTTCCTAGACGTTCACGCACCATGTATCACTATCCTACCGAAACGCCACCATCGACTGCAAGCACCTGGCCTGTCGTAAAATCGGAGGCTGCCGATGCAAAATACAGCGCCGCCCCTTGCAAATCGCGTTCCCCACCGACGCGGCGCAGCGGCGTTCCCCCGACAATGGCCTCACTGTGTTGGCTAAGCATGTGCTGGGTCATCTTCGTCGGAAAAAAGCCGGGTGCAATCGCATTGACGCAGATCCCGTGCCGTGCCCACTTAACAGCCAGGTCACGCGTGAAGGCGATGACGCCGCCTTTACTGGCGCTGTAACCAATGGCATCGAGAATGTCTGGATCTGATCCGCGAAAGCCAGCGATAGACGCGATATTGATGATTTTGCCGGACCGCCTCGGAATCATATGACGGCCCACCGCCTGCGACATCAAGAAGGTACCTGTCAGATTGGTTTGCAGCACCTTTTGCCACGCCTCATAGGGCATCTCCTCAGCAGGACTGCCCCACGATGCGCCTCCGTTGTTGATCAGGATATCGATGTGGCCAAATACCTGCAGCGTCTGTTCGACCGCTTTGGCGACCGACTCCGGTTGGGTCACATCAAGGGCAAAGGCGACGGCATCGGCACCTTGGCTCTTGAGCTCATCGCGCACGGACTCGCAACTCTCGACTCGCCGCGAGCCCAGTGCGATACGCGCTCCGGCTTGTGCCAAACCGTGCGCCATTTGCTCGCCGAGTCCACGTCCGCCACCTGTGATCAGCGCTACCTTGCCGTCGAGGCCAAACAAATCGAGTACCGACATCAGCAAAACCCCCTTCATATCCTACAGGCGTCTAGCGCTAGGTCCAGAGCCGCGATTATACTGTAAGCGCAGGTGCTCTCGCACCACCGTCTACGGGAAGAATAAGCGGCTGACGCCGTTATTCAGGAAAGACGGTGACTTGGTGCTCTCGCACCACCGTCTACGGGAAGAATAAGCGGCTGACGCCGTTATTCAGGAGATGAGCCGATTTGAGTGTTGCGTGCCATTGCCCATTCACTTTTCATATGCCAACGGCCATTGAGTTTGAGGCGGGCGCTGCTGCCTCGCTCGATCGCATCTTGACCGCACACAGTATCGGCCAAAGGCTTCTTGTCGTCACTGACCCTGGCGTACTACAAGCTGGATTGATCGAGCCGATTGTCGAAACACTGCGACGCGCGAACTATGAGATCAGGATCTTTTCTGCAGTCGCGCAAAACCCGCGCGATACAGATTGCCTACTTGGCGCCGCTCAGTACTTGGCACATGATGCTAAGGCCATCCTGGCTATAGGCGGTGGTAGCGCCATGGACACAGCCAAGACGATCGCCTTACTCGCCACGCACGGGGGTGTGCCATCTGATTACGCGTATGGCCTGCGGCCTTATGGCCCCACAAACCCGATCATCTGCGTCCCGACCACAGCTGGGACAGGCTCTGAAGTCACCCGTTCCGCTGTAATCACGGAAGCGGCGTCGCATCGTAAAATGACACTCAAGCACGCCGTGTTGCGCCCCTATTTGGCGGTGCTCGATCCCTTGTTGACCCTCAGTGTGCCGCCTTCCGTCACCGCTGCCACTGGTGTCGATGCTTTAGTACACGCCATCGAAGGAGCCACGTGCCGCAAGTCTACGCCGATTGCACAAGCCTTTGGCGAACGCGCCATGCAATTGATCATGCCTCATCTGCAGCGCGCAGTGTCGGATGGGCGTGACCTCGAGGCGCGTACGGCCATGCTAGAAGGCAGTCTATTAGCCGGACTGTGCTTTGGCTCCACAGACGTAGCTGCCGTGCACTGTCTGGCCGAGGCACTAGGTGGCCTGTACGATACACCTCATGGAGTGGCTAACGCTGTCTTTCTGCCTGTCGTCATGCGCTTCAACGCTAGTGTGAACCGCCCGTTGCATGCGCGCCTAGCGCATCTTCTCGGTTTCGCCTGCGCCACACAAACGGAGGACGAAGCGATATCCGCGCTAGTCGACGGAATCGCGCGGTGGACACGCGAACTTGGCATTCCAACACTTCGTGAACTCCCGAAAGTGCAAGAGCGAGACTTCGAACGCTTGGCAGCACTGGCTTTCGCCAATACATCGACGGACAGCAACATCCGACCGATCACAGAGAGAGACTACCTCACGCTTCTTCACGAAGCCTATAGCGAAGGTCTCTAGCGATTTTCTGGTGCGCAAGTGTGTTGCCGCAACATGTCAAGGGCCTGACGGGGTTACCCTCTCATCAGACCCGCCAAAGCCAAACCAAAAGAGTGCGAGAATCTCCTCTGCCCGCTTCTCGACTTGAAACGGCACTTGCCCCAATCGCTCCTCGTCGGTCTTGCCTTTTAGCAGGGCCGCTGTGAAGGAGCGGGCGGCAAGCGCCGGATCGATCGGACGGGCTTCTCCACGTGCCGTCGCCTCAGCAAACGCAGCGGCAAGCGTCTCTTGCAATCGGTGTTCGGCCGCTTGCATCGCCCTGCGTTGCTCCTCCGTGAGATCTGCCATACCGCGCTGCAAAACAGCCTCAAAGTCCATAGGCGCGGAAATCCTGAGATGCCCTATCGCCACTTTGCGAAGGCGATCATACAGCGGTAGCGGCATCTCTAGAATCCGTTTGGTAGCGATCCGAGCATCCTCCATCATCTGAAGCATGGCCGATGTAAACAAGTGTGCCTTCGAGGAAAAATAGTAATAGACGGTAGCCTTCGTGACCTGACACTCTTTGGCCACTGACTCGAGGCTCACACCATCATACCCCAACTGCAAAAAAGAAGAGGCTGCCACGCGCAAGATTCTCTCGGCCGTCGGTATGCTGAGATCGCTGGCCCGTGGCCGTCCTGGCCTACGTTGTTCGACAGACACAGACTTCACCTCGAAAAATGCTATCGTCACTTAGTATAACGATTGTACCACAGAACCTACAGGCCTCTGAGCTTATCAAAGAGTCGCCTGCCCCTCATTGCGGTCGACGCAAAGCAACGGTTACCTCACTACGATTATGAAAAAGCTGACGCGCACCCGTCACTTCGTAGACAGAGCGAAGTGCCGTCAGTGAGGCGGCCACGACCCGTTCCTGCGTATGTGTGGGCAGCTTTAAGGTGAGTACGCCTATGCCTCCTGGCCGCAGTGCCCTGACCGCACTCACAGTCAAAGCCACCGATGCCCGCGGATCCATCTTCATGTCGTTCACCAACACATCAAACACGCCGGACGCTTGCCGCAGGTAGGCTTGCGCCGCCGTGGCCTCGTGCCGCACCCCTGGATCTTCCAGGACAGCTGGGCTCAGCTGCGCCGGGTCGACGGCTGTCACCGTCATCCCGAACGAACGTAATACGCGGGTCCAACCACCGGGAGCTGCTCCCAAATCAAGCGCTTGTCCATCACGAGGCAAATCGAGTGCAAATACCTCGATCGCCTCCAGCAATTTGAATTCCGCGCGGCTTACAACAAGCGCTTCGCGCGCGAATCGGCGCTCACCGCCAGGCCACGCACTCAAATTATCAGCCACCTGTGAGACTCCCGCGTAGACATGACCGTCCGCACAGACCACCGACACAATTTGTTGCGGCTCGCTCACACTGAGGAGCGTCCCTGGATGCTCAGCCAGCACGGCACCACTGACGGCACGCTCCAGCTCTTGTCGCGTCCACGGCCAAGCCGTCTCTTCATCATCGCGCCTAAATAGGCGAACCTGAACGGCTAATGATCGGTCAGACGCCAGTTTTGGCAATTCGCTGACCAGTTGTTGTGCACACAGCTGCGTGGTCTCCACAACAGGCTCGAGCTTGCGCGAAGTTTGCACGAAGCACAGGTGCCGGATAAAGACTGGTGGAAACGCGGAAAGGCGTTCTTGACATGAAGCTTGCGACTCACTGCTGACACACAGTCCGACCCCAGGGGCCAACCAGCTTTTCAAGTGGCTCGAGACGCCAGCCTTGGACAGTTCGTTGAGCGCCATTGCGCTTGCTTCCGGCGCGGAGGTAAAGATGAATTCTGACAACGTACAATCACTTCCCTCTTTTGGCAACATCAACGCGCCGGCTCACTTGCAGTCGTGCAGACCGCAAAACAAACCGGCGCGTTCAAAATCCTACCCTCTATGACAAAACGCTTCGCTGCTTACTCCAAACCCCATGTGACGTTGTCAGGGTTATACTCAAACGAGCGCCTATTTTGGTTGAGATCCGTTATTCTAGTCACATCCTGCGCAGTGAGCGTAAAATCGAAAATGTCGGCATTCTCCTTGATACGCGCCGCGTGTACAGACTTCGGAATGGTCACGACACCTTGCTCCAAATCCCAACGCAAAATGACTTGAGCCGCTGTCTTGCCGTATTTCTCCCCGATCTCTCGAAGGACCGGATGCTCCAGCAAATCCCCGCCGCGCGACAGAGGAGACCACGCTTCGAGTTGAATGCTATTCGTCTGACAAAACTGCAAAAGTTCACGCTGTGTCAGCAGCGGGTGAAACTCCACCTGATTGACCATCGGCTTGATCTCGTAGTTCTTCATCACGTCTGCAAGATGCGTGGGTTGAAAGTTACTGACCCCGATCGCTTTGACGAGCCCGTCGCGATATAGTTTTTCGAGTGCCCTCCAGGTATCGAGATAGCGACCAGCGACAGCCCAATGAATCAAATACAGATCCAGATACTCGAGCCCCAGCCGCTTGCGGCTGGTTTCAAAGGCAGCTAGCGTCGACTCATAGCCTTGGTCTTTGTTCCATACTTTCGTGGTCACAAATAGTTCTTCGCGCTTGATTCCACTGTCACGAATCGCTTGGCCGACTCCTTCTTCATTGCGATAGGCAGCTGCAGTGTCGATGCTTCGGTAACCAAACGTAATGGCCGCGCGCACGGCCTGCTGCACTTCCTCGCCGTCCGCTGCTTGCCACACCCCGAGACCAAACCATGGCATCTTCACGCCATTGTGAAGCGTGGTCGTTGCCTGTAACCCTTTCACTCACAACACTCCTTTATTGATTGATCGTACGCATCCCTTGTGCATGATAGCGATCGCCTGCAGCCACGCCTTGTGGCGCGGCTTGCGCGATCCGGGCGAGGTCGTCTGCGGTCAGCGTCAGCGACAAAGCCCCGATATTCTCCTCCAGATAAGTGCGCCGCTTAGTGCCGGGTATCGGAACGATATCGTCGCCTTGCGCCAGCAACCAAGCCAGTGCGAGTTGGGAGGGCTGGCAGCCTTTCTCGGACGCAATCTCCCGAATGCGTGCGACCAAGTCGAGATTGCGCGCAAAGTTGTCGCCTTGAAAACGCGGAGAGTTACGACGATAGTCATCTTGCGCCAAGTCCTCAAACGATTGAATCTGCCCAGTGAGAAAGCCTCGGCCCAGCGGACTATAGGCCACAAATCCAATGCCAAGCTCACGACACACTGGAAGAATTTCGTCTTCTACATCGCGACTCCACAACGAATACTCTGTCTGTAAAGCGGAAATCGGATGTACTGCTTGCGCCCGCCTGATTGTGCCTGCAGATGCTTCCGAGAGGCCTAAATAACGCACTTTCCCTTCGCGGACCAAGTCAGCCATGGCCCCGACAGTCTCTTCGATCGGCGTATTCGGATCGACTCGATGCTGATAGTACAAATCGATATAGTCGACCTGCAAGCGCCGCAAACTTGCCTCGCAGGCAGACTTTACGTATTCAGGGCGACCGTTGACGCCAAGCGGTGCCCCGTCGGCAGCGCGAACGTTGCCAAACTTCGTCGCCAGAGTCACTTGCGAGCGCCGACCTTTGATCGCGCGGCCTACCAGTTCTTCATTGCGCCCGACACCGTACATGTCGGCTGTATCAAGAAAGGTGACGCCAAGTTCCAGTGCGCGCTCAATGGTGGCCAGCGACTCTTGATCGTCCCGTCCCGAGTAAAACTCGGACATTCCCATACAGCCGAGACCAAGCGCGCTTACTTGCAGGCCTTGCAGGCCCAGTTTTCGCGTTGCGTGCATGTATCCTCATCCTCCCAAACTATGGATCAACTAGTTGACTTTCTTGGTCAGTCTCACACCTCAAACGAACTCTTCAGGGAAACCACTCGGTTAAACACGAGCCGATCGGCACTGGTCAAGACCGGGTCGACGCTGAAATACCCATGGCGAAAGAATTGAAACTTGTCATACGGTTTTGCCTCTTTCATGCCCGGTTCTACGAATCCTTGAAAAATCCGAAGTGATGTTGGGTTTAACTCTCCTAGAAAAGCGCGATCGGCGTCTTGCACCGTTTGATCGTCGTCTGATGGCGTACTCGTTGCCTCTTCGTCTGCGATATCGCCGACAAGCGGTTCAAAAAGTCGAAACTCAGCTTTTTGTGCATGCCCTGCCTCCACCCAGTGCAGGGTACCTTTGACCTTGCGCCCTGTAAACCCAGATCCACTCTTGGTTTCCGGATCGTAAGTGCAGCGCAGTTCCACCACTCGGCCATGTGCGTCTTTAATCACCTCTTGACAGCGAATAAAATACGCGTGTTTCAGACGCACTTCGTTGCCCGGGAACAAGCGAAAGTACTTTGGAGGTGGCGTCTCTGTAAAGTCATCACGTTCAATGTACAACACTTTAGAAAAAGGAATCTGACGTGTGCCAAGTGCCTCATTCTCGCTGTTGTTTTCCGCTTCCAGCCATTCGATTTGCCCGTCCGGATAATTGGTAATCACGACTTTTAGTGGGTCGATCACCGCCATCGTACGCAAAGCCCGCAGTTTCAAATCTTCGCGGACGAAGTGCTCGAGCATCCGTTCATCGACAACGCTATAACTCTTGGCCACACCGATTTCGCGGCAAAAGTTACGAATCGACTCTGGCGTATAGCCTTTGCGACGTAGACCCGAAATCGTCGGCATCCGAGGATCATCCCAACCATCTACGACGCCTTCTTCGACGAGCAATTTGAACTTGCGTTTACTCATCACGGTGTGGGTCATGTTCAAGCGCGCAAATTCGTACTGCTTCGATGCCACCGGCATCTCACATTCGCGGATCACCCAGTCATAAAACGGCCTGTGATCGGCAAACTCAAGCGTGCAGATCGAATGCGTCACCCCTTCGATCGCATCTTCCAAAGGGTGCGCATAATCGTACATCGGATAGATACACCAGGCATCTCCCGTACGATGATGCGTCGCGTGCGCGATACGGTAAAGCACTGGATCGCGCAAGTTGATATTCGGTGACGCCATGTCGATGCGCGCACGCAGCACACGTTCACCACTCGCAAACTCACCTTGACGCATGCGCCCAAACAACTCGAGATTCTCGTCCACCGTCCGGTTGCGATACGGACTCTCGACTCCCGGTTGTGTCAGTGTGCCTCTCGTCTGGCGAATCTCTTGAGCCGACAAGTCACACACGTATGCCAGCCCTTTGCGGATAAGCAAAAGCGCTCGCTCATACATCTGCTCAAAATAGTCTGAGGCAAAACACAGGCGGTCCCACTGAAAACCGAGCCAACGTACATCTTCCTGAATGGCGCGCACGTACTCGGCGTCCTCTTTCAGTGGATTCGTGTCGTCAAAGCGCAAATTCGTCTTCCCGCCAAAATCATCAGCAAGCTCAAAATTCAAGCAAATCGACTTGGCATGTCCAATGTGCAGATAACCGTTAGGCTCTGGCGGAAAACGCGTCACGACTTCGCGCACCCGGCCCTCTTGCACATCGTCAGCCACGATATTTCGTATAAAGTTGGAAGCTGACGAAACAGTATCCAAAGTGTCTATCCATCCTTCAGGCGCAAGAAGCGCAATCATATTGCTGTCATTAAAGCACGTTCACACGAACAAAGGCAAATCCTGCCGCAGAAAACACCCTATTTTACGGCGACGCCGGAAAGTGTAAAATGAAACAAGAATCCTATCATCAAGGAGGAATACGGCGATGAAAGTGAAAGACGTGATGATTCAGGATGTCTATAAAGTCCGGCGGGACGCGACGGTCAAAGCGGTGCTAGAACTGTTCAGTGAGCGGCGCATCAGTGGTGTCCCGATCGTCGACGAGTCCGATCACGTGATCGGCTATATCAGTGATGGCGACATTATGCGGCACCTGGCCACACGCGTTCCGATTGGCCGCCATCCATTCGTCGACGCACTGACCTACTACTATGGTGTCAATATCGAGGATGCTGCGTCAGGCGGCAACATCAGCCCCGATGAATTTCGTGAACAAGTGGAGGCTGCCAGCACAACGAGTGCTTTGGAGGTAGGTGGGCACTCAGTCCGCACCATCCACGAGGACAGTGAACTAGCGGACGTCGTGCAGATGTTGGCTAAGGAGAATATCAAGAAGGTGCCGGTGGTTCGCAAAGACGTCTTAGTCGGTATTGTCAGCCGCGGCGATGTCGTGCGTACGATTGTCCACCGCGTGCTGTCTTTGTAGGCGACGCCGTTAAAAGATTTGGGAGAGCCCTCGGCAATGCGACAGCTCTCCCTGAACGACTAGCGCAGCACGCGGTCGAGAAAGTCCGCGATCTGCGTATACGCTCTGATCCGATTGCTCAGTTTAGCCACGCCATGCCCCTCATCCTCAAAGCGTAGATACTCCACCGGATGGTTGCGCGAACGTAGCGCCGCCACCATTTGTTCTGCTTCTCCTACGGGAACCCGCGGGTCGTTCGCCCCGTGCACGATAAACATAGGCGCTTTGATGCGATCGACATGATGAATCGGTGAGATCTCGTCAAAGAATTCCCCATCTTGCTCAATCGACCCATATTCCGACTCACGCAGATGTCGGCGGTATGCACTCGTGTGCGCCATAAAAGTGCGCAGATTCGCGATACCTACGATATCAATCCCAGCTGCAAAGAGATCCGGGTAGTGCGTTACCGCGGCGAGGACCATGAATCCCCCGTAACTGCCACCCATGACCGCGATCGCGTCTGGACGCGCGTTGCCGTGCTCTTTGAGCCAGTCCACCGCATAGGCGAGATCCGCTACGGAATCCATGCGTTTGCGCACATCATCGAGGTGCAGATACGTCCGTCCATATCCGGAACTGCCGCGTACATTCGGTTTTAGCACCGCGTATCCCCGCTGCACGAAGTACTGCGTGAGACTGGCAAACGAGTTGACACTTTGCCCCTCTGGTCCACCATGGACATCGACGATCACCGGAAATGGCCCGGCGCCTTCTTTCGGCCGATAGTAATACGCTGGAATCATGCGACCATCAAAAGACGGGTAGGAGATTAGTTCCCCGGCGACGAAGGTCTCTTGCGGGACCGCCGAAATCGAGGCATACGTGGCGCGGGTCAGTCTTTGCGTCGCTATATCGAGTAGCCACACTTCGTTTGCCCAGACGGGGCTGCTGACCGTCAAACCGAGCGTATAGCCATGCCGATTGAAGTGGCCATGCACCGTGCCTTCTGGTAGCGCGGGCAGTCCATCGACCGCATGTGATGCATCTGCACCGAGGGACAAGTCTTTCACGTACAGCTGCGACGATCCGTTCTCATTGCGACTGTACGCCAGATAGCGATCGTCGTGAGACAGACTGACCCCGCTGACATCCCACTGATCATCGGTAAGCCAGACGCGCTCTGCAGTCAACCGATCGATGCGCATCAACCGTGTGTACTCGCTCGCATCATCGCTGGCCAGATAGACGTATCGTCCGTCGCGCGTAAAGCGGGCGTTTCCAAAGCGAGCTACTCCCTCATGTGTTGTCAGACAGCGAGCTTCGCCAGTATGGCAGTCTACCAAAAATAGATCGTTGCTCAAAGCCGCATAATGGCGCGAAAGGACGATCGCCGCGTCATCCGGCGTAAACCCGTGCGCGTAATTGGTCGCGTCACTCTGATGGACTAGGCGGTGGGTTTGGGTGGCTAGTTCATAGAGATAGACATCAAAATGTGTGCCATCGCGTTTATTCGAGGCATAGCAAAGCATCCGCCCGTCATGCGACCAGCCTCCGAATTGATAGATGTGGGCGGGATCGCCCGTGATGTCTTGCACGTGTAACCCTTCGGCGTCCATAAGATGGATCTGCGCGCGCTCGTTACCTCCCGAATCGAGAGATACCGCCAGCAAGTCCTGTGTCGGAGAAGACGAGACACCCATCACTCGATCAGCGAAGAAACTGATCTGCCGCGGCCAAGGGGCCCGTTCGTCGATTCGCCACACCTGCGGCGTGCCTGACAGGTTGGATTGAAAATACACTGCGCTGTCGTCGTGACCAAAAACCGCCCCATGGGCCGACCTGATCTCCATATAACGCTCCACGGGTATCTGCGGATAAAGCTTCGCCATACAGTCATGACCCCTTTCCTATGTACTCTCTACTATACTCGTAAAAACAGCAGCCCACCATCGTCCGAAAAGGATCCTGGTGGACTCCGCAAAAGTGCACATCACCAAGTACACTGCGTCTCGTTTTACGCGAATCTGTATACTGGTTGACACTCACGGCCTGTCTGGTGTTAGGAGTGGCCTGCGTAAGTCGTTACGCTATCAGGCGGCAACGAAGTCTGCAGTACACCGCCAGGCAAACTGAGGCTAGGACCTGCTTGCAGGTTTTCAGTCGCCGACGTCGTGTAGGGAATGACAGTAGGCACATGCCCGGACCAGACGAATCCGTCTGTGAAATGGGCGCTAAATGGTATCCGATGAGCCGTATCGTTGATCACCACGAGCGCGAAGTCGCCCGTCTTGACGTCGCGGTACGCTGAGAGCGAGACGCCCGCCGGCAGGTCAGATGACGTGCTGATCCGATTGAATCTAGGGCGAATAAAGCGGCTGAAATTGCCCAGCGTGTACAGTCTTTTATTGACCGTATAGGAGTCATTAAACGTGTTGATGTTGATAAGCCCTTCATTATCCACGCCACTGTTGACCAGCCACCAGTAATTCCATGCGCTTACGTCGGCAATGGTCAGATACTGATTGATCGTGATCGCCCAGTTCAGTCCGTCCGTGATCGAAGAATCGTCTGGTGTAAAAGTAGAGTCCTCTGTTTCCCAGACTTGCTTATGCAGTGATTGGGCCATGGACAAAGGCGTGATCGTACCTCCATACCCGTGTGCCGCGACGATTTGCACAGCCCTTGCCGTCTGCGGATCACTTAGTGTGGGCCACGCATACTGTTCACCCCAAAACGACTGTTCCGGCATCACCACTTGCGTATGTACATGGTTAGCGGCAAACACGGGGATCAAATCCTGTTTAATAAACGTATGAAACTGATCTGGTGTCCATATACACGAGGCGTATTTGACGTTTTGATCTGGTTCATTTTGTAGCGACAGCGCACTGATGCGGATGTGAAAATGAGACCAGTAGCCATTCACGTACTGCGCAAGGTACTCTGCGTAGGCGTGGTAGTACTTGGGCAACAGCACGTTGTCTGTTTCACCGGGACCGCCCACTACAGAGTGGTTGGCTTTCATCCAGGCAGGTGGACTCCAAGGTGTACTCATGAATGTTTCCACCCCATACTTTTGCGCCTGGTGCATGAGCCAAATTTGGTCATCACCGCTGAGATTGAAATCCCAGTGGCCTGGACTCGGTTCGATCGACTGTCCGTCCACACCGTCATTGATCAGACTGCGCACAATGGATAGTCCAGCACCATCTTTCGTGGAAAACAAAAGATTGAGAATTTTAGTCTGCGTTTGCGGCGGCATAAACATGAGATTAGCCGCTTGCCCGAAAGCCCCCGATGCCCCGAAACCAGCGATCGACTGTTGTAGTGCCCTCCACTGCACGCTCGTCCGTGCACTCATAACTGTTGCGGGAGAGGCCGCCCATGCTGTCGGCACAGCAGTCGCGATCAACGCTGCGACAACCACAGCGGGCACCAAACCAAGAAATTTGCGCGCCTCTTTCATCACATCATCCCTCCCTTTGAAAAAGTAGCATCCGTTCAAATGTCAAACTGCACGCGGATTCAGTAGCCGGTACAACAGATCGATGAGCAGGTTGATAAAGAGAATGACGAAAGCCAACAGAAAGAACACCAGGACCGTATCGCCGCTAGTGCCGAATGGCGTGGCCACCCCTTGAATGCCTCCGCCTTGGGGCGTTACCGACATCTGCTCACCAAGCGCCCCAGACAGCCCGGGAATCTGAAAGATCGCTTGGAGTAGTAGCGTGTTGTTGATCAGCATCGCAGCTTGCGGCCCGAAAAACGTCACTGTCGACAGACTCGCTGGGCGTAGCGCATGACGCACGATCACTTTCCAGCCAGGCAACCCGCGCGCCTTGGCACTGACGATAAAGTCTTGCTGCAATACCTCGGTCATCCCTGCCTGCGTGAACTTCGCCAGATATCCGACATTGCCTGCGGCCAGGGACACGACGGGCAAAATGGCACTTTGCGGCGACTGCCATCCCCCGATAGGGAGAACGTGCCAGATATCTGCGAACTGCAGTTGCAAAAGAGAGGCGACCAAAAAAGTCGGCAGGGACTGGGCGACCAACCCTCCGAGCGGCCCGATGTGGCTAAACCAAAGCTTTCTCTTGACAGCCGCATAGATCCCGAGCGGCATGCCGATGACAGCGCCCAGAATGATAGACATCAGAACGAGAAAGAGCGAGACCCCAAGTCCTGACAAAATGTTGGCGGGAGGGATGGGCAGGATCTGGAGCACTTGTTGCCAGGCGCCCGTAATCGCACTGAAAAGCCCCGGCAAACGCTGCGCGAAAGTAACTTGTTGCAGCCCTGCGTTTCCACTGTGGGGGGCAAAGAAAGAAAGGATCGCGGGCACCGTGGGCACAATGGCCAGCACCAAGATCATACCGAGCAGTCGAGTCAGCGCATAGCGGGCTGTCTTCATCACGCGAAATCTCCTTTGGCCAAGTGACAGGCGACAAAGTGACCTTGTGCAACCTGAATGCTAGGTGGCTCCTGCGTGCGGCACACATCTTGCACATGCGGGCAGCGTGTGTGAAATGCGCACCCCATAGGCACTTTTACCGGTGACGGAATTTCGCCTGGCAAGGTGGTGAGCGCAGAGCGCGCCGCCTTCGACTCCGGAATGTGTAAAATCGATTGAAAAAGTGTCGCCGTATAGGGATGAACAGGAGACGCGACGAGTTGCTCCGTCGGAGCATACTCAACGATCTTACCGAGATACATGACTGCGATATGACTGCTTAAATAACCGACAGCCGATAAGTTATGGGAGATAAACACGTAAGCCAGATGATGCTCTTGCTGCAACTGCTGCAGTAGTGCCATCATCTGCGTCTGCACAGACATATCCAGCGCAGAAAGCATCTCGTCGCATACCACGAGCTTTGGCTGCAAAGCCAAGGCGCGTGCGATCATGACCCGCTGCTGTTGACCTCCTGACAATTCAAAGGGGTATGCCAGACCATGCGCCTCTTGCAGGCCGACTTGCGAAAGCAAACGAGCGACCTCCTGGCGTCGTTCTCTCGCCGTTCCCATCCGGTGCACCAGAAGTGGTTCCTCAATATTGCGAAATACATTGGCGCGCGGATTTAGCGCTGACACAGGGTCCTGAAAAACGATCTGCATATCCTTGCGCCGAGATCGCAAAGCCTGCTTGGACAACGTTCGCAAACGCTCACCGGCAAACCGTACGTCGCCTGTTTCTGGCGGTAAAAGCCAAAGCAAGGAGCGGCCCAGCGTAGACTTGCCTGAACCGCTTTCGCCTACCAATCCTAGTGTCTCTCCGGCAGCGAGGGTGAACGAGACATCGCGCACCGCCTGTAGCGTCTGCCCGTGAACGCGAAACGATTTACTCAGGTGCGTGACTTCGAGTAGCGGCTCAACCGACATCGGACATCCCCTCTTCCAAGCGGTGACAAGCAGCCTCATGGCCCTCACCGAGCGCGATCAGATTCGGTATCTCGCGATCACAACGCTCATCGGCGAGCGAACAACGCGGCGCGAAGGGACACCCGCGCGGCGCCTCCCACAAAGTCTCGGCCGCTCCTGGAATCGGTCGCAAAGGTCGACCGCGATCGCGATGATCCACCAGCGCCTCCTTGAGTCCTCGCGTATAGGGATGGGCTGCGCGCGCGACGAAGGCATCTACGTCTGCCGTCTCCATGACCATACCGCCGTACATGACGATGATCCTGTCGCATACATTAGTGGCGACGCCGAGATCGTGTGTCACCATGACGGTCGTCATTTGACGCTTTTCACAAATATCGCGCAGCATTCGAAGCACCTGGATGGCAATCGTCGTATCGAGGGCCGTCGTCGGCTCATCAGCGATCAGCAACTGCGGTTGACAAGCCAGCGCCACTGCTGTCATCACGCGCTGGCGCATACCGCCTGAGAGTTCAAACGGATACCGCCTGAATTGCGTTTCCGGATCAGCTAAGCCCACTTCTGACAGCAAGGCGAGAGCCCGTCTGCGCGCTTCCGGTTTGCGACACAAGGCGTGCTGGAGCATCGGCTCCATCACCTGATCACCGATTCGGATGTAAGGATTGAGACCAGCCGACAAACTTTGAAAGATCATGCCAATCTCCCGACCGCGCACACTTTGCAGCTTTCGCTCACTAAGCTTGAGCAGATCGCGATCCCCAAACAGCGCTTCACCTTGAGCCACGAAGGCACTCTCGCTTTGCAGACCAAGTAAAGCGAGCATCGTCACCGACTTGCCTGATCCGCTCTCGCCCAAGATGCCTAACCACTCACCCGAAGCGACCTCAAAGGAGACACCATTGACTGCGTGAATCACTCCTTCCGGCCGCCGAAAACGCACGTGCAAATTCTTGACCTGAAGCGCTCCACTCACAGATTCACCGACCCTTTCGGACTGAGCATCGTTTGCAGACCTTCACCCACGACGATCAGTGAGACGAGAATGCTCACAAAAACGAGAACGGGCATGGTGAGTAACCAAGGAAACCCGAGCACATCAGGCGTGTTGAGCAGTAGCAGCGAGCCAAAGCTAATATTAGGGGGTTGCGGCCCCACATTGTAAAACAGGCCCAGCATGCCGTCTTGTGTGATGATATTCACTAGAAAAAATGCGGTGTACACGCTGATACTGCTCCATACATGAGGAAAAACATAATGGCGAATGACAAAAGCCCGGGAAGCTCCGATCGCTCGTCCCGATTCGACCAACTCGGAATTGCGCAAGGTGAGCGTCATACCGCGCGATAACCTGGCGAAGCCAGCCCACTGCGTGAGGCCGAGCATGACGATCACGGAGACGATCCCTTGACCTGTAAACTCGATGACGGTGATCGCCAGCACAAATGAAGGGAAAGAGTACATAAAATCAGTGAACCGCATCAACACCTGATCGAGCCAACCGCCTTGCAGACCGGCCATCATACCTACAAAGACGCCTATGCAAAAAGAAAGGATCGTCGCACCTGCCGCGATCGTCAGCGTGTACCGCACGCCGTACATACAGAGCGTCAGCATGTCTTGACCGACGTTGTTGGTCCCAAACCAGTGAGCGAGACTCGGTGCCTCATTGACGACGAGAATATCGCCCGCAACGGGATACGGGGCTAGTTGAGGAGCGAACAGCGCCACGACAACCAGCACAATGATCCAGATCAATCCGATGATAGAAAGTGGACCGCGGGCAAACCGTCCGAAGCCGCGTCGCAGACGCGATCGACGCCACGAACGGTTCGAGGCGTACGCCACGGCATCAGTGACAGTGCTCATACAAGCCCCCCTTGATAGTCAAGAGGCGAGCCGCTGGCCCGCCTGGCATTTCACCTACAGCCGCACCAGCGGCTCGTCCACACGCTCTACTGTAAGATTCACAAGTTTCGTATGATCGTATAAGTGCTGAAGGACAAGTGTTGCCGCACCTACTGCCACGGCGTTTACACCAAAGGAACTCTCGAGCAAGGGGATACGTTTGGGGTAGCACAACTCTTGTACCCGTTCATTCAGACGTTTGAGGACAAATGGATCTAAGCGAAACATACCGCCACCGACGATGACATGGCTCGGGTCAATCACTTGTATCAGATTAAAAATCCCAATCGCCAGATAATCGACCGCTCGACAAATCACGGAATATTCTGGCTCATGGCCACTCGCACCGCGGGCAAAAACGGAGAACAGTTCCTCCTCAAGATCCATGCCCGACTGCCGAAGCTCTTCGCGAATGCCGCGTAAATGCGCCACACCGCCTAAACATCCAGGACGTTTGCACTCACACTGGATACCGCCATCGAGGTTGACAATCATGTGTGCAAACTCACCTGCGACGTTACTTTCACCTGTGTAGATCGAACCATTGACGGCAATGCCCGCCCCAAGCCCTTCGTCTGCAAAGACGAAGACGAGATGGTTACAGGACTGTGCTGAACCGAACCAGATCTCACCGAGCACCGCAGCGTTCGCATCATTTTCCATCCACGAGGGAACCCCGTAACGCCGCGTAAAGTATTCATCGAGTGCCGCCCGATGCCAGCGGTGAGCGATATGCTCATCGAGCGTCCCAGGCCGCTGGGGCGAGTCTGGGTGAGGATTGCGCGACCCAGGCGATGCGATACCGATGCCAAGCACCCCAGACGGATCTACACCCATACTGACCAACATGAGGTCAACACGAGACAACAGTTCGTCCACGGTGCCAATGTCCTCCACACTCGTCTCTTTTTGCGCGATAACCTGCGCAAGCAGGTTGACAGACACGACGCGAATACAGAAGCGTCCAATGTCGATACCAATCGCAACAGCTGAACTCGGATTAATCTCCAGCATCACAGGCGGACGACCAAGTGTAAAATCACCCGTGCCTACTTCCATGACCCAACCCTGCGTGATCAGTTCGTCAACAATTTTTGACACAGTCGGCATTGTAATACTCAACTTGCGTTGAATATCTGCACGAGAGACCGTTTTCCCCACCCGAATCGCGTTTAGAACCCGGCGCTCGTTGAGTTTGCGCAAAATGGATGCTTCGACTCGCACACACTCACCCCCTTTGCCAAGACACTGATCGAAGCTCATTCACCCTGCAAAATGACAAGCCGCCAGGTGACCGTCGGCCACTGCACGCATCTGCGGCTTTTCTGCACTGCATCGATCTTGGGCCAACGCGCAACGTGGATGAAAAGGACAACCGACTGGTGGCGAGAAAGGCGAAGGCATTTCGCCCGGAAGGCCAGTCATCGGACGCCGCTCTGCACTGGACTCTGGGATTTTCAAAATAGAATCGATGAGTACGCGCGTGTACGGATGCTGCGGATCGGCAAACAGGTCTTGTGCCGTCCCTTGCTCCACAACTTCGCCAAGGTACAGCACCATGACGCGATCGCTCAAATACTGTACGACACCCAAATTGTGAGAGATAAAGATATAAGCGAGATTCATCTCTTTTTGCAGGTCTTTGAGTAGATCGATGATCTGCACCTGAATCGAGACATCAAGCGCGGAGATCGGTTCGTCGCACACGACTAGCTTGGGCTTCACGGCAAGCGCGCGCGCAATCCCGACGCGCTGCTGTTGCCCTCCTGACAATTCAAACGGGAAAGCGTTTCCAGCACTAAGCGGCAATCCAACGCGTTCGAGCAATTCATCCACGTGTTTACGCCGTTCAGCCCGCGTGCCTACACCTTGAATGATCATGGCGTCTTCGATCGCCGCACCGACTGTCATCCGGCTATTTAACGACGCGAGCGGATCCTGAAAGATGATCTGCATATGTCGCCGCTCCTGGCGCAACTCTTTGCTGGACAACTTGGCGATATCCCGCCCTTGAAAGACTACACGCCCGGCGTCCGCCTCTAGCAAGCGTAGCGCCACACGCCCTAGTGTCGATTTGCCGGAGCCACTTTCTCCGACGAGCCCTAGCGTCTGACCGGCATCGAGTTCAAACGAAACACGCTCAACCGCGTGTAGTGTGCGCCCACGAACTTTAAAGTGCTTGGATACTTCTTCTACGCGCAGCAATGGTTCATCCGGCATGACTCATAACCTCCTCTGCGCGCAGACACGCAACCAAGTGATCCGATCCTATCGATCGCAGTTCCGGCAACTCTTCATGACACGCATCTTGCGCGAATGCACAACGATCCACAAACGGACAAGCCCTAGGCGGCTCTGTCAGTTGCTGTGTCGTACCTGGTATCGGCTGTAAGACGCGATTGCTTTGGCCGACTTCGATAATAGAGGCTTTCAACCCGATCGTATAGGGATGCGCCGGACGTTTCAAAAACTCTTCGAGCGGCGCGCTCTCCATCACCTTGCCTGCGTACATGACCATGATGCGGTCGCAAAAGTTCGTAGCCACCCCAAAGTCATGCGTGATAATGACGACACTCATGCGACTCTTTTGACGCAGCTTTTGTAGCAACGCAAGCACCTGCATCTGCACGGTCACATCCAGTGCGGTCGTGGGTTCATCCGCAATCAACAGCTGCGGTTCACAAGCGATTGCCATCGCGATCATGACGCGCTGGCGCATGCCGCCGGAAAATTCGAATGGGTAGTTGCGAAAACGCGAGGTGGGCTCAGGTATACCCACTTCTGTCAGCAAATCGATTGTCCGGTTGTAGGCTGCCTTGCGACTGGCGTAATGGTGAGTGAGCATACCCTCCATGATCTGATCACCGATGCGCATGGTCGGATTCAGACTCGTCATCGGGTCCTGAAAGATCACACCGATGTCGCGTCCGCGAATATCTTCCAGCTGCCGGCGCTTTAGTTTGAGCAACTCAGTACCTTCGAATTTGGCAGACCCCTGCGTCACCTTGCCACTGCCGCGTAAAAGCCCGAGCACGGAGAGCACAGATACAGACTTTCCTGAGCCACTCTCTCCGACGATACCAAGCGTCTCACCTGGCGCCACGCTGAAACTCACGCCGTTGACTGCGTAGATCACATCTTCTTGGCGCGTAAACTCCGTATGGAGGTTCTCGACAGTCAGTAGTGCGTCCGCCATTAGAATCCTCCTTTCGGGTTCAAAGCCTCTTGCAAGCCGTCCGCCACAAAGAGAAATGCGAGCAGCGTAATGGCAAAAATACCGGCCGGAAAGTACATCAGCCACGGATATCCGAGCATATTACCACCAGCTGCCGCGATCATGTTACCGAAACTCGGCAGCGGTGGGCGCAGGCCCATGCCTACTACGCTAAGACCGGCCATCACCGTCAAGTCGCCAGGAATGCCAAACGCAAGTGCGACGAGCATGCTGTTCATGACATTCGGAAATAAGTAGCGACGCATGATATGCCACTGCGTTGCACCAAGCGCTGTTGCCGCCTCGACCATTTCGCCGTTTCGCATCCCTAGCACCAAACTGCGGATCAGCCTGGCATAACCGGCCCAACCCGTAATGCCGATGGCAAATAAGATGGGTCCCATGCCCCGTCCAAACTTGGTAACGAGAATCAAATCCATAAAAAAGGTAGGGAATGCAAACATGAAATCGACCAAGCGCATGACGAACATGTCGGCTGCGCCGCCTTTTAGTCCCGCCCAGAGCCCCAAAATGACGCCCACGACAAAGCTGATAAGCGTGGCGCCAAATGCGATCTCGAGTGCATTTTGCACACTCCACAGAATCTCGCTGAACATATCGTGACCCAGATTATCGGTACCGAAAATGTGCTGCCAGGTCGGTCCTTGATTCGCATTCAAAAAGTCCGTGGCTTGGTAGCTGTATGGCGCAATCCACGGACCGATGATGCCGATAATGAGAAACAAGATCACCCAGACTAGCCCTGCGACAGCCAACCAGTTGCGCCGATAGCGACGCCAAGCCATCCCTAATTGGGAACGCCGCCGAGGAGATGCTGTCGCCGAACTCGTCGGCATCGATGCGACTGCCATATCTGCAACCCCCCTGCTACTCGAGTTTCACGCGCGGATCAAAGAATGCATAGCCGAGATCCACGACGAGGTTCATCAGCATGACCAACAGACAAAGAATATAGATCTCAGACATGGCGAGTGGAAAGTCGTCCGACTGAAAAGCAGGCGCCATCAGCGAACCCATGCCTGGGATGGAGAAAATCTGTTCCACCCAAATCGTCCCGACTACGGTAAAGGCGAACATCGGACCAATCACCGTAATCAGTGCAGTCATGGAGTTACGCATCGCATGCTTGATCACGATCGGCCAGAAGCGCACACCTTTCGCTTCGGCGGTGCGGATGTGATCTTGCCGCAGCGCCTCGATCAGACTTCCGCGCATATACCGCGTAATCGAACCGATATTGCCGATGCCTAGTGCAACGATAGGCAATATCGCGTCTTGCCACTGCCCCCAACCGTTGACAGGCAGGACGCCTTGCCACCAGACGCCAAACAGCAACACCAAGATCGCAGCGATGACGAAAGCAGGAACCGCCTGTCCGGCGAGAGAGATCGTCGTCAGGAATTGGTCGACCCAGGTATTGCGCTTGAGGGCAGCCACGACTCCCAAAGGTATCCCGATCAAGATGGCGAGTACGACCGCTCCGAGCGCCAGTTCAAAGCTAATCGGAAAGGCTGTGTGAAGCTGGGTCATAATCGGTGTTGACGGATTTTCAAATGAATTCCCGAAGTTAAAGGTGAAAGAGTGCCAAATATACTTGAGAATCTGCTCCCATAAGGGTTGATTGAGTCCATACCGCGCTTCGAACATGTGCTCGTACTCCTGCACAAGCTTCGGGTCAGTGACGGCCAGTTGGCCCATCTGCGCCGCGATCGTCGAAGAACTGAAGAAACTGCCTGGAGCGAGGTTCATGAGTGTATAACCCACGGCTATGATGGCGGATGTCGTAATGATGATACTGATGATGCGCTTAACCAGGTACTTGAGAATCCCCACGCCTTCCCCTCCTCAATGAGGGCCGTCGGACCGGAGTGGTCCGACGGCGATTGACTCCCTTACTTGACGCTGATGTACTGCAATTGATAGATGTTGTTCCAGCTCCAAGGATTGGTAACGGTGCCGGTTACATTCGGTTTCTCGAGGAAGATGCTTTCGTTCATGACCAGCGGTGTCACATAGCCTTGGCTCATGAGCAGGTTGTCAATCTTCGATGCGAGCGTATTCTCCTGCTGCGCAGTCGTCGCAGCATTCAGTTCGTTGCCCCAGATGGTCGCATCATACTGTGCTTTCGTTTCGTGTTGGTCTTGGTACACTTGACCATCAAGACCAACACTGGTAGAACCGTCACCTTCACTGTAGTTGCTGACAAATTTCCAGGCGCTCACCCACACTGCATGTTTCGCGGCAGGCGTGCTGGCTTTTTTCCACTCGGAAACGAGGTTGGCCCAGAGATCCATCGTCGTGTTCCCAGGTTGCGCCGCATTGAGCTGTTGATAGAGAGCCGGTTGACGCTTGAACCACGCGGTCAAGTACGCGTTGTCCTTAATCACAGAGGCCTGGATTTTCTGCATACTAGACCATGTTGTTCCCTCAGTAGCATCGTTCGGATTGCCATATGCGGACACACCAGATGGGTCGTATGTTGGGAAGTACCAGTCAGAGACGTGCTCCCTGTACGAGGCCGGCCCCATGGTGCCGGGATCACCGACAAACTGGTTCGCTTGCATGGTCAGATTGGACGCTGCATTCCAGTTGATCACACCTTGGCCGATGTTAAAGCCCGGTTGAACGCCTGCGTTCAGACCTTCCCATGTGATTGCCCCCCATAAGGTAGCGGCAGTCGGGTCGATCTTGAAGTTGATGTTCAGCGCTTGCTTCAGTTCTTGTTGAATGGCTTCTGCGACGGCTACCGACGATGGGCTGTTAGCCACAGTTTGGCAATACAGCTGCAAGGTCGGGATGCCTTTGCCATTTGGATACCCAGCTTTCGCAAGCAGTGCCCGCGCAGCTGTTACATTGTACGGCAGTGCATGCTCATACTTGGTCGGTCCCAGAGACGGAGGGCCGAAAGCAAAGGCGGGTTCTGCCATACCGTTTAGCACATTATTGGCAATCGGCGTGCGGTCGATGGCCATAGCGACCGCTTCACGCACGAGTGGATTGTCCACAGGAGACGCTGTGGTCGACTTGTCGTATTCAAGGAACGTCACATTGTACTGCGGCTGAATATGCACTTGCGATTTCAAGGCCGGGTGCGTCTTAATGTACTGGTAGTCAGACGGGTTGCCGATGAGGGCGACCGACAGTTTATTGGCCAGGTAATCTTCGAGCGGAACGGTCGGCGCTGGAATCACGTTGATCTGCGAGACGTTGCCGACGTTCACTTCTTTAGGCGCGCCGACATAATGCGGGTTACGCGTCAAGGTGATCTGACCGTTTGGCACAAAGGATTTGACAACATAAGGGCCATCACCAACGAAGTACTGTGGAAGATACCAGTTGTTTGGATGCGCTTCTACAGCCGGTGGATAGAGCGGCATGGAGCCTGTGATCGCCAACTGACCGAGGATATCTTGCGGTTCACCCAAAGTGATCTGCAGCGCATAAGGGTTAAGCACTTTCAGCCCAACCATGCTAGCGCTTGCAGAGCCTGCATGATAAGCCCATGCGTTCACGACGTTGCTCATCACGCCGGCCCACAGGGCACCGGTCGAGTCAGCAGGAGACGCTAAGCGCATCCACGCATAGTAGAAATCTTGCGCTGTGACCGGCTTGCCGTTCGACCATTTGGCGTTGTGACGCAGGTAAATCGTCCAGACGCGACCGCCGTCAGACACTTTGTAACCAGAGGCAATTTTCGCTTCAATCTGGTTGTTGCTGTTATAGCCATATAAGCCTTCGAGTACAGTCCCTTGATCGAGCAGGATCTGTCCACCCCACTGGGTCGGGTCAAGGCTCGAGATCGGCGGTTCTGGAATGGTCACGACATTGCTGGCTGCCATGGCAGATGCCGGCGCGATGCCCGCGAGCGCTGCACCGATAATGCCCGCTCCCATGATGACGGAAGCTGCAAGTGAGGCTTTATTCAATATTCTTTTCATCTATTAACCACCCTTTCGAGATGCTTTCGATCTGTCTGGTTAGCCATCCATCTGCTGGCGGCAACCGCTTTCATGTGGGGTGTACTGCACTCCGTGCACAGACCTGCGCTCTCTGTAGGAGCATATATGCCTGCGTCCACAGTGGCACCGCCCTTTTTGCGACCCCACCACCTCCTTACCAGATCCGCTTGCGACGCTTCGAGAAAGCGTTATCAAAACGGTGGTAATAAAAACGACCTTCACACCCTGGTCGCCTATTAGTTTATAACCTTTATTAAATAATTGACCATAGAATATAACACCCACAATCCCGTGTCAAGTGGTTACTAGAGTCTCTTGTAACTTTTTTGTCATATTCATTCCCCTGATAGCGCGCAGCAAAAAACGAGGATATACCCAGTCCCCCTGCAAGCGGTCTTGGGTTTACCCTCGTTGCACGCGCCAATCTTCTAGCGCTTGATCTTGCGTAGCAAATCGAGTAAATACTTGACAAAAAGGCCGATCGCGCTCACGTAGTAAAACAGCAAGATCAGCCAACCGGATGGATCGATGTAACGCAGATGGGCAAGAACGAGCAGCGGCAAGACGCCGCCCAAGATGGCAGTGGTCAAATAACGCGGAAAGACGTCCGTGTCAAACTGGTCACGCACCACCGCGCGAATGGCCCCTACTAGAACGTTCAAACCGATCACGATGAGTACCAACCACAGCGCGTACATCATGAATCCCGTGACCATGCGTTTCACCTCCTTTTTCCCTTAGTAACAGCGTATGACTGCTGTTCACAAGGGTAAGGGACAACAGCGGAACCCCTTCCTATCACACGCTTTCCGTGATACTCTGAAAGTCCCCGTCGCGAAGGAAAGTAGATTCACGGCGACCGCGCATGTCTTTTCTCGGAGGTCACACCTATGACGCAGGCTTTTTTGACACCACAGATCTCCATCGACACGATCACAGACGGTCTTAACCCAGAGCAAAAGCGTGCAGTCGAGACGACACAAGGCCCTTTATTTATACTTGCAGGCGCAGGCTCTGGAAAAACCAGCGTCATGACGCGGCGCATTGCTTATCTGCTGGCCAAAGAGGGCGTGGCGCCTTGGAACATTCTCGCCATTACGTTCACTAATAAAGCCGCGCGCGAAATGAATGACCGCGTGCAAAAGCTTGTAGGCGATGTCGCGCAGGACATCTGGATGACGACTTTTCACTCCGCTTGCGTGAAAATCTTGCGGCGAGAAGCAGAACATATCGGCCTTGCTCACACCTTTACCATTCTCGACGCGGACGATCAGATATCCGCGATCAAACAGTGCATGCTCGATTTGAACCTCGATCTCAAGAAGTTCGATCCAGCTGCTGTGCAGTGGAAAATATCGGCCGCCAAAAATGAACTGATTAGCCCTTTTGACATGCCTCGCGGTGGCAAGAAAAATCTGATCGACGCGATTGCAGCCGATGTCTATCATGGCTATCAAGCACGATTGAAAAGCGCCAATGCACTGGACTTTGACGACCTCATCTTCAAAACTGTGGATTTGTTTGAACATCATCCTGAGGTGCTCGAAACCTACCAGCAAAAGTTTAAGTACATCCACGTCGACGAGTATCAAGACACCAACCGCGCGCAGTACAAGCTCATCGGCCTGCTCGCCAAAGCCAGTCGCAATCTCTGCGTGGTCGGTGACACGGACCAAGCGATCTATCGCTGGCGCGGTGCCGACATCTCGATCATGTTGAATTTTGAACGCGATTTTCCAGAGGCGGCTGTGATCAAATTGGAGCAAAATTATCGCTCCACTAACACCATCTTAGACGCTGCCAACGCCCTCATTAGAAACAATGAGAACCGCAAAGACAAAACGCTCTGGTCAGCCAAAGGCGCCGGCGATAAGATTTCCGTGTATGCAGCACTCGATCAGACAGACGAAGCCGTCTACATCATAGCCAGTGTTCAGGAACACATCGGAAAAGGCGGGGCGTTTCGTGATTGCACGGTGTTATATCGCGCCAATGCCCAGTCGCGCGCGGTAGAAGATGCTTTCTTACAAGCCGGCATTCCATACAAAATCATTGGTGGCATGACTTTTTACGATCGTCGCGAAATCAAGGATGTCATGGCTTATCTGAAGGTGCTCGTGAATCCGGAAGACGAGATTTCACTCCTGCGCGTGATCAACGTACCGAAGCGAAACCTCGGTGAAGGCTCGATTCGCCGCTTACTTGACTTCGCGCATGAAAAGGATCTCTCGATACTAGAAGCAATGGGGCGAATCGGCCAGCCGCAGGCGCCCGGCCCAGAGGCAGACGCCGCGGCCGAACTCACCGCCTCGCTTGGCGCAAAGGCCGCAGACGGAGCTGCTAAGCTATATCAGATCATGACCGGCCTGCGAGCGATGCAAGAAGGGCTGACGGTGACGGAGTTCGTGCAGTTGGTGCTCACGCGCACAGGGTATCGCGAGATGTACGCCGGCAGTCACAAGGAAGAGGATCAAAACCGCCTTGAGAACATCGATGAGTTACTGACGGTCACCCGCTCGTTTGACCGGCGAAGACGACATGGCACGCTGGCGGATTTTCTCTCTGAGACCTCCTTGTTGTCTGACACAGACAAAGAAAGCGGCGCAAAAGACAACGCCGTACACATGATGACTGTCCACGCGTCCAAGGGGCTCGAGTTTCCAGTCGTATTCGTCATAGGTGTGGAAGAAACACTATTCCCACACGCCCGCTCGATGGATTCTCTCGAAGGCGTGGAGGAAGAGCGCAACTTATGTTATGTCGCCATTACGCGTGCACAGGAAAAATTGCATCTCTCGTACTGCTTTGAACGTTCCCTATTCGGGCAGACGCAGATGAACGACCCTTCCCGCTTTCTCGACGAACTGCCAAAGGGGTTACTCGAGGCATCAAAGTCCGATCTGCAGATCGTACCACGCTGGGATGTGGGGATACATGTGCGCCACCCGCAGTTCGGGTCAGGTGTCGTCACCGACCTCACCGGCGAAGGTGACGAATTGGAACTCGAGATTACGTTTGCCTCGCGCCACGGCACCAAAAAACTCAAACCAAAGTTGACCAAGCTGCGCGTGTTAGACAAGTGACTGCAGTCCTCACCGTACTCGAGCGTTACCGCACGCGAATGACAGACAGTGTGTTACGATAGAGGCGTTACCATTTCTTTCTCTGGAGGCGCGTAGGCTATGACGACAAGGCAGCAGGCATCATACGGTTCGTGGCAGTCACCGATTACGCCTGATCTGATCATTGCAGGTTCTGTCAGTTTGCAAGGGGCCCTGTTCGACGGGTCCGATCTCTATTGGCTCGAAGGAAGGGCGCAAGAAGGCGGGCGCACAGTCGCCGTCAAGCGTGCGGCAGACGGCATGACGCGAGACGTGACACCCGCGCCATTCAATGTCCGCACACGTGCGCACGAGTACGGGGGCGGCGCCTTTACCGTCGCCGACGGCGTGTTATACGCCGCCAACTTTAGCGATAACCTGGTGTACCGCCACGAAGAAGGACAGGCTCCGGTCGCATTGACGTCGCGTAGCGATATGTACTTTGCGGACTTCGTCTACGACCCTGCGCGCAGTCGTCTGATCTGTGTGCGAGAAGACCATAGCGCAGGTCCCGACAAAGAGGCAGTCAATACGCTCGTCGCCTTGTCTACACAAGGCCCATCAGAAATATCGGTGCTGGCAAGTGGCCACGACTTTTACTCCTCCCCGGCGCTCAGCCCGGACGGCAGCAAACTCGCTTGGCTGGTCTGGGATCATCCGAATATGCCTTGGGACGGCACCGAGCTTTGGGTCGCCGACATCGCCCCCAATGGGAGCCTTCACAATGAGCGATGCGTTGCCGGAGGACATGAGGAATCGATCTTTCAACCACAGTGGTCACCAGACGGCACGCTCTATTTCGTGTCAGATCGCTCTAACTGGTGGAATCTGTATCGCGAAAGCACAGATGGCGTCACCTGCGTCTTAGCCATGGAGGCGGAGTTCGGTGCGCCACAGTGGGTATTCGGACTGTCTACATACGCTTTCTTGTCCGCGCGTGAGGTCGTTTGCGCCTATAACGTACGCGGCATGTGGCAGCTCGGAGTCGTCGATACGCAGACGCAGCACATGCGCCATGTCGAAAACCACTTCACCGACATCTCCGGGGTTCACGCTGGTAGTGGTGGTCGTGTCGTGTTTACAGCTGGTTCACCTACACAGGCGTCAGCGATCGTACTATTTACACCGCACACAGAGACCTTCGAAAAACTCAGAGAGTCTTCGGAAATCGAGATGGACGACGACTACCTGTCGATTCCCGAAGCGATCGAATATCCGACAGCGAATGGACGTACAGCCTTCGGCTTCTTTTACCCGCCCAAAAATGAAAAGTACGACGCCCCGCCTTCTGAAGCGCCGCCGCTTATCGTCTTTACGCACGGAGGTCCAACGAGTGCAACGTCCACAACGCGCAGTCTCAGCATCCAATATTGGACGAGTCGTGGTTTCGCCATCCTCGATGTGAATTACGGTGGCAGCACAGGCTACGGTCGCGACTATCGGCAGCGGTTACGTGGTCAGTGGGGGATTGTCGACCTGCAAGACTGTGAGCACGGCGCCTTGTACTTAGTCAAGCGAGGCGACGCCGATCGGGCGCGACTAGCCATTCGCGGTGGCTCTGCTGGCGGCTATACCACGCTCGCAGCGCTGACTTTTCTCGATACTTTTAGCGCAGGCGCCAGCTACTTCGGCGTCAGCGACATCGAGCTTTTGGCCAAGGAGACACACAAGTTTGAATCCCGCTACATGGACAGTCTTGTCGGCCCGTATCCAGAAGCGGTTTCCGTGTACCAAGCGCGCTCACCACTTCACCACACTGAGCAGCTAAACAAACCAGTGATCTTCTTTCAAGGATTGGACGACAAGATCGTGTTGCCCAATCAAGCGGAACTGATGGTCGATGCACTGAAACAAAAAGGCGTTCCTGTGGCTTATATCGCCTTTGCCGGTGAAGGTCACGGTTTTCGTCGCGCGGAGAACATCAAGCGTACGCTGGAAGCGGAACTTTATTTTTACGCTCGCATCTTCGGCATCCCTTTATCCGATGTCAGTGAGCCTGTCGAGATCATGAACCTTTAAAACAAAAACGGGGGCGTCTCGTTCTTTGTGCCCCCAAAGAAGCGGGCCGGTTAATACCCCGGCCCGCTTCTTCTTTGTCACTTGCTAGGTGCATAAGGAATGCCGTCTGCAGCAGGCGGACGACTACGACCGATGAGTCCAGCCAAGGCCACAATCGTTAACGCGTATGGCAACATTGCTACCAAATTGGACGATATCCCTACGCCTTGTAACGCAAAACTGAGCGCCGTGGCAAAACCGAACAGCAGTGCGGCGCCAAGCGACCCAAACGGCGTCCACTTACCGAATATCATCGCCGCCAGTGCAATATATCCGCGGCCGTTCGTCATGCCGATATCAAATGAATTGAGCAGACCCAGCGAGAGAAATACGCCGCCTAGGCCTGAGAGTAATCCGCCAATGAAAACACCGAGGTAGCGAATCGAAGCTACGCTGATCCCAACCGTATCGGCGGCTTCAGGGTGTTCACCGACCGCTCTCATGCGCAACCCCAAAGTGGTGTGAAAGAGCACATAGTGACTGACGATCACAAGTACTATCATGAGATACACGAGCACATTTTGCTGACCGATCACCTGCCCGACAAACGGGATTTGCGCAATCCCTGGGATCGTCACGGTCGGCAGATAAGGCGTCGTCGGAGGTGTCCCGCTGGCCCCGTAAATCGTGTTATACAAAAAGGCGGTGATGCCGGATGCAAAGAGGTTCAGCGCCATACCCACTACCACCTGATCGGATTGCAAGCGAATCGCTGTAAAAGCCAACCCCATCGACAAAATGCCCGCTGCCAGCATCCCGACGAGCAGGCCCAGCCAGGGGGAATGGGTAGACGCCGCCACCAGCACAGAGAAAAACGCGCCAACGAGCATATTGCCTTCCATCGCGATATTCACCACGCCTGTACGTTCGGAAAAAGTGCCTCCAAGAGCGGGTAACGCGAGCGGCGTGGCCAGCGCCAACGTAGATGCGTACAATTCTGGGTTACCGAAGACCTGCGCCCAAACACTCATAGCTGCGCTTTCACTCCTTTGGGACTGCCACCTGCACCACGACTGAGCCGAATACGCAAATACGCGTACAAACGATCTGCAGCGACGAAAAAGACGACAATGCCTGTGATCACATCCGTCATATAGGGAGACACTCCGGAATTGATCTGCATAGTCTGACTCCCAGCCGACAGCGCGGCAAAAAAGATGCCCGCAAACAAGATGCCGATCGGATTATTGCGCGCCAGTAGCGATACCACAATCGCTGTGTATCCATATCCGGATGAAAACGAATCAGACAGTTGGTTCTCTACGCCCAGCATCTGAACAGCTCCTGCCAGACCCGCCAGCCCACCACTGATCCCGAGCGACAGCACCGTGAACCACGCGATATTCATTCCGCCGTATCGCGCCGCGTTGGCACTGGCACCTACCGCGCGCAACTTGTAGCCCAGTGTGGTGTGAAATAACAGCACATGCACCAAAATGATCATCACAATGGTGATCCAAAATCCGTCTGTCAGCGTCGGAAGTGGAGCAAAGTACGGAAGGGTGGCGCTGGCTGCTACAGGCGGTGACTGGGGCAGGTATCCTGGCGCCATCATCGGACCTTGTTCAAGCAAATAGTGACCAAAGAAGATGGCGATATAACTGAGCATCATCGTCGTGATCACCTCGTGTGCGCCAACAAATGCTTTGGTCAATCCAGGAATTACGCCGCCCCATAAAGCGCCCGCGACCATAGCGGCTAGCAGTGCGATGGCAATATGCGGGATCATGGGCCAGTCTACTAGGTGATAGCCCACCCAAACGGCGACTATGGCGCCCATCCAGTATTGGCCCTCCGCCCCGATATTGAACAGCCCAGCACGAAAAGCTACAGCAATGCCGAGTGCCGACAAAACGAGCGGCACCGCGTATGTAAGCGTATTGCCTAGTGCGCTGGCGTTGCCAAAGGCGCCGGAAAACAGAGCCCCGTACGCAGACACTGGGTTATAGTGGTAGATCAACATGATCAGCCCACCAAGTACGATCCCGGTTACGATCGCATAGAGCGGCAGCAAGATCGCGCGCATGCGCACGCTCATGTCATCACCTCCGTATGCGTGAAACGTTCGCCTGTCATCGCAAGTCCAATCTCCTCTATAATGGCTTCGTCTCGCGGCACTTCGAGCATGACTTGTCCAGCGTGCATCACAATAATCCGGTCCGCCAGCGCCATGATCTCTTCAAGCTCAAGCGACACGAGTAGCACCGCGCTACCTTCATCTCGCAGTTTGAGCAGTTCGCGATGGATGCCTTCGATCGCCCCGACATCGAGCCCTCGCGTGGGTTGGACGGCAATCAGCAGCTTTGGACGGCGCGCCACTTCGCGCGCCAAGATGACCTTTTGTTGATTGCCACCGGATAAGCTGCCAGCCTGGGCATCAGGACGTGGAGGCCGCACATCGAAAGCGTCTAGGAGCGCCTGCGTCCGTGCTTTTGCGCTGCGTTTGGTGAGCCACCCATAGCGCGAGAATGGACCACCCGCTTCACGGAGCATCATATTTTCTGTCAGGGTAAAAGGAAGCACTAAACCGTCTCGTTGTCGATCCTGCGGCACATACCCAATCCCCGCGCGCATCCGCGCACG